>JBBDMO010000082.1:0-20985 GCA_040878255.1 Ilumatobacteraceae bacterium
GACGCCGACGATCGGCTCGGCCGGGTTGTTCGGGTGCTGCTGGAAGGCGAGGTAGCAGCTGGGGCTGAGCTCGACGAACCCGTGGAAGGTGTCGGCCACGCCGTGCATCCAGTACAGCGCCTTGAGCTCTCCCCCCAGTACGTCGGTGAAGAACTCGATCTGCGCCTTCATGTCGCGCGTGGCGATGGCGAGGTGGTTGATGCCGTTGGGGTGCAAGGCCATGCGCCGACTGTAGGTGCCCCCGTGGAGCGGGCGTAACGTCGTCGCCATGGCCGATCACATCCGCTACACCACCGACGGCAAGGTCGGGACGATCACCATCGATCGGCCCGAGAAGCGCAACGCGATGACCTACGCGATGCTCGGCCAGTTCATCGAGACGGTGGCGACGGCCGATGCCGATCCGTCCACCGTGGTGCTCGTGCTGACGGGTGTGCCCGGTGCGTTCTGTGCCGGGACCGACCTTGCCGACCTCGCCACGATTCCCGGAGAGACCCGCGGCCTGCGCGGCTCGGCCGACGACCGTCATGCGTGGTGGCCGATCGCCCAGTGCCGCAAGCCGACGGTGTGTGCGATCGACGGCCCGGCGGTCGGCATGGGCGCCGAGTTCACGTCGCAGTGCGATCTGCGCGTCGCATCGACCAACGCCCGGTTCGCGTGGAACTTCGTCCACCGCGGCCTGGTGCCCGACACCGGCGCGGGCACCTGGCTGCTGCCCCGCATCGTCGGCATGCAGCAGGCCCTGCGGCTGCTCTACACGGGCCAGATGATCGGCGCCGACGAGGCCTTGCAGCTGGGGTACGTCCTCGATGTCGTGGCCCCCGACGAGGTGTTGCCGAAGGCATACGAGCTCGCCGGGGCCATCGCCGCCGGCTCGCCGCACAGCCTCGGGCTCATCAAGCAACTCGTGCACCAGGGCCTCACCGCCCCGGTGGCCGAGCACATGGAGCGCCACACAGCGGCCATGGCGGCCTGCTTCAAGAGTGACGACCATCGCGAGGGTGTGGCGTCGTTCCTCGAACGTCGTCCGGCCGACTTCACCGGTCGCTGAGCGATGTACGACGTCTTCGACACCGGGCCGCCAGCGTTCGACGACGCGCTCCTGGCTGATGCGGCGCAGGTGCACTTCGGTCTGGCCGGTGATCTCACCCCGCTCGATTCCGAGCGCGACCAGAACGTGCGCATCGCGACCGGCGATGGCACGTTCGTGATGAAGATCGCGAACGGCGCGGAGTCGCCCGAGGTGCTCGATCTGCAGCAGGCGGCGCTGCGGCACCTGGCCCGCACCGCACCCGGCCTTGCCGTGCCGGCCGTGTTGCCCGCCATCGCTGGGGAGCCGGTCGTGACGTGGCACGGCCACCTCGTCCGGTGTGTCAGCCACCTGCCTGGTGAGCCGCTCGCCGACGTCGAGCGAACCGACGCGCTCGAGCGCGACCTCGGCCGCACGATGGGAGCGCTGTCCGCCGGCATGCGCGGCTTCGGGCACCCGGCTGCACACCGCGCGGATTTCCTGTGGAACCTCGATGCGGCGCAGCGCTGCACCGAATGGCTCGACATGATCGCCGTGGTCGATGATCGTCGGGTTGTCGAGGCAGCGTTCGAGCGGCACCGAGCCCGCGTGGTGCCGGTGCTCGACGACCTCCGGGGTGCGGTGGTGCACCACGATGCGAATGACCGCAACGTGCTCGTGCATGACGGTGTGATCAGCGGGATCATCGACTTCGGCGACATGGTGTTCGCCCGGCAGGTGAACGAGCTCGCGGTGACGCTCGCCTATGCCCTGCTCGACGTGCCCGACATCGTGGCGACGTCGCGGCGAATCATCGGCGGCTACACGGCCGAGATGCCGCTCGAGCCCGATGAGCTCCGCGTGCTGTTCGACCTCGTCGTCGCGCGACTGGCGATGAGCGTGGCGATCTCGTCGCACCGCAGTCGCGAGTTTCCCGACAACGACTACCTCACCGTGTCGCAGGCACCGGCGTTGGCGCTCCTCCGGCGGCTGATGGCGATGCGGCCGGAGATGCTGCACTTCGTCGCTCGCGACGCCGCCGGCCTGCAGCCTGTGCCGCGCCATGACGCGATCGTGGCGTTCATGCGCAGCGAGGCGTGCCGCCCGGTCTCGCCGCTGCCGTTCGACCTCGACCGCGCCGGGCGGCTCGTCATCAGCCTCGCCGACGGTGCGCCCGGGATGCAGCACGCCTCGGACCCAGTCGCGTACTGGGGGTGGCTCGAGGCCGAGATGGCCGCGGCCGGGGCAGAGGTCGCCTTCGGTCGGTACGACGAGGACCGCAACTGCTACGGCGGCGACCAGTTCACGACCGATGCGCCCGAGCCGCGGTCGGTGCACATCGGCATCGACCTCTTCGTGGCGGCGGACACGCCGGTACGGGCGATGCTGCCCGGGCGCGTGGTCACCGTCGTCGACAACGACGCACCGTTCGACTATGGCCCCACGGTGATCCTCGAGCACGACGCCGGTGACGCCGGATCGTTCTGGTGCCTGTACGGCCACCTGTCGCGCCGAACCCTCAGCACCGTCGCACCGGGCGACGAGGTCGCCGCCGGTCAAGTGGTGGGCTTCGTCGGTGACCACACGGTGAACGGCGGCTGGGCACCACACGTGCACCTGCAGCTCATCACCGACCTGATGGCCGATCCGGTCGATGGGCCGAACGGCAACTTCGAGGGCGCCGGTGAGCCGAGCCGCATGTCGATCTGGCGCAGCATCGCCCCCGACGCGAACCTGTTGTTGCGCCTGCAGCCCGAGACCTTCACGCCGGCCGCCGAGCCCGAGGCACTGCTGAGCCGGCGCCAGGACGACCTCCTGCCCTCGCTCAGCGTCAGCTATCGGCGTCGCCTCCACATCGTGCGTGGGCGAGGCCCGTGGCTCTACGACCACACCGGCCGGGCACACCTCGACGGTGTGAACAACGTGTGCCATGTCGGCCATGCGCACCCGCACGTGGTCGATGCGATCGCACGTCAGGCGGCGCAGCTGAACACGAACACGCGCTACCTGCACCCGCTCGTCCTCGAGTACGCCGAGCGTCTCGCGGCCACCTTCCCGGGTCCGCTGAGCGTGGTGTGCTTCGTCAACTCGGGGTCGGAGGCGAACGAGCTCGCGCTGCGCATGGCGCGCACGGTCACCGGTCGTCGCGACGTCGTGGCGGTCGACTGGGGCTACCACGGCAACACCAACGCGACGATCGAGGTGAGCGCGTACAAGTTCAACCGGCGTGGCGGCGCAGGGCGGCCGCCCCATGTACAGCTGGCCGAGCTACCCGACCCATATCGGGGCCGGGTGGCCGGGTACGACGAGTCTGCGGGCGCTGCGTTCGCGTCATCGGTCGACGACGCGATCGCCCGCGCGTACGAGCACGATGATCGCGGCCCTGCTGCGTTCATCGCCGAGTCGATCTCCGGGTGCGGGGGCCAGGTCGTGTTCCCGCAGGGGTACCTGCGCGGTGCCTACGAGCGCGCCCGCGCCGCCGGTGCCCTCTGCATCGCCGACGAGGTACAGGTGGGGTTCGGTCGCGTCGGCTCGGCGATGTGGGCGTTCGAGCTGCAGGGCGTCGTGCCCGACATCGTCACACTCGGCAAGCCGATGGGCAACGGCCACCCCCTCGCCGCCGTCGTCACCACGCCAGAGATCGCTGCCGCGTTCGCGAACGGGATGGAGTTTTTCGCCACCTTCGGCGGCAACCCGGTGTCGTGTGCGGCCGGCATGGCCGTGCTCGACGTGATCGAGGACGAGCAACTCGTGGCGCGAGCGGCCGATACCGGCGCCTACCTGATCGGCCGGTTGCGTCACCTGCAGCAGCAGCACGAGGCGATCGGTGACGTGCGTGGCGAGGGGCTGTACCTCGGCGTCGACCTCGTGACCGACCGAACGACCAGGCAACCGGCGACAGCGCTGGCCGGCGACGTGGTGGAGGCGATGCGCGCAGGGGGCGTGCTGCTGTCGACCGACGGCCCGTCCGACAACGTCGTGAAGATCAAGCCGCCGATCGTGTTCACTCGCGACCACGCGGACATCGTGGTCGCCGAGCTCGACCGTGCCCTGGCGACGATCTCGCATCGTCGCTAGCGATCGTGCCGCACGACGCGGCCCTGTTCCAGACCGTCAGGTCGATGTGGCGCGATGGAACTTCGACATCAGGTGGGGTCCGGCGACCACCGGCTCGTACAGGGGTGGCTCGCCCGGAGCCACACACGTCGGCAGGCACTCGATCATTGCGTGATAGTCCGCGTTGTGGAAGAAGGCCATGCTGCGGCGCTGTGTCGACCCCTGGGAATCGGGTGGTGGGAGGACGACCCGGTGCAGGGTCGAGCGCCAGCGGTCGTTGGTCCGCCGTGCCATCAGGTCGCCGAGGTTCACGACGAACGCATCGGGGGTGTGCGGCACCGGTGTCCACGCACCGGTCGTGGGATCGAGCACCTGGAGCCCGCCCGGGGCGTCGTCCTGCAGCAGGATCGTCAGCGTTCCGTAGTCGGTGTGCGCGCCGGCACGGAGCTGCCCGTCGACGGCTGCTCGGCTGGCGAGGTCGGGGTAGTTGAGCGCACGCAGGGCGCTGGGTGACTCGCCGATGCATGCGTCGAAGTGGTGCTCGGGCAGGTCGAGAGCGACAGCGAAGTGGCGCATGAGTCGCGTGGCGAGGTCGAGCATCGCCTCGAAGTACGCCTCGAAGGCGGGAGCGAGCGCGGGGAGCGAGGGAGGCAGGGGCGTCGGAGCGAACGCCCAGGTCTCACCGTCGTCGACGAGGGGGCGGCCGGGCGGACGGAAGGGGCCGACGTTGAACGTCTCCTTCAGGTCGGCCGCACCGGAGCCACCCTCACCCTCGCCATTGCCACCTTCGAGGGAACGGTTGAGCGACTCGAACTCCATCGGCAGGTAGCCGTACGCGTCGCCGTCGTGGCGGCGAGCGGCCTGCATCCGTTGCGCGAGCGGCAATTCGAAGAACTGCCCGGCCTCGCGCCAGGCCGTGTCGATCACCGCAGCCGGCACGCCATGTCCGACGACCTGGAAGAACCCGACTGCTGCGCATGCGCCGCCGATGAGGGTGGCGGCATCGGGCGATCGCAGGTCGATCGTGGGGATCACGGCTGTTGCTTGGGGGCGCGGGTGGGGCGTGCGAAGAGGGCCTTGAGGTAGGCGCCCTCGCGGAAGCCGATGGGGTGGTCGAGGGGGTGGCCGGTGCGGCGGACCTCGTCGAGGTCGTATCCGGCCCGGGCCGCGCCTGCGTGGACGGCACGGACGAAGGTCGCCTCGTCGACGCGTGACGAGCACGAGGCCTGTACCAGCAGGCCGTCGCGTTCGACGAGCGCCACCGCCAGTTGCGCGAGGCGCTCGTAGGCCGTGATCGCCTTCGGGATCGATGGTGCGTTCTGGGCGAACGACGGGGGGTCGACCACCACGATGTCGAATCGGCCGCGTGATTCGCCGAGCTTCTCGAGCGTGGCGAACGCCTCGCCGATGGTGGTCTCGTGGCGACATGCCGCAACGGCCGGAAGGTGGGCGTTCAGCGCCATGTTGCGCTCGGCGTTGCGGATGGCGCCTGGGGCGGCATCGATGCTGTGCACCGAACGTGCGCCACCGGCTGCGGCATGCACACCGAAGCCCCCGTTGCACGAGAACACGTCGAGCACGCGTGCACCGGCCGCCATCGAACCGACGAGGATGCGGTTGTCGCGCTGGTCGAGGAAATGGCCGGTCTTCTGACCGTGGATGACGTCGGCCTCGAAGTGCAGGCCGTGCTCGAGGAAGGGGACCGGGCTGTCGACGTCGGGACCCACCAGCGACATGCCGGCCTCGATGCCGTGCAGCGGCTGATCGGCCATCGACCGTGCGATGCGCACGACCACCGATGCGTATGGCACCAGGCCGCGCAAGACGGGCAGGATCGTGGCGAGGTGCGGGATCCATGCGGCCGAGTACAGCTTCACGACGACCACGTGGCCGTAGCGATCGACGACCAGGCTGGGCAGCCCGTCGTTCTCGCCGTGCACGACGCGGTAGCCGGTGGTGGCCGTCGGTGTGCCGGCCGACTCGGCGAGCGGTGCGCGCCTGGCCACGGCGGCGGCCAGCTTCTGCTGGAACCAGGCTGCGTCGATCTGCACGGGACGGCCGCTGTGCAGGATCTTCACCCTGATCGGCGACGCGGGATCCCACAGGCCGATCGCCCTGAACTGGCGTTCGTCGTCGAAGATGACGGCGAGGTCGCCGGGTGCGCCGGTGCGGTTCACCGAGGTGATCGAGCCCTCGAACAGCCAGGGATGACCGCTGCGCAACTGGCGCAGCGCATCGGGGGTCACCTTCACGGCGAGGCGCGTCTCGGACGGGCGCGGGAGCGCAGCGAGGATGTTCACCTCCCCATCGTGGCCTGTCCACCGTCGATCCACCACCCCGACACCCCGGCGACGCCTGCGGGGTCGCATCTCGCCGTGCGGTGCTGCAACGATCGGGGGATGCGCCTCCTCCTCACCAACGACGACGGCATCGACTCCGTCGGCCTCCACGTGCTCGCCCGGGCGATGCGTCCATTCGGTGACGTCATCATCATCGCCCCCGACAAGGAATACTCGGGTGCGGGTGCCGCGCTCGGTGCCCTGCACCTGATGAAGCCCGAGGTCCAGAAGGTGCGTGTCGAGGGGATCGACGAGGCGTGGTCGGTCAGCGGACCACCGGCGCTGTGCGTCATGTTCGCCCGCCTCGGTGCGTTCGGTGAGGCGTTCGACCTCGTCGTGTCGGGCATCAACCCTGGCGCCAACGTCGGACGCTCGGTGTACCACTCGGGCACGATCGGGGCCTGCCTCAGCGGCCGCAACGGGGGCCTGTCGGGCGTCGCTGTCAGCCAGGCGGTCACCGGGTTCGGCATCGAGGGGCAGGGCTGGGACGAGATGCTGATCGGTCAGAAGTGGCACACCGCCGCTGCCGTCGCGGCGTCGTTCGTCGAGGGCCTCGTGGCCGACATGCCGGCCGAACCGGTGGTGGTGAACATCAACGTGCCGAACGTCGAGGTCGACGACATCGCCGGGTGGCGCCAGGCTGCGGTGGGCATGGAGCCGCCGCGCCGGATGTCGCAGGCGACGCTCGAGCCGAAGGAAGGCCACGACAGCGCCTTCCACGTACGCATGGAGTGGGGCGAGGCCGTGAACCTGCCGGCCCACACCGACGGTGCGATCGTCGAGGCCGGGTTCGTGTCGCTCAGCTACCTCAGCCGGCTGGAAGCATGTGACCGTCCCGATATGACGGGGGCCGAGGCCGCAATGGCCGGGCTCCTCGCTGCTCGGCAGGGATAACCGTTCGCCTGGGGGCGCCGTACCTCGAAGGGGGTCCTTCGTCCCTATCGCTGCAGGCCCGGTGTCCGTACGGTGCTGCTGTGAGGCACCCATGACCCACGAACGCCGGATCGTCGACGGCAACGAGGCCGCAGCGCGCGTCGCCCATCTCCTCAGCGAGGTGATCGCGATCTACCCGATCACGCCGGCGTCGCCGATGGGCGAGCTCGCCGACGACTGGAGTGCCAAGGGGCGCCCGAACCTGTGGGGACTGGTCCCCGAGGTGGTCGAGATGCAGAGCGAGGCCGGTGCGGCCGGTGCCCTGCACGGCGCCGTCACCCGCGGCGCGCTGGCGTCCACGTTCACGGCCAGCCAGGGCCTCCTGCTGATGCTGCCGAACATGTTCAAGATCGCCGGCGAGCTCACACCCGCGGTCATCCACGTGGCCGCCCGTACGGTGGCAACGCACGCCCTCAGCATCTTCGGTGACCACAGCGACGTCATGGCCGCACGCACCACCGGCTGGGCGATGCTCAGCTCGAGCGGTGTGCAGGAGGCCGGTGACCTGGCCGCGGTCGCGCACGCCGCATCGCTCGAGACGTCGATCCCGTTCCTGCACTTCTTCGACGGGTTCCGCACGAGCCACGAGCTGCGCGACATCGACCTGTTGTCAGAGGATGACGTTCGTTCGATGGTGTCCGACGAGCGAGTGTCGGCGCTGCGAGTGCGCGGTCTCGACCCCGATCGTCCCGTGGTGCGAGGCACTGCGCAGAACCCCGACGTGTTCTTCCAGGCCCGTGAGGCGTGCACGCCGTTCCATGCTGCGGTTCCCGCGGCGGTGCAGGCATCGATGGACCGGCTCGCCGAACGATCCGGTCGCCAGTACCACCTGGTCGACTACCACGGTGCGCCCGATGCCGACCGGGTGATCGTGCTGATCGGCTCGGCCTTCGGAGCGGCGTGCGAGGCCGTCGACGCGATGTGCGCGGCCGGTGATCGCGTGGGTGTCGCGGTCGTTCGCCTGTACCGGCCGTTCCCCACCGAACAGCTGCTGGCCGCACTGCCGCCGAGCGTGCGCACCATCGCCGTGCTCGACCGCACGAAGGAGCCGGGTGCGCCGTTCGAGCCGCTGCACCTCGACGTCCTGGCCGCCCTGTGGCACAGCGACACAACCCGGTGGGTCGATGGCCTGCCACCTCGGGTGATCGGTGGCCGCTACGGCCTGAGCAGCAAGGAGTTCACGCCGGCCATGGTGCGGTCGGTGTTCGTCGAGACCGCCGCTGCCGCACCCCGCAACAGCTTCACCGTCGGCATCATCGACGACGTCAGCCACAGCAGCCTCGACGTCGATCCGTCGTTCCGCACCGACGACGCCCGCGTGCGCGCCGTCTTCTTCGGGCTCGGCTCGGACGGCACGGTGGGCGCCAACAAGAACACTGCGAAGATCGTGGGCACCGACACCGACCTCCACGTGCAGGCGTACTTCGTGTACGACTCGAAGAAGTCGGGGTCCACCACCGTGAGCCACCTCCGCTTCGACCCCGACCCGATCACGAGCACCTACCTCATCGACCAGGCCACGTTCGTCGGTGTTCACCAGTGGAACTTCCTCGAACGGCTTGACGTGCTGCAGGTGGCCGCACCGGGCGCGGTGGTGCTGATCAACAGCCCCCACCGACCCGACGACCTGTGGGACCGACTGCCGGCCGAGGTGCAAGCGCTCGTGCTCGAGCGCGACCTCGAACTGCACACCATCGACGCCGCTGCGGTCGCGAAGGCCGCAGGGCTGCCGGGTCGGGTGAACACCGTGATGCAGACGTGCTTCTTCGCGCTGTCGGGCGTGCTGCCCACCGACGAGGCGATCGCATCGCTGCAGCACGCGATCTAGCACACCTACGGCAAGCGCGGCTCGCTGGTGGTCGAGCGCAACGTCGCCGCGGTCGACACCACGTTGGCCAACTTGCATCGCGTGCCGCTGGGTTCGACGGTCACGTCGACGACCGGTCGCCGGCGGGCGGTCCCGGTGGGGTCGGGCTCGCTGCCCCACGGCGCGTTCATCGAGCGGGTGACCGCGCGCATGCTGGCCGGCGAGGGGGACCTGCTGCCCGTCAGCGCGCTACCGCCCGATGGCACCTTCCCCACTGCGACGTCGAAGGTCGAGAAGCGCACGATTGCTGCCGAGATCCCGATCTGGGAGGCAGACCTCTGCATCGACTGCGGGAAGTGCGCCATCGTGTGCCCGCATGCCGCCATCCGCATGAAGGTGTACGAGCCCGGTTCTCTCGCTGCGGGCAGCGTGGTGAAGACGAAGTCGTTCCGCAGCCATGACGTGCCCGGCATGTCGTTGACGATCCAGGTTGCGCCCGACGATTGCACCGGTTGCGGGCTGTGCGTGGTGGCGTGCCCCGCCCACGACAAGAGCGAGGTGAAGCGCAAGAGCATCAACATGCGACCCATCGCCGATCACCTCGACGCCGAACGGGCAGCGTGGGACGAGTTCGACGCGCTCACCTCTGTCGACACAGCGCTGTTCGACCCGGCGAGCGTGAAGACGAGCCAGCTCCGCCTGCCCCTGTTCGAGTTCAGCGGTGCCTGCGCCGGCTGTGGCGAGACCCCGTACCTGAAGCTGCTCACCCAACTGTTCGGTGACCGGCTGATGATCGCCAACGCGACCGGTTGCAGCAGCATCTTCGGCGCCAATCTGCCGACGACGCCCTACGCGGTCGACGAGCACGGGCGCGGCCCGGCCTGGAGCAACAGCCTGTTCGAGGACAACGCCGAGTTCGGTCTCGGCATCCGCCTCGCCTACGAGGCGCAACAGCGTGGCGCGTTGGGTCTGATGCAGTCGATGACCGATGTGCTCGACCCCGAGTTGGTGACCGCTGTGGCTGACGGGGTCGGCGATGTCGACGACCTCGGTGTGCGGGCACAGCGCGAGCGGGTCGCGGCGCTGGATGCTTCGCTCGATCGACTCGACACGGCGCCGGCTGCCCGGTTGCGAGGCCTGACCGGCGCGCTCGTCGGCCGCACGATGTGGATCGTCGGCGGCGACGGATGGGCGTACGACATCGGCGCCGGGGGCCTCGATCACGTGCTCGGCAGCGGCCGCAACGTGAACATCCTGGTGCTCGACACCGAGGTCTACTCCAACACCGGTGGGCAGGCCTCGAAGGCCACGCCGCGTGGTGCTGTCGCGAAGTTCGCGGCCGGGGGCAAGGGGATCGCCAAGAAGGATCTCGGGCTCGAGGCGATGACCTATGGCGACGTGTACGTCGCCCACGTGGCCCTCGGGGCGAGCGACGTGCAGACCGTGAAGGCGATGCTCGAGGCAGCGGCCTATCCGGGTGTCTCGTTGATCGTGGCCTACAGCACGTGCATCGCTCACGGCTTCGACATGAGCAGATCGATGACGCAGCAGAAGGCTGCCGTCCAGAGCGGGCACTGGCCCCTCTACCGCTACCGCCCTGGCGGTGGCGAGGCCACGCATCCGTTCACCCTCGACAGTGCCGAGCCGAGCATGCCGTACGCCGAGTTCACGGCGAGCGAGGCACGGTTCTCGATGCTGACCCGGAGCAATCCGGAACGGGCCGCAGAGCTGCTCGGCATCGCCGAGGCGGACGTGCGCGGCCGATGGGAGTACTACCGCCAACTCACCGACGTCGAGCGATCGGCACCCGCACACGCCGCTGTGGCGCACCCCGACGAGGACCACGCCGCATCATTGGAGGACGAGCCATGACCGACCTGTCGACCACCTATCTCGGGATGCACCTGCGCAGCCCGCTCATCGCGTCGGCCGGACCACTGACCGGCAACCCTGCGATGTGGGGTCGTCTCGAGGAGGCTGGTGCCGGCGCGATCGTGCTGCCCTCGTTGTTCGAGGAGCAGATCGAGCACGACATCTTCGCCGCTGCATCCGCCTTCGACCGCAGCACCGACGTGTCGGCGGAGGCGCTCACCTTCTTTCCCGACCTCGACTCGATCGCAGCCGGTCCCCATCGCCACCTCGACCTGGTCGAGGACGCCGTCGAACGTGTCGACATCCCGGTGATCGCGAGCATCAACGGCACGACGCCAGGTGGCTGGGTGCGATACGCGCGCTCGCTCGAATCGGCGGGTGCAGCAGCCATCGAGCTGAACGTCTACGAGATGGTGACCAACCCCGGACTCTCGGCCGCCGATGTCGAACGACGCCTGATCGAATTGGTCGAGGAGGTCCGCGCCGAGATCACGGTGCCGCTGGCGGTGAAGCTCGGTCCGTGGTTCACGTCGCTCGGCCACCTCGTGGTTGGGTTGTGCGCGGCTGGGGCCGACGGTGTGGTGCTGTTCAATCGCTTCTACCAGCCCGACATCGATGTCGAGACGCTGCAGATGACGCCGCGCCTGCACCTGTCGTCACCGGGCGAGGTGCGCTTGCCGCTGCACTGGATCGGTGCGTTGCGCAGCACCGTCGACTGCTCGTTGGCGGCGAGCACCGGCGTGCACACCGGTGACGACCTGCTGAAGTTGCTGCTGGTGGGTGCCGACGCGGTGATGGCCACGAGCTCGCTGCTGCTGCGCGGCCCCGAGCACCTGGCCGTCATGCGCGACGGTCTACGCGAGTGGATGCTGATGCACGAGTACGAGAGCGTGCGTCAACTGCAGGGAGCGATGAGCCGTGCGAACGTGCCCGACCCTCAGGCCTACGACCGGTTGAACTACTACCAGGTGCTGCAGAGCTGGACGTCGCCCGTCAGGGGGTGACGTAGCGGCGCACCGCCTGGATCCGGTTTGCCGCCGGGATCGAGCCGAGCTTCACGACGTCACCGGCGCGAGGAGCATGGATCCATTGCGTCGCGCTGATCGCGATGCCCACGTGGCTGATGACGCCGGTGCTGTTCGATGAGAAGGCGAACACGAGGTCGCCGGGCCGGATCGGCTCGGCGCGCCAGTCGACGGCCGTGCCCTTCGTCGCCTGCATCGCGCTCTGGTGCGGCAGGTTCACGCCGATCTGGGCGTAGGCGGCCAGCGTCAGCCCCGAGCAGTCGAACGACTCGGGGCCGGCCGTGTTGAACACGTAGGGCTTGCCGAGTTGTGCCCGGGCGTAGGCGACCACGGTGTCGACCACGGAGCCGGTGGGCGGCGCCTCGGACGCCGCCGCCGGGCTGGTCGCCGGGCTGGTCGCCGGGCCGGGGGAGGTCGTCGAGGGGGGAGCGACGACCTTGCCCCCGGCCGGGATGATGAGCGTGGTGCCGGGGTGCACGACGCTGTCGATGGTGAGCGAGTTCGCCTTCAGCAGCGGGCCGAGTTTCAGTCCGAACTTGGTGGCAACCGACCACAGGCCCTCGTTCTTGCTGAGGACATAGGTGGTGGCAGCGGCGCCGGGGGCAGGTGTGGCGGCAACGGGAGCGGTGGTCGTCTTTGCCGGGGTCGTCGTGGCGGCTGCGGCTGCGGCGGGCGCAGTCTTCGGCGCAGGCACGATGCCTCCCGCAGGGATGACGAGCACGTCGCCGGGCAGGATGCGACTGTCGAGTCGCAGCTTGTTGACGGTCAGCAGGTCGGCGAGGCGGACCTTCATGTTGCGAGCCAACGTGTAGAGGTTGTCGCCGGCCTGCACCGTGTACGAGGCCAGCTTGCCGGGCGCCTCGACCGAGCGGGCTGGTGCGGCCGCTGCCGTGGGTGCGACCATCACGATCGTGGTGAGGCTTGAGGCCGCGGCGATGGCCAGGCGGCTGAGTCGGTGCGTTCGGCGCATGTCAGGAAGATCGGCACGCAAGGTAGGCCACTTGAGAAATTCTTGAAGAACGTCGTGAACGACTCGGCGTTGTCAATCAGGCGGGCCTGTGTGTGGTCGCCGGCTCAGCGACCCGCGTGTGGCCGCCCCGAACCGGTCATCGTCAGGGTGCCGTCGACGAAGAACGGTGTGCCACCGACCTCGGCGATGACCTCGTGCCACTCGTCGGTCGTCTCGAAGACCGGTGCTCCGGCAGCCTCCATGTCGGCTCGAAGACGCGCTGTGAGCAACTGTGAGGCACGCGCTCTGGCGAGGTCGAGATCGGTGAACGACTCGGGGCGCTCGCCCGCGTGCACCAGGTATTCACCCTGCTGGGGTGCGCTGATCGTGCACTCGTGTGTGATGCGCACGCGACCCACCACAGCCCCGACCGCGTTCGCCACGCCGGCGTGCTCGGGGACCACGGCGTCCGTGCCGACGAGTGCGGCGACAGCCGGGTAGTAGGTCGGGGCCGACGCCCCGAGGGCCACGAGCGGCAGGTCGAGCCCGACGGTGAGTCGCACCACCGAGAGACGTCCGTCGAGCGCAGCCTGGACGGGGACGGACTGCACCGTGTCGGGGGCCAACCCGTCGTGGTCGAAGGCTGCGGCGAGTACCGCCTCGGCCGAACGGCGCACCAGCGTGCGGATCGTGAGCTCGCTGATCTCGTCGGCCCCTGTGGCGATGGAGGCGCCGAGCCGGTCGCGGCGACGCGCGAACAGCTCGGCTGCGGCTCGAGCAGCCGCAGCGTCATAGTTGTGCTGCCGGCCGAGCACATGGCTCGCATCGGACGGGGTGAACGACGACCACTGCAGCACACCGCGGCGCACCAGCCGCTCGGCGATCCGACGGCGGACCAGCGAGCCGAGCACGGTGGATGCCGCTGCCACGTCGCTACCCATCGACTCGACGAGCTCGAGCTCGACCCCGTCGAGTTCGGCCAGTGCGCGGGCGCGGTCGGGGGTGACCATGAGCACCCCGTCGAGCTCGCTCGGCAGGTCGGCGCGCAGCTGTCGGTCGAGGATGGCATGGACCACGTCGCGATACCGGGTGGCGAGCAGGCTCACGGGAATGACACGGCGCGGGCCGACGACGAGAACGGCGCCGCGTGCCCGCTCGTCGTGGTGGACCTGGCTGTCGCCGCCCAGGCCGTGCGTGTGCATCGCAACGGCGGACACCATGGTGCGGTGACCGCCGACGGTTGCCCCCTCGTGGCTGACGAGCGGGATGCCGTCGCGCAGGACGGCGATGTCGGTGGTGGTGCCGCCGATGTCGCTGATGATCGCGTCGGTGAGCCCCGTCAGGTGTGCGGCGCCGACGAGGCTGGCGGCGGGTCCTGACAGAATCGTCTCGATCGGCCGCTCGCGGACGAACTCGGCCGACACGAGCGAACCGTCGCCGCGCACTACCATCAGCGGCGCCTCGATGCCTCGCTCGGCCAGCGTGCGCACCGTCGTCTCGACGAGGTCTTCGATGATCGGGATGAGCCGTGCGTTCAAGATCGCGGTGACGGCGCGCTTGGGGCCGTTGAGCTTCGCCGACAGGACGTGGCTCATCGTGACGGGCTTGCCGGTGATTCGCCGGATGAGCGCCGTGGCCGCGAGCTCGTGGCCGGGGTTGCGGACGCTGAACTGCGCCATCACCGCGAACCCGTCGACACCGTCTGTCAACGCCGCGACCCGCCGCTCGAGCTCGTCGAGGTCGAGCGGGTCTGCCTCGGAGCCGTGCGAGTCGTGCCCGCCCGGCAGGAAGATGGCCGGGTCGCCCGCCAGGGCTTCGGCCAGACCGTTGCGCTCGATGACCGCCTCG
The DNA here is from genome assembly GCA_040878255.1 of Ilumatobacteraceae bacterium. GTDB lineage: Bacteria > Actinomycetota > Acidimicrobiia > Acidimicrobiales > Ilumatobacteraceae > VFMC01. Next base: position 14,840 of record JBBDMO010000082.1, read on the forward strand.
TCGAACCCGATGATGACGGCAGCGACGTGACGGCCCATGCCTTCGACCAGCGCGTTCGTGGCGAGCGTGGTGCTGAGCGACACGAGCTCGATGCGTGACACCGGCACCTCGGCGGCGGCGAGTGCGGCGTCGATCGCGCCGCTGATGCCGATGCTCAGGTCGTGGTGCGTGGTGGGCGCCTTCGCCGTGGCGACGACCGTGGCGTGCGCTTCGTCGTACAGCACGGCGTCGGTGAAGGTCCCGCCAGTGTCGATCCCGAGTAGCAGCGCCGGCGCGGCAGCGTCGATCCGGTCGGGTGACTTCGGTCGACGAGGGGAATCGGCTGTGGCAGTCAAACGGGGTGAGGCTACCGTCGCTCCCATGGCCGGACCCAGTGACGCAGCCTCTGCTCAGCTCGCCCAAGTGGTGGTGCCGTGCGACCCGCTCGACCCGACGTTGCAGTTCTTCACCCAGCGCCTCGGCTTCAAGGTCGATGCGATCTTCCCGGCCGACGCGCCTGCGACAGCGGTGCTGTCGGGTCACGGCCTCACGCTGCGGTTGCGGCAGCCGTTGCACGGCGATGCTCCCGGGCGCATCCGGCTGTTGTGCGACGACCCCGTGGCCTTCGGTGAGGGCCGCACCGAACTGTTGGCACCGAACGGCACCACGGTCGAACTCGCTCCGATCGACCCACCGCTCGAGCTGCCGCCGGTACAGCAGTCGCTGATGGTGGCGCACCTGGCTGGCGATGCCCGATGGGGCACCGGCCGCGCGGGCATGCAGTACCGCGACATCATCCCGGGCCGCCAGGGTGGTCGGTTCATCGGGAGCCACATCCGCATCGCCGAGCCAGGCCCGGTGCCCGACTACGTGCACTTTCACAAGGTCCGCTTCCAGATGATCTACGTGCATCGCGGCTGGGTACGACTGGTGTACGAGGACCAGGGTGAGCCCTTCGTGCTGCACGCCGGCGACTGCGTGCTGCAACCACCCGAGATCCGCCACCGCGTGCTCGACAGCGGTGACGGCCTCGAGGTGATCGAGCTCGGCTGCCCGGCCGAGCACGAGACCCTGGCCGATCGCGAGACCCCGTTGCCCACCGGCATCATCCGGGCCGACCGTGACTTCGGCGGCCAGCGTTTCGTCCGCCACGACGCCGCGACGGCGACGTGGCTGCCGTGGCGGTTCGAGGGCTTCGAGCACCGCGACATCGGCATCGGTGCCGCCACCGATGGTCTGGCCGGTGTTCGCGTCGCCCGCCCGGCGGGCACCGATCACACGCAACGCAGCATCCACGACGCGGAGTTCGTGTTCGGCTTCGTGCTGCGCGGCACGGTCATGCTCGACGTCGACGGTCAAGCGCCGTTCGCCCTGGCCGAGGGCGACACCTTCGTCGTGCCGGCTGGTCTGGCTCATGCGCTGACGCACTGCTCACCGGACTTCGAACTCCTCGACGTCACGCTGCCCGACGTCGTCCCGATCACGCTGCCCTGACCCCTGAACCTCGCGGAAGGGCGGCGGCCGGTTGGGAACCGGGCGAGGTCGCGGCACACTGGACGACGGCTACCGGGGTACGGCGGTGAGCAGTTGTCTTCGGGCAACTTGGCGGTTCGACTCCGCGCTTGGCCACGATGAGCATCTCCGACCCCGCTGACAACGGCGGGTGTCGTCGGAGGGTGCTCCGGTGATTCACGGTACTGATGTGCTGGTCATCGGCGCGGGTGTCATCGGCTCGTCGGTGGCGCTGGAGTTGGCGCGTGGTGGCCACAGGGTGCTCGTCATCGACAAGGGGCCGACAGCAGGGGCGGGTTCCACCAGCAGCTCGGCGGCCATCATCAGGTTCTCGTACTCGACGATCGATGCCGTGCTGACGGCATGGGAAGCGGCGCCGGCGTGGCAGCAGTGGGAGGACCACCTCGGCGTGCGCGACCCCGACGGCATGTGCCGATTCATCCGTACCGGCATGCTCCTGTTCAACACACCGGACTTCGCCCGCACCCGGGTGACCGATCTGTGGGACGACGTCGGCATCGGCTACGAGCTGCTCGCACCCGACGAGATCACGCGCCGTCACCCGGGCATCGACGTCGGCGCGTACTTCCCGCCGAAGCCGGTCGACGACCCGGCGTTCGCAGCCGACGCGCACGGCGAGCTCACCGCCCTGTTCGAGCCCGAGAGTGGGTTCGTCGACGATCCCCAGTTGGCGGCGCGCAACCTGGCGTTCGCCGCCCGTCACCATGGCGCCGAGTTCCGCTTCCACGCCGAGGTGGTCGAGGTGCTGCGCGACGACGACCGGGTGACGGGCGTGCGGTTGGCCGATGGCGACGTCATCGAGGCCACCGTCGTCGTGAACGTCGGTGGGCCGCACTCGTCACGGCTGAACGTGATGGCCGGCGTCACCGGCGACATGCGCATCACCAGCCGACCCTTGCGTCAGGAGATGTTCGCCGCGCCGGCGCCCGCCGGACTCGACCTCGACAGCGGGCTGCCGTTCGTGAGTGACCTCGACCTCGGTCAGTACTTCCGCCCACAGGTCGGCGGCACGCTGCTGGTGGGTGGCACCGAGCCGGCGTGCGACGAGCTCGAGTGGGTCGACGACCCCGATCACTTCGACGAGCACACCACGGTCGAGAGGTTCGAGACCACGATGTACCGCCTCGCCCGGCGCGTGCCCGAGTTCGGCGTGCCGCACCGTCCGGTGGGCCTCGCGGCGCTCTACGACGTGGCCGACGACTGGGTTCCGATCTACGACCGCTCGAACCTGCGCGGCTGGTTCATGGCGTGCGCCACGAGCGGCAACCAGTTCAAGAACGCGCCCATCGCGGGACACTTCATGCGGACGATCATCGAGGCCGATCTCGCGGGCAACGACCACGACCTCGACCCAGTGCGCCACGTCGGGCCGCGCACCGGCCGCAGCATCGACCTCGGTGCGTTTTCGCGCCGACGTGAGCCATCGGCGACGTCCGGTACCGTCATGGGCTGACGGTGTTGCCGAGCAGGCGACCGGTGGGCTGTGGCCTGCCACCACGGGGAGAAGCGCACGGATGAGCAAGCCGACACTGCAGGTCATCGTCGCGAGCACGCGACCCGGACGGATCGGCCTGCCCGTCGGCGAGTGGTTCCGCGACGTCGCAGCCGAGCACGGTGCGTTCGCCGTCGAGCTCGTCGACCTCGCCGAGGTCGCGCTTCCGTTCTTCGACGAGCCGAAGCATCCGAAGCTCGGCGATTACGTCCACCAGCACACCCGCGACTGGAGCGCGACCATCACCCGTGGCGACGCGTTCGTGATGGTGACCCCCGAGTACAACCACGGCTTCAACGCGGTGTTGAAGAACGCCATCGACTTCCTGAGCAACGAGTGGGCGTACAAGCCGGTGGGCTTCGTGTCGTACGGCGGCGTCTCTGCCGGCACGCGCGCCGTGCACGCGATCAAGCCGATCGCCTCGGCGGTGAAGCTCGTGCCGCTGTTCGACACCGTCGCGATCCCGTTCGTGCAGCAGTTCCTTGTCGATGGTGCCATCGTGGCCAGCGAGGCGATGACGCGCGGAGCCGTCACGATGCTCGACGAGTTGGCGAAGGTGACAGCGATGCTGCGCCCCCGCACGGCGTAGGCGCGGCGGTCTCAGCCGGTCGGCGCGAGCGGATGGCCCACTGGGATGGTGCCGAGTCTGCCAGCGTCGAAGTCGTCGTAGGCCTGTTGGAGTTCGGCGCGCGTGTTCATCACGAACGGTCCGTACCACGCCACCGGTTCGCCGATCGGTTGACCACCCAGCACGAGCACTTCGAGCGTGCCCGTCCGGGTGTGCTGGCGAGGGGCTGCGGTGACGGTGAAGGCATCCCCGTCTCCGAGCACCACGAGTTGACCGGTGGTCGTGGCCAACCGTTCGCCGCCGATGAACGCGTCGCCCCCGAGGATGTACACGAGCGCGTTGTGATCGGTGGGCCACGGCATCACCACCTGCGCGCCTGGCTCGAGGCTCAGGTGGAGCATGGTCACCGGGGAGTACGTGGTACCGGGGCCTGGGTGTCCGTCGAGCGAGCCGGCGATGAGGCGAACCAGCGCGCCGGCATCGGGGGTGGTGAGCAGCGTGACGCGGTCGCCCGCGAGGTCCTGGTAGCGCGGTGGCGTCCACTTCCGCGCACGGGGGAGGTTCACCCACAGTTGCACGCCGTGGAACCAGCCGCCGCCGGCTGCGACCGCATCCTGCGCTGGCGTCTCGATGTGGAGGATGCCGCTGCCCGCAGTCATCCACTGCGTGGCACCGGGGGCGATGATGCCACCGCCACCGGTCGAGTCAGCATGCTCGAGCACGCCGTCCATCATGTAGGTGGCCGTTTCGAAACCGCGGTGCGGGTGCCATGGGGAGCCTTTCGGCTCGTTGGGTTCGAAGTCGATCCCGCCGATGTGGTCGAGGTGGATGAACGGGTCGAGGAGATGCAGTTCGACATCGGCGAAGGCCCGCTGGACCGGGACGCCGTTGCTGTCGAACTCCTTCGGCGCGGTGGTCACCTCAGCGACCGGCCGTTGGCGCACCGTGGCGTCGAGCGCACCGATCCGTGGCAGTGCTGACAGATCGGACACGGTGACAGCGGGCATGCGATGTTTCTTCCCGATCGCGCTGGTTTCTACTCGTCAGCCGGTGGGGATGTGCACGTCGGGTGGGCGGCTGCGGTGTGTGGCGACGAGGCGTGCGTTGGGCTCGTCGACGGTGTCGACCCATGCGCGGGCGGTGGCGGGCGAGCGGCCATGGTGCACGTGGCGGGCGACGAGGCGCTCGACACGGACATCGTCGGGCACGTCGGCCCACCAGCAGGCGTCGAGCAGCGACCGCACCGTTCGCCACGGGCCGTCGTCGAGCAGCAGGTAGTTGCCCTCGGTGACCACGATCTCGGCCGTGACGGCAATGCGGATCGCGCCCGCGACCGGCTCTTCGATGTCGCGGTTGAAGCGGGGCACCAGGATGTCGGTCTCGCGAGCCCGAACGCGCCTGAGGGCCGACAGGTAGCCCTCGACGTCGAAGGTGTCCGGTGCGCCCTTGCGGGCGGCGCGACCCAGGCGTTCGAGCTCGTCGTTCGCCAGGTGGAACCCGTCCATGGGGAGCAACTGCGCCGTCGGCCCCCATGCCTCGACGATGCGCTCGGCGAGCGTCGATTTGCCGGCACCCGGGGGACCGGCGATGCCGAGGATGCGGCCGCCTCCGGCGACGAACGCGCGCACGCGGTCGTCGAGCGAGGTCATCGGCCTGCGCCGCCGGGCACGGTCATGGTGGCGAATCTAGCCATGCGTGCGCGCGGTGGCGTTCGGGGCCCCGATGCTCGTCATCGCGTAGGGTCGGCGACCATGTCGGACCCCACTCCCACCGTTCTGTCGCTCGACGACGTGGAAACCCTGGCCTTGCGCATGCTCATCGCCTCGGGCGCCTCGCACATGCAGGCAGCGCCAACGGCGCGCAGCATGCGCTCTGCCGAGGCAGACGGCATTCGCACGGTCGGGCTGTCGTATCTGCCCACGTACTGCGATCACGTCGCATGCGGCAAGGTCGATGGCACCGCTGTGCCCCAGGTGTCGACGCCTCGTGCCGCCACCGTCGTGGTCGACGCGCGGCACGGGTTCTGCCATGCGGCGTTCGAGGCCGGGGCGCCGGCGCTGGTCGACGCTGCTCGGTCGTGCGGCATCGGTGTGCTGGCGATCGAGCATTCGTACTCCGCCGGTGTGCTCGGCTGGTTCGTCGAGCACCTCGCCACGCAGGGCCTCGTCGCGTTGATGTTCGCGAACTCGTCGTCGAGCATGGCACCCCACGGCGGCCGACGTCCGTTCTTCGGCACGAACCCGCTGGCGTGGGCGGCACCGCGGGCTGTCGGCCCGCCAGTGGTGGCCGACCTCTCGTCGTCGATGGTGGCGTGGGTGACGGTGAACGACGCGGCGAACGCGGGTGCGCCGATCCCGCTCGGGTGGGCGCTCGACAGCGACGGTCGGCCCACTACCGACGCACGCGCTGCCCTCGCCGGCTCGATGGCGCCTGCGGGCGGGCACAAGGGTTCGGCGCTCGCCCTGCTCGTCGACGTCATGGCGGGCGGTGTGGCGGGCTCGAACTTCTCGTTCGAGGCGTCGGGGTTCGGTGGCACGGCCGGCGGGCCACCCGACGTCGGGCAGGTGATCATCG
>JBBDMO010000083.1:0-20580 GCA_040878255.1 Ilumatobacteraceae bacterium
CGGGCCCGCCCCGGCAGCTGGCGGTCGACCGCAGCGGCGGCGCGCTGGCGTTCGTGGTGGCACTCGTGGTGTCGGTCGGATCGCTGGCCCAACAGGGTCTGGCCGACCGCGGAGCAGATCCTGCCTCCGGCTCCACGGTCGGCCACACCACCTACGTCGTGCAGCCGGGCGACACGCTGTGGGCGATCGCCGAGCGGCTGTACCCCTCGGCCGATGTGCCGCAGGTGGTCGATGCACTCGTCACTGTCAACGGTGGGGCGGCCATCGAGGCCGGAACCGTGCTGAACATGCCCTGAGGGTGTCCGGTAGCGTTGCATCGATGCGCTGCCCGCACTGCCATGCCGACGACGCCAAGGTGATCGATTCGCGCGAAGCCGATGAGGGCATGGCGATTCGCCGCCGCCGCTCGTGTGTGCAGTGCCAACACCGCTTCACCACGTACGAGCGGCTCGAAGAGGTGCCGATGCTGGTCACCAAGTCCGGCGGCAACCGTCAGCCGTTCGATCGGGCCAAGATCGTCGCGGGTGTGACCGCCGCTGGCAAGGGCCGCCCGATCACGACTGAGCAGATCCAACAGCTCGCCGAAGAGGTCGAAGACGAGCTGCGCTCGGTTGCGGGCGAGATCACCAGCGACATGGTCGGTCGTGCTGTCCTCGACCATCTCCGCCGCCTCGACGAGGTGCTCTACCTCCGCTTTGCAAGCGTGTACAAGGGCTTCGACGCCGCAGCAGACTTCCAGCGAGAGCTGGTCCTGCTCGAGAAGCTGCAGAAGGCTTGACCGACCACCCGATGAGCCGGCCCGTGGTGCGCTTTGCCAGCTTCCTCGAGGCGGCGCCTCAAATCGCCGAACCGATGTCGCATCGGTTCCGCGCTGCAGGCCTCGGCATCCTTGCAACGGTGCGTCCCGACGGATCACCTCGGGTCAGCCCGGTCGAGCTGATGTTCGTCGGTGACGGGCTCCACATCGGGATGATGCCCGGTTCTCGCAAGTACGGCGACGTCCGACGCGACGGTCGCGTCTCGCTGCTGACCGCCGTGGCCGACCGTCACGACCTCGGTGGCGAGGGCAAGGTGTTCGGCCGCCTGCGCGAGCTCGGTTCGGACGAAGCCGACGACGTGCTGCGAGCAGGTGCGACGGCGGCCGGCCTCGACGCCGATGCGCTCGCTGGATCACCGGTGTTCGAGCTGCTGGTCGAGGCTGCTGCGTGGCAGCGTGTCGAGGGCGAGTCGTGGGTGTCGTCGACGTGGTCGCCGGTGCACGGCGCGCGCCGCTACGAGCGGCTTGGGCCGTTGGGAGAACGCCGCCTCGTGTAACGGGTGAAGAGGAACCCGTCGTCTTCGAGCACGTGTTGCAGGTCCATGCGGTACAGCAGGGGTGGTGCCCCCGCCGTCAGGCGTGGGCCGTCGCCGCCGCTGATGACCGGCGAGATCGTGAGGTTCAGTTCGTCGATGAGGTCGGCGGCGAACAGCGCGGCATTCAGCATGGCGCCACCTTCGGCCTGGACGAACGAGGCGTCGAGCTGGCCGAGTGCGAGCGCCAGGTCGACCTCGGTGTCGCCGGCCCTGATGGTGTCGACCGGGCGCTCGGGCGCCGAGCCGGGCAGGATCAGGAAGCCGGCCCCGCTCGTGAACAGTTCGGTGCCGAGGTCGAAGTCGCCAGTGCGTGACACGACGCCCACCCGCTGGCCGGGCTTCGAGGGTGGGCCGTAGCCCTCGGCCCGTACGGTGCCCGCACCGACGATGACGATGTCGGCGAGACGGCGCAGGCTCACGAGCACCTGTGTGTCGGCGGCGCTCGACAGCGCTCGGGAGCTGTCGTCGATCACAGTGGACCCGTCGAGGCCCATCACCATGCACAGCCCGACCCATGGCCGGCCGGCCGGTCGCGGCCGTTCAGCGGAGTAGGCCTCGAGCGCCGTGATGCCATCGGCCGGGTCGGGCAGCAGTCGGCGCATGGGTGCAAGGATGTCATCCATGGGGACCGAGGACGACATCGACATCGACGCAGGCACCGGCACGGATGGCGGCACGCGCACGGCGTTCCGCACGTGCCCGCTGTGTGAGGCCGGCTGCGGCCTCGAGATCACCGTGCGGGACGAGCGTGTGGTGCGGATCAGGGGCGACCGGGCAGATGTGTTCAGCCATGGCTACCTGTGCCCGAAGGGCTCGACCCTGAAGCAGTTGCACGACGATCCCGACCGGCTGCGCCGACCGCTGGTGAAGCGGGATGGGGTGCATGTCGAGGTGACCTGGGCCGAGGCGTGGGCCGAGGTCGACCGACGGCTCACCGACGTGATCGAGCGCCACGGCCGTGAATCGATCGGCGTGTACCTCGGCAACCCGAACGCCCACAACCTGGGGGCGATGCTCTACAACCGGCCGATGCTGCAGGCTCTCGGCACCAAGCAGCGCTTCAGCGCTTCGACGGTCGACCAGATGCCTCGCCAGGTGGCGTCGGCCTACGTGTTCGGCGGCGCAGCCACCGTGCCGGTGCCCGACCTCGACCGCACCGATTGCCTGATGATCCTGGGTGCCAACCCCTACGCCTCGAACGGGAGCCTGTGCACGGCCCCCGACTTCCCGGGCCGGATCGAGGCGATGCGTGCTCGCGGTGGCCGGCTGATCGTCGTCGATCCCCGTCGTAGCCGCACGGTCGACGAGGCCGATCGGTGGCTCGCCATCCGGCCCGGCACCGACGCACTGTTGCTTGCCGCCATCGTCCAGACGTTGGCAGCCGACGGGCTGATCGAACCCGGGGAGCACGTCGCCGCCCATCTGCGCGGCCTCGATGCCGTGCTCGCAGCCTGTGCGCCGTTCACCCCCGAGGCCGTCGCCGCCGCCACCGGCCTTGATGCCTCGATCATCCGCGATGTCGCGCGCGAGTTGGCTGCGGCCCGCACCGCCACCGTCTACGGCCGGATCGGCACGACCACCACTGAGTTCGGCACCACCACGTCATGGCTGATCGACGTCGTGAACATCATCACCGGCAATCTCGACCGCCCCGGTGGTGCGATGTTCCCGAAGGCTGTGACGTCGCGTGCGTCGAAGGGCCGGGGCCGCGGTTTCGAGATCGGCCGCGGCCACTCGGCGGTCAGCCGTCGGCCCGAGGTGATGGGGGAGTACCCCGTCGCCGCGTTGGCCGAGGAGATCACCGACCCCGCCGGTGCCGTGAAGGCTCTCATCACCATGGCGGGCAACCCGGTGCTGTCGACGCCGAACTCGGACCAGCTCGACGCTGCCTTCGACCAGCTCGAACTCATGATCAGCGTCGACATCTACCTGAACGAGACCACCCGCCACGCCGACATCGTCCTGCCGAGCCCATCGTCGCTGCAGCGAAGCCACTACGACGTCTCGCTGCTGCAGTTCGCGATCCGCAACGTCGCCAACTACAGCCCTCCGGTGCTGCCCCTCGATGATGGCCAGCCCGACGAGTGGGAGATCCTCGCCAAGCTGGCGCTCATCGCACAGGGCCAGGGTGCCGAGGCTGACCCCGACCTGCTCGACGAGGTCGTAGTCCGCGGTCTGGTGCATCATGCGGTCACCGACCCGTTGTCGCCGATCAACGGTCGAGACGCCGATGCGATCATGGCTGAGCTCTCGGTCGACGGCCGGCGCGGTCCCGAGCGGTTGCTCGATCTGATGTTGCAGACCGGCCCGTGGGGTGCGGCATTCGGTGCAGGCGCCGATGACGGTGCCAGCCTCGACCTGTTGCTCGAGAACCCACACGGTGTCGATTACGGAGCGCTCGAGCCGCGGCTGCCCGAGGTACTCGTCACGCCGTCGGGCACCATCGAACTCGACCACCCCGTGCTGATGGCCGACCTCGACCGACTCGCAGCATCGATACCGGAGTTCGCCGCTCGCGACCTCGTGCTCGTCGGTCGCCGGCACCTGCGGAGCAACAACTCGTGGATGCACAACATCGAGGTGCTGGTGAAGGGCAAGCCGCGCTGCACGCTGCAGGTGCACCCCGACGATGCCGTGCGCCTCGGTCTGGCCGACGGAGGCCACGCCCGCGTGACCAGCCGTGTGGGCTCGGTCGAGGTGCCGGTCGAGGTGACCGACGGGGTCCGGCCTGGCGTTGTGAGCCTGCCCCACGGTTGGGGTCACGGCCAGCCCGGTACATCGATGCGCGTCGCTGCCGAGCGGGCCGGCGTGAACAGCAACGTCCTCACCGATCACGAGGCGATCGACCCGCTGTCGGGCACCTCGGTCCTGAACGGCATCCCCGTCGACGTCGCCGCCGTGGGAGCACGTGCCGACTCCCTCATCTGAGCCTTCCCTCGACAACGGACCTGGTCAGCCACGGTGCGTGGCATCTGAATCGTTCGTCGAGATCGTCCGCTGGAACGACGTTGCCCACAGACTCCACAGGTTGCGGTCGTCATCCACAGCGAAATTCACAGGCTTGTCCCTCTTTTGCCCCACAGGGTGACACCCCTAAGGTTGGACAAGCAGATGGCAGCGGTGCGCGGCGCGGACGGTCAGTTCAGGTCGGGCGGGTACACCGGTGCGCTCGGAGCTGTTTGGGGGACGTCCCCATACCTGCGACCCGCACCGCTGCCGAATGTGCTCGACGGCACGCGATCGGGAAGAAAAAAGGAACCCGCAACCGTTGACAGCGATGTAACTACAGTGCTGTAATCTTCCAACCTCTTGTGGTGGTAACCGCTGTGGGGAGCGATCTACCACCACATCTTGTGGTGCATGTCTTGTCAGTTCGAACGAGGGAGTTGCTATGTCTTTGGCGCCGGAGCGTCTGTCGATCGGGATCAAGCGTCATTTCACGACGCCCGGTGTCCACCCGTACGACCAGGTCGTGTGGGAGCGCCGCGATGCGCGCATCAGCAACTGGAAGGACGGCACGGTCGCCTTCGAGCAGCTCGATGTCGAGTTCCCGGCGTCGTGGTCGCTGAACGCCACGAACATCGTCGCCCAGAAGTACTTCCGGGGGACCCTGGGCACCCCGGAGCGTGAGACCTCGCTGCGTCAGGTGATCGACCGTGTGGTGAACACGATCAGCGCGTGGGGCATCGAGGGCGGATACTTCGCCGACGACGACGAGGCGCTGGCCTTCTCTGACGAACTGAAGTTCATCCTCGTCACCCAGCGCGCCGCCTTCAACAGCCCGGTGTGGTTCAACATCGGTGTGCAGGGCGTCCCGCAGCAGGCGAGCGCATGCTTCATCCTGTCGGTCGACGACACGATGGACGCGATCCTGAACTGGTACCGCGAGGAAGGCGTCATCTTCAAGGGTGGCTCCGGCGCCGGTGTCAACCTGTCGAAGATCCGCTCGAGCTACGAGCTGCTCAACGGTGGTGGCACGGCCAGCGGCCCGGTCAGCTTCATGCGCGGCGCCGACGCATCGGCCGGCACCATCAAGAGCGGTGGCAAGACCCGTCGCGCTGCGAAGATGGTCATGCTCGACGTCGATCACCCCGACGTCGAGGAGTTCATCTGGTGCAAGGCCCGTGAAGAGCGCAAGGCTCGCGTGCTGCGCGATGCCGGCTTCGACATGGACCTCGACGGCTCCGACAGCTTCAGCATCCAGTACCAGAACGCCAACAACTCGGTGCGTATCAGCGACGAGTTCATGGAAGCCGTCCTCGACGACGCCGACTGGACGCTGAAGGCCGTCGTCGACGGCTCGCCGATCCGCACGGTTCGTGCTCGCGACCTGTGGCGCCAGCTCGCCACCGCCTCGTGGGAGTGCGCCGATCCGGGCCTGCAGTTCGACACCACCATCAACAAGTGGCACACGGCGCACGCCACCGGCCGCATCAACGGCTCGAACCCGTGCAGCGAGTACATGCACCTCGACGACTCGGCGTGCAACCTCGCCAGCATCAACCTGCTGCAGTACCTCGACCTCGATTCCGTCGGCGACGACAGCTTCGACATCGAGGCCTACATGCACACGATCGAGGTGATCTTCACGGCGCAGGAGATCCTGGTCGGCCGGGCGGACTACCCGACCGAGAAGATCGGCAACACGAGCCGCCAGTTCCGTCAGCTCGGCATCGGCTACGCCAACCTGGGCGCCCTGCTCATGGCGCTCGGCCTGCCCTACGACTCGGTCGAGGGTCGTGCGTGGGCCGGCGCGCTCACGTCGCTCATGACCGGGCACGCGTACGCCACCAGCGCCCGCACCGCCAGCCGCATGGGGCCGTTCGCCGGCTTCGCCGAGAACGAGCAGCACATGCTGAACGTGCTGCGCATGCACCGTGACGCGTCGTACGAGCTCGTGGGTGTCGAGGCAGTGCCGTCAGCAATCGTTGCTGCGGGCCAGCAGGCATGGGAGTCGGCGGTCCGTGACGGCGAGGAGTACGGCGTTCGCAACAGCCAGGCCAGCGTGCTGGCACCCACCGGCACCATCGGGCTCATGATGGACTGCGACACGACCGGCATCGAGCCCGACCTCGGCCTGTGCAAGATGAAGAAGCTCGTCGGCGGCGGCACCATGGTCATCGTCAACCAGACGATCCCGCGTGCCCTTCGCCGCCTCGGCTACAACGCCCAGCAGGTCGACGAGATCGTGGCCTACATCGACCGCGAGAAGAGCATCCTGGGTGCCCCGCACCTGGCCGCCGAGCATGTCGCTGTCTTCGCCTGCTCGATGGGTGACAACACCATCCACTACGAGGGCCACGTGCGCATGATGGGGGCCACCCAGCCGTTCCTCTCGGGTGCGATCTCCAAGACGGTGAACATGCCCGAGGAGGCGTCGATCGAGGACATCGAGGCGCTGCACCTGCTCAGCTGGCAGCTCGGCCTCAAGGCCGTTGCCGTCTACCGTGACAACTGCAAGGTCGGCCAGCCGCTCAGCACCGCCAAGAAGGAAGGCGCCGTCGAGGCGCCCGCCGTCGAGGCGCAGGCCACGCAGGTCGTCGAGCGCATCGTCGAAAAGATCGTCCACACCCCGATCCGCAAGAAGCTCCCGCGCAGCCGCCGTGGCCGGACGTTCGAGTTCCGCGTCGCCGATTGCAAGGGCTTCGCCACCATCGGCGAGTACGACAACGGTCAGCCCGGCGAGATCTTCCTCACGGTGTCGAAGCAGGGCTCCACGCTCAGCGGCATCATGGATGCGTTTGCGAAGAGCATCAGCTACGGCCTGCAGTACGGGGTGCCCGTGCGTGCGTTCGTCGAGGCGTTCACCAACATGCGCTTCGAGCCGGCCGGCATGACCGACGATCCGGACATCCGGTTCGCGTCGTCGATCATGGACTATCTGTTCCGCCGCCTGTCGCTCGAGTACATGAGCTACGACGAGCGGGCCGAGCTCGGCATCTTCTCGATCGACGAGCGGCTGCAGCCCACGCTGCCCGGCGTCGAGGAGAGCATGATCGAGACCTCGAACGGCTCCGAGCTGGCCACCGACCCGAAGAGTGTGCCGTCGGCTGCCGAGTTGGTCACCCAGCTCGATCTCGGTGTGGCTCCGGCCGCCCCGAACAACGACGTCACCAACCCGTCGGGCATCGTCCGTCCAGCCGTGCGGCACTCCGATGCACCGATGTGCATGCAGTGCGGCGTCCAGATGAACCGTGCTGGCAGCTGTCACGCCTGCCCGAGCTGCGGCAGCACCAGCGGCTGCAGCTGAAGATGAAGTGACTCCGAGATTTCAGCGGAAGTGACGCCGAGATTTCAGTGGAGTGACATCCGAACTTCAGCGGGGTGACCCTCACATTCAGGAGCCCAACAACTGAGCGAGGGGGAGGCCTGGTGCCTCCCCCTCGTGCTTTCTTCTGAGGAGTTGTGTTGAAGCTGTGCTACCTGGATGCGACGGGGACCGATGGCAAGTTACCGTTCCTGGTGCTGGTCGGCGTCGTCGCTCGGCAACAGCAGTGAGCGCGGCGAGCAGCCAGAGCACGGCCTTGTCATTGCACGACGTCGTCGTGGCAGACCAGACCGGCTGCACTGGCTACGGTGGCCGTCATGCCGACCGCCGACGAGATCCCTGTGGCGCACACGCCGCCCGGAGGGTATGGCTCGACGTTCCCACCGCTCGTGCTCGCCGACTGCACTGATCCGCTGGTCGACGGTGCCCCCGACCTGCGCGGCATCTGGCGGGCGATCAGCGCGACCCGTGGCGGTGAGCCGGTGCCCGCCGGCGATCGGCTGCTGTCGTACACCGAGCGCGTCGAGCAGTGCGGAGACCGGATCGTCGATTGCGGTGGTGGGACGATCGCCGACGCCCGTGCGGACGGCACCGAGGAGCACGGTGTCCACGACGTGTCGGCGTTCGACTACACGACGCCGATTCACGTGGTCGCCAGCTACGAGGGCGGCGCGTTCGTACTGCGCCCCGTCGGCCTGCCCGGCATCGAAGTGCGTCGCCATCTCGACGACGACGGCCACATGATCTGGACCCGCCCGGACATGGGCGGCATCCGCGTCGTCCTCGAACGGGTCAGCGAGCCGCGGTAGTCCGCGGCCGGCCGCACCTTTCCCGGTCAGCAATGTCCAGAGTCCGCTCGATCAATGTCCGGGCGTAAGCGGCTTCGAACGACACCTCACTGCAGCATCAGCTGGCACCACCGGAGGTTCGGTTCGTACGTCCCAGTTGGCACCTTGAAAGGAGGCCGCGCATGAACCTCAGCGCCGGATACCTGCGACGCCTCCCGGCGCCGCGGATCTCAGCGAATGTGAGAGCTTCTCATCGGTACCAGCACGAACCCGACTGTCCACTGCGCCAACAGGAGCCTGTCCGAGAAGACTCGGGTGGTCCGAGGTCAGGACAGGTGGACTGGCGGGTTCGCCGCGAGCACGTCAGTTCGGCCGTAGTGACCGACTACGTCGAAGTAGCGTTTGGCGTGCAGCGCCTCGCGTAGGTCGCAGTCCGCGATGACGATCCCTTCTGCGTCGTAGAGCGGCCCGGCGATCAGCTCGCCCCCGGGCGACACGATGCAGGCGCCCCCGCGCCCGAAGGTGTCGACACCGTCGGGCAGTACCAGCGGGAAGTCGTCCGGAAACGCGCTCGCCGGGATGAACTGAGGAACGCTCACCACGAACGCTCCTGCCTCGATGGCGATGTGTCGCATGGACGCGATCCAGCCGTCGCTGTCGTCAGCGGTCGGTGCGACCCAGATCTGCGGGCCGCCCTCGTAGACGCGCCATCGCGCCAATGGCATTCGGTTCTCCCAGCAGATGAGGCCACCCACTCGGGCGCTGCCGGGAAGTTCGACCACCCCGAGATCGTCGCCAGAGCCCACCCCGTGGAACACACGCTCGTGCATCGTGGGCATCAGCTTGCGATGCCGGTGCAGCACCCCTTCGCCTCCGATCACCAGCAGCGTGTTGTACAGCGAGCCGGGCCGGCTGTCCTCCCGCTCGTTGATGCCGATGGCGAGATGAACGCTACGCGCCGCGCACGCCGCGATCAGTCGATCGACCAGCGGTCCGCCGACGTCGATGCTCGACGCCCACATCCGCTCCCACAGCTCATCACAGCCGGCGGACCAGGTCGCTGCCTGCGCCGCCCACGCGCCGCTCGGGTACAGGGACACGAAGCACTCCGGGAAGACCACCAGGGTCGCACCACCATCCGCCGCCTGACCGAGGAGGTCGATGGTCTTGTCGATGGTCGCGTCAGCATCGAGGATCACCGGCGTCGCTTGGACGGCCGCAACACGCACGGTCTCGAAGCCAGCCATCGCTCGCACGGTACCACTCGATCGCCTTCAGGGCTGCCGGCACTGTGGCGGTGCCTCCAGCGCGGCAACCCTCGGCGTCCGGTTGTCAGCATCGAAGCTTCGTAACCGATGCCTCCCCGGAACTTGAGACCAACGTCTGTGCCGTCGAATGCGAACCTCCGTGCGGATCGACACCGTGCACTGCCCGGCCGAGGTCGCCGTTGGATGGACATTGGATGACCGTTGGCAACAGCCCCATCGCAAGCTCGATGATCGCGACCTGGCGGTCCTGCCCTGCACGCTGCAGCTCCGGATCATCGAAGGTGAACAGCTGGTTCGTGAGGCGGAGGATGTCGGACCCCTGCTGCGCAACTCGTGGACGAGCGCGGCAGTCAGCATCGTGACGCACCTCGGTGCGCGGGCAGCAGCCGTTCGAGCCGGAACAGCGGCGCGAACGCGATCAGCGTCAACGGGTAGGGGAACACCACGAACATGGTCGCTGCGATCGCGGCGTGCATGCACCAGACCGTTGCCACCCAGGGCACACGCAACCGCGACACAACGAGCGCCAGCGGTGCACCGAGCTCGATCACCAACGTCGCCACGGCGAGCGGCGTGAACATCCAGTCCAGCATCATCATCGGTTCGGCGAGCGGCGATGGCGTGCCGCCGAGCACCCGCAGGCGGGTGGCCGAGTACGCCACGTGGTTCCGCAGCGATTCGCCGTCGAGCCAGGCCGTGCCGCCGTAGCGCAGCTTCGCGACGCCGGCCATCCAGTACGTCACCACGGTGATGATCGCGGCAGCGCGAAGTGGCCAGCCGTAGCGCGGGCTCTCGCCGACCGGGAGACTCGAACCGACGCGGAGCGCGTCTGCGGCGCGCGAGCACCCGATGACGAGCGCATGCAGCACGAGTACGTTGTCGAACCAGAGCAGTTGCCCACCGGAGCTGCGATACGTCGTGACGAACAACAACGCGATGGCGAACGCAGGGCCGATCATCCGGAAGCCCACGCCCGCAGCGAAGGCCACGGCGAGGGCGATCGTCATGAAGACGGCACCCCGGACCGCCCACTGCGGCAGCGGAGTTGCGAGCCACCACAATCCGCCCACGGGATCCCACTGGAGGTTCGTCTCGTCCCCCATCGCCAGCAACGTCGGGAGCCGCGCGAGGAGATAGGTGGCGGAGAACACCCCGATCATGATCCGGAACACGGCGAGCCGAACTGCCGGCGCGGGCTGCATGAACCAGCGGTCGATCACGGCTGCACCGCGCATCGTGCCAGTTCATCGCGACGCAGCAACGAGTCCTCGCCTCGGGCAGCGGCGACCACATCGTGACGTTCCCTCACCACCACGACGGCGATGACGTCGTTCGGCGCCCTCTCGGCGATCTCCGCGCACACACCCTCGGCGCGGCCTGCGGCCACGGCGCCAGCGAGCCGCGAGTTGGCGATCAACGGATCGTCGGTCTGGGCGATCACGTCCATGGAGAGCCGGTGGATCGAACCGTCAGCGCGCTCGCCGTGCACGGTGACGAACGTGGCGACGTCTGGCCGGACGGATGAGTACACCGGGTACGTCGAGAGCGGAACGCTGTCGCGGTCACGCAGCGCCGGCGAGATCAGCACCGCCACGCCGACGATGAGGGCGGCGAGACGCAGGAGGCGCATGCGGTCAGCGCGACCCCTGACCATGCTCAGATCGCCTGCAATCGACCCACCCGTGCGTCGTCGCCCAGCAATGCCCGCAGTCGTTCGGCCGTGACGGCGAGGTCGACGGCGTGCGACTCGGCCATCGTGGCGATGTCGACCCAGTCCTTCGGCCGATCGAACATGGCCTTGAACACCGCCAGGTCTTCGGCGCTCAGGATGCGAACCGTGCGACCGGCAAAGGGAACGACCCGACAGCGGCGGTCGACGTCGTGATGGAACGGGCTCTCTGCGAAGAAGATGTCGACCGGGGTGTCGTCCCACCACAGCCGAACCTGGCCGTCACGCTCGGCCGCTGAGACGTCGGCCTCGCCGTGGCCGACGCTCCTCGGAAGCGCAGCGAAGACGCCCGCCGCGTGCTCCGTCGCCACGAAGACGTTCACGTCGATGTCGCGCGTACCTCGCGGCTCTTCGGTCGCGTACGCCAGGGCAAACGCCCCGCCGAAGGCCCAGGGAACCTGTGCTGCATCCAACGCCTCGGCGATTGCCACGATCCGGTCGACGAGGCTGATCATCGGCGTACCTTCGTCAACGGGCGAGGGCGATAGGGCAGCTGCTCTGCCAGGGAGAGCGCGTCTCGTAGCTTGCGCTCCTGGAGTGCTGGGTCGAGGTCGCGCACGAACTCGACCCGGTAGCCGAGCGCTTCGATGATGTGACCTGCAGTCGTGAACCCGGGCTGGCGGCGGCCGCGCTCGTAGGCACTGAGCACCGTGACGGGGATGCCCACTTCGGCAGCCACGTCGGCCTGGGTGCGGCCCGTTCGCTGACGCAGGGTGCGGAGTATTTCGCCTGACAGCACCGCGGCATGTTAGCGGATCCGCCTACCGCCTACCGGCGATCGGTGGACTTCGGACGAGGTGGTGGCTCGAGCTCGTCGATCGACTCGGCCGTGATCCGGCGATGGGCATGGCGCGCCGCCTCGTGCCACGCAAGGTGTGACGACCTGCCCGGGGCGTCCGACGAATGACGGGGAGGGGGCTCGATGGTACGTTCCCGCGTGGCCGCGCGAGGGGCGACCACGACGATCTGGAGGGGACGATGCCGGATTCCGAACGAGGAAGCACCGACGACGCGGTCGCGCTCGAGGCGGTCGACTTCTTCGACCCCGCCATCAACGAATGCCCGTACGGCGCGTACAAGACGCTGCGTGACGAGGCACCCGTCTGGTTCGACGAACGACTACGCGCATACGTCATCACCCGCCACGACGACGTGCGTGCGGCGCTGCAGGACTCGACCCGGTTCGTCAACTCGCGGGCGCTCAACAGCCAGAGGCGAAGCCTGCCCGCACCGGTGCTTGCGCTGTACCAGGAGAAGGGCTGGGTGCCGGCACCGACGCTCGCCGGGCGCGACGACCCCGAGCATCGCGAGATGCGAGCGCTGTTCAATCACGCCTTCCGGCCCAAGCGCATCAGCGAGCTCGAGCCCACCATCAGCAAGCTTGCCGACGACCTGATCGACGGGTTCATCGACGCAGGCACGTGCGACTGGGTGCGGCAGTTCGCGGTGCCACTGCCGTTGATCATCATCGGGATCCAGATGGGCGCGAACTCCGACGACATCTGGCGGATCAAGGCCTGGACCGATGCGTGGGTGCAACGCCTCGGCCTGATGCAGACCCCGGAGCAGGTGATCTGGTCGACCGAGATGGAGATCGAAGCACAGCACTACTTCCAGCCGATCATCGACCGGCTGCGCGCCGAGCCCGACGACACGCTGCTGTCCGATCTCGTGAACACCCCGATCCCCGAATGGGGCCGGTGCCTGACCAACGAGGAACTGCACGCCGAACTGATGGCCGACACCTACGTCGGTGGCGCCGAGACGAGCACCAATGCGCTGTCGGCCGGTGTGCGGTTGCTCATCGAGAACCCCGACCAGTGGGACGTGGTGAAGAGCGATCCCGACACCTACGTGCCCGTGCTGGTCGAAGAGGTCCTCCGGCTCGAATCGCCGGTGCAACGCCTGTCGCGCACCGCAGCGGTCGACATCGAGTTGCACGGGGTCACGATCCCGGCCGGGTCGAGCGTGCTGATCGGGTACGCCGCAGCGAACCGCGACGAACGGGTCTTCACCGAGCCTGATCGTTTCGACCTTCGCCGGCCGGACGCGAAGAAGCATGTCGCGTTCGGCTTCGGCACGCACTTCTGCATGGGTGCTCCACTGGCCCGACGAGAGCTCCTCCACGGCTTCGGCGCGTTGGTGCGGCGCATCGACGAGATGTGGTTCCTGCCCGACACCGCCCTGACGATCGCGCCGAACTACTTCCTGCGGGCCCTGCAGGAGTTGAAGATCGGCTTTCGCAGCGCCGGGGCAGCGCGATGACGAATCCGTTCGGCGCCGTGCTGGCCGAGGCAGTCGGCCTGGATACGGCCACAGGGACGCGGGTGAAGTTCCCGCACATGCCGCTGGGGCAGGCCGTCGACATGGGGCACGCCGATGACGGCACCCCGCTGATCGACCCGCGCATCTTCGACAGCAGCGAGTTCCGGCGTAACCCCTACCCGTACTACCGGATCATGCGCGACCACTACCCGGTCTTCCACGACCAGCTGCACAACTGCTACTACGTCACCCGCTACGCCGACGTCGCAGCGTCGTACTTCGACGAGGTCGGGTTCAACACCATCCCCAAGGGCTCGTCGTCGGGCGTGCTCGGCAACACCCAGCTCGAGTTGAGCGGCATCGAGCATCGCCGTCGGCGGAACATCTACGGCCGCCATCTCGTGGGCGCGGCGCTCACCAAGCGCCTCCCCGCGTTGCGTGCGCTCGCGCACCGCCAGATCGAGGAGTGGTGGCAGCCCGACAATCCGAAGGGTGTCGAGATCGACGGCGGTACGGTCACCATCGAGCTCGGCCGCTGCTTCGCCAACGAGTTCCCGATCAGCGTGGTGGCGCAGGTGCTCGGCATCCCGGACGAGGCTCGAACGCAGTTCACCTGGTGGTACGACGCGATGATGTCGGGCCTCGGGGGCAGCGACACCCATCATCAGGGCGTCGTCGCACGTCAGGACCTCGAGGACTACGTCGGCACCCTCGTCGAAGCGCGGCGCCGGACCCCCACCTACCTCCACGACGACGCCGGCGAGGTGGTGTGCAAGGACATCATCTCCGAGCTCTGCCATGCCGAGATCGATGGCGACGTGATGTCGACCGAAGAGATCACATCGTTCGTGGCCCTCGTGGTGGGCGGCGGGGGCGAGACGACCCGTGGCGCGATCATGAACCTCTGGTACCTGTTGCTCCAGCACCCGGACCAGTACGAGGCGGTGCTCGCCGACCCTGGCCTCTGGGGTGCAGCGTTCCACGAGATGCTGCGGCACTCGACCTCGATCGGCGGCCAACCCCGGCACAACACCTTCGATGTCGAGATGCACGGTGTCACCATCCCGGCCGGCTCGCTGATGCACATGGTCGACGTGTCGGCCAACCACGACGACCGGATGTTCAGTGAGCCCGAGCGCTTCGACATCTTCCGTCGCGATCTGTACAGCGACAAGATCCTCCGCTCCGGGTACGACACCGACGGACGGCACAGCCACATGGCCTTCGGCGTCGGGCCACACCTGTGCCCGGGTGCGTGGATCTCGGAGCAGGAGACGGTGGTCGGTGCTCAGGTGCTGAGCCAGACGTTCCGCAACATCCGGATCGACGCCGAACGAATGAACAACGACATCGACGGCCAAACGCTTGCGCCGATCGGCCTCGGGTCGATCCGTACGCTCTGGCTGCAGCTCGACCGGCCCGAGCACGGGTGAGCGCCATGCGCGAGGGCGCCGACGCCGAGCCCGACGACCTCGCGCTCCCGACGTCCGGCTATCGCACCTACGAGGTGTACCAACGCGAGCGGGTCGGCGACTCGATCACCGAGTTCACGCCACGCCAGTTGCTGGGCGACGAGATGCTCACGGACCCGTACCGCCTGCTGTCGATCATGCGTGAGCAGACACCCTGCTACCGCGACTGGGTGGGCAATCAGTTCTGGATCACCCGGTACGACGATGTCACGTCGATCGTCGCCGACGACGCCAACTTCGCGTCACGACCGAAGCGCTGGTACGCCGGAATGCCCGATCTCGGCCGCGACCTCAACGCCGAACTGCCGGTGCTGTGGGCGCAGGCGAACCGCATCGACGCAGCGCTCGAGGGCATCGTCGATCGCATCGTCGCCGATCTCGACGACGGGCCGGACCTGGCGTTGGGCTTCGCTGCCCGCTTGCCGCTCGAACTCTGGGCCGCGGTGCTCGATCTGCCGAGGGGCGACGTGGTCACCTTCGCCGCCCGGTACTGGCGGATGCAGCGTGGCGCGACGTGGGACACAGAGGCCCAGCAAGACGGTCGTCGTGCCGCTGACGAGCTCGTCCGGTACTTCGAGCCGTTGGTCGCCGAGCGTCGCTCCCACCCGGGCGACGATCTGATCAGCGTGGCGGCAACGCTCGACATCGACGGCGGGCCGATCTGTGCCGCCGACATCGTCGCCACCGTGTTCGAGGCCGATCACGAGATGCTGCACGGTGGGCTGGGCAACCTCTGGCTCCAATTGCTGTCGCACCCGGACCAGCTCGATGTGGTCCGCGCCGAACCGCGGTTGTTGAAGTTCGCCTGGCTCGAGGCGCTGCGGCACAGCCCGCCGGTGCACAGTGCACTGCGGTTCACACGCCACGAGGTCGAGCGTTTCGGGCGTCTGATCCCGCAGGGCGCCTTGGTGCGCTGTTCGGCGGCCGCAGCAAACCGCGATCCGCGTGTGTTCGGCGACCCGGATGCGTTCGTCGTCGAACGGGGCGACCTGTGCCAACGCGAGCCGCGCGGCCAGTACCGCGCCGATGGGCTGCCCTCGGGCATTGCGTTCGGGTTCGGCAGGCCCTCGATCCACCCCGCCGTCCCGAAGGACCGCCCCCGCTCGCGCTACGCGCTCGTGCGCGATGTCGCAGTGACGGCGTCGCAGTCGCTGCTCGCCCGGCATCCCGACATCCGATTGGCGGCCGGCAGCACGCCATCCCTGCGATCCCTGCGCCTCGATGGGACCTACACCTGCTGGCACCTGCCCGTCGTGTGGTGACGTCGGCGATCAGCGAGCGAGATCAGCCCTCGACGGGCCGAGGGGGCAAGACGCAGGGGTAGCCCGCGTAGAGCCCGATGTTGCAGCCGGTCCGACCCTCGGGGCCCTCCTCGAGCAGTTCGACCAAGACCTGGGCGACCTGGCCGGGCTGCATCCACGTCGCCACCCACGTGGGGTCCGGATCGGTCCCGACCCAACCGCGCGACATCGCAGTGTCGGTGGCGCCCATGCAGAGGTTGTTGACTCTGACGCCGTAGCGGCTGAGCGAGCGTGCCCAGTCGAACGTGAGTCCGTTGAGCGCCCACTTCGACGCGTTGTAGAGGTCCATGTGGCCGTGGCCGTGGTGCGGATCGCAGTCGGGGCACGGCGCGACGTGGTCGGTGGAGACGTTGACGATGTGACCCCCTATTCGCTGCTGCATGATCGGAGCCACAGCGCGTCCGAAGAGGAACGCACCGCGGGTGTTCGAGCCGATGATTCGGTCGAAGTCGGACGCTGCTCGTTCCCACTCGTCACGTGGGCCCGATTCGAGGACCTCGCCGGCATTGTTGACCAGGAGGTCGACGGCACCGTGTGCGGCGATCGTGGCATCGACGACCGCCCGAACATGCGCCTCGTCGGCGACGTCGCCGTGGTGACCCGTGGCGCCGATCGCTCGAGCGACGTCGATGATCGACTCCTGGCGGTCGGTGACGACGACGGCGCATCCTTCGGCGACGAGGCGCTCGGCGAATGCCCGGCCCAACCCCTGTGCAGCGCCGGTGACGATGGCGACCTGGCCCGCAAGTTGTCCCACGACCATCCCCCTTCGCGCCACGCGTCCGTGAATGCGATGGATGACATCGGACCATGCTGCGCCGGTCCGTGGCGAGTCGGGGGATCTCGTGTCGTGGCGACGGCGTCGGGCTGGACAAGATGTCGCAACGCTGACCGGCCCAAGGGGGGACCATGACGATCCGTGTCGTGCAATGGGGGAGTGGCAACGTCGGACGGGCTGCGATCAGGACCGTGGCGGCCCGGCCCGACATGCGGCTCGTCGGGCTCCTCGTCAACAATCCCGACAAGGTCGGTCGCGACATCGGCGAGATCGGCGGCATCGACCCGATCGGGGTGCTGGCGACGGACGATGTGGACGAGATCGTCGCGCTCGATGCCGACGTCGTGCTGCACATGCCACTGCCGTCGGCCGTGTACGGCGACCAACCGGATGCCGACCTCGATCACTTCTGCCGCCTGCTCGCCAGCGGCAAGCACGTGATCACCACCGTCGGCTACATGTATCCGAAGGTCTACGGCGACCACGTCATGGCTCGACTGTCCGACGCGTGTGCCGCCGGGGGCACCGCCTTCCACGGGACGGGCGCCAACCCGGGATGGTTCGGCGACCTCCTGCCGCTGCTCCTGTCGGGGTTGTCGCTGCGGATCGACCGGATCGACGTGCAGGAGATCAGCAACTTCCAGCACTATCCCGCGCCCGAGATCATGTTCGACATGATGAACTTCGGGTGCACGCCCGACGAGTTCGACGAACGTTCGGCGCGGCACCGACGCTGGCTCGACGGCCTCTTCGCCGAGGCGGTACAGATGGTGGCCGACGGCATCGGCGCCGCGGTCGACGCGGTGGCATCGACCATGGTGACGTGGGTGACCGATCGCGATCTCGTCACCGCAGCGGGCACCGTGCGTGCCGGAACAGTGGCGGGTCAGCGTTGGACGTGGAGCGCAGCGGTCGACGGTCGGCCGCTCGTGCAACAGGAGACCGTCTGGCGCATGCATGCCGACGCCGCGCCGGAGTGGCCGGTCGGCGACTGGTCGGTGCACATCTCCGGTGAGCCCGAGATGCGGGTGTCCCTGCCTCACTCGTGGAATCGCAACGTCCTGGGGTCCACAGCAGCGCACGCGATCAACGCCATCCCGTACCTGATCGAGGCCAGGCCCGGTGTGCAGACGTTCCTCGACCTGCCACTGATCGCCGGACGCGGCAGTGCCTTCCAGGTCGGTGCACCGCGGGGTGCCGGCTGACGGCCGATGCGCCGCACTGCGCGGTCGTGCATGGTGTGGAAGGAGACACAGCACCTCGTCGACCGTCGACCAGCGCAGCGGCCTGGTCCGCGACCGGGGTCAGGTGCCGCAGAAGGTGCGGTACGTGCCGAAGTCGGCGGGTGCGGGCAATGTGTACGCCTCGAGTCCCGGCCGCTCGTCGAATGGCCGCAACACGACGCCGAGCAGTTCGTCGAACGGTGCCATGTCACCGTCGGTGGCTGCCGACAACGCCGCCTCGACGAGGTGGTTGCGTGCGAGGTAGATCGGGTTGACCCGGTCCATCGCGGTGGCGGCGGCGGCCGCGTGTGCGTCGGGTCCCTGCGCGCTGACCCGATCGATCCAGCGGCGCGCCCAATCGTCGAACGTGTCGCGATCGGCGAACAGCGACCGGGCGCGCTCGGGCGCGCCGATCAGCACGCCCGACAGCGAACGAAAGCCTGCGGTGTGATCGACCCGCTGCGACTGCATCAGACCCAGCAGCTCGGCGAACAGGGCCTCGTCGTCTGGTCGGACGTCGACAAGGCCGAGCTTGTCCCGCATGCCTGCCGTCCAGTGTTCGTGGAACCGGTCGGGGAACGTCTCGAGCACGGCGGTCGCCGCTGCGACCGCACCATCGGTGTCGTCGGCCAGCAGCGGCAGCATCGCCTCGGCCAGCCGCGTCAGGTTCCACTGCGCGATCGGCGGCTGGTTGCCATACGCGTACCGGCCACCGTGATCGATCGAACTGAACACCGTCGCCGGGTCGAACGCCTCCATGAACGCGCACGGCCCGTAATCGATCGTCTCGCCCGAGATCGTCATGTTGTCGGTGTTCATCACCCCGTGGACGAAGCCGACGAGCATCCAGCGGGCCACGAGCGATGCCTGCGCCGCGAGCACCGACTCGACGAGCGCCAGGTACCGGTTCGGTGCTTCGGCGGCGTTCGGGTGGTGCCGCTCGATCGCGTGATCGGCGAGCGCGCGCAGCAGTTCGCGGTCGTGCATCGCTGCGTACTGGAACGTCCCGACACGGAGGTGGCTCGACGCGACCCGGGTGAGGATCGCACCGGGCAGCACCGAGTCGCGCACCACGTGCTTGCACGTCGCGACGACGGCGAGCGCGCGCGTGGTGGGGATGCCGAGTGTGTGCATGGCCTCGCCGATGAGGTGCTCGCGCAGCATCGGTCCGACGGCGGCGCGCCCATCGCCACCTCGGGCGAAGGGCGTCCTGCCCGAGCCCTTCATGTGGATGTCGCGTCGACGCCCGTGGACGTCGATCACCTCGCCGAGGAGCAGCGCCCGGCCGTCGCCCAGCCGGGGGGACAGGCCTCCGAACTGATGGCCCGCATACGCCTGGGCGACCGGTGTCGCGCCCGCCGGCACCTGGTTGCCCGACAGGACGGCGAGGCCATCGGCACCGTGCAATGCCCGGGGGTCGAGGCCGAGCTCGGCAGCCAGTTCGTCGTTCGCGCTCAGCAGGCGAGGCTCGGGAGAGCCCACGGGTGCGAACTGCTCGTACAGGCCCCGCAGTTCGAGGAAGTCGGACTCGGTGAAGGTGAACAATGGGTGGCCGGAGGGGCTCATCGACCGAAGGCTACGAGGACCGGAGGTCCCTTTACCAGGGCATGACTATCGCGAGCTCGGGGCGAGACGTTCGACGCGATCTCGTTGATCGGTATGAGCGAACACGTCGGTCACGACAAGATCGACACGAACTTCTCGACGTCGGGCGCACCGTCCTCGCCATGCCATGCGGGTCGGGGGTTCCGGGCGCGCTCGGGCGCGATCGGTACGATCGGGGGCGATGACGTACACACCGGTCGACTCGTTCTCGCGCGGTCCCGTGCCGCTGCCCAACCTCGTCGGCGGTCGCGTCGAGGCAGCCTTCGAGTACGGGAGGATGAACGGGTGGACCGTGCACGAGCGCCCGCTCGAGCCGGCCACGAAGGATCAGCCCGACGGCCTCGTCGTGGCACAGGTGCCGCAGGCAGGCGTCGTGCTCGACGGCGGCGACGTCGTGCTCGTCGATGTCATTCGGCGTGTTCCCTTCGCGAAGAAGCACGCCGTGGGCCTGGTGACCGCACTCGCACTCGTGATGGCAGCGCTCGCGGTCGTGTTCGGCGCCGTCCTCCTCACTGACGACGGGTCGGGCT
>JBBDMO010000084.1:0-20429 GCA_040878255.1 Ilumatobacteraceae bacterium
CGGTGAGGTCGAGCAGCCAACTCGACACGACGCTGCCGCGGCGCCACACCTCGGTGACCGCCGCCAGATCGAAGTCGTACTGGTAGTACTGCGGGTGCGTCAGCGGTGCCGTCTCGGCGTCCTTGGCGTGGGACTCGAGGCCGATGTCGGCCTTGGCGAGCACGTTCAGTCCCTCGGCGTACGCGGCCATCATCCCGTACTCGATGCCGTTGTGGACCATCTTCACGAAGTGTCCGGCGCCACTGGGGCCGCAGTGGAGCCAGCCCTGCTCGGCAGCGGTCGGATCGCCAGTGCGACCCGGCGTGCGCTCAGCCGTGGCCACGCCGGGCGCGAGCGAATCGAAGATCGGTGTCATCTGCTCGACTGCCTCGGCGTTGCCGCCCACCATCAGGCAGTACCCGCGCTCGAGGCCGAACACGCCGCCACTGGTGCCGACGTCGAGGTAGTGGATGCCCTGCTCGGCCAGTGGCCCGGACCGGTCGACGTCGTCGCGGTACCAGCTGTTGCCGCCGTCGATGATCGCGTCACCGGGTGACAGCAGCGGTGCGAGCCTCGCCACCGTGTCGCCCACCACCGCGGCCGGCACCATGATCCACACGTGCCGAGGTGTGTCGAGCGCGGCCACCAGTTCCTCGAGCGTGCGCGCGCCCCGCACACCCTCGCCCTCCATCGCGGTCACCGCGTCGGCGCTGACGTCGTACGCCACGCAGTCGTGTCCGCCGGCCGCGAGCCGTCGCACCATGTTCGCGCCCATCCGGCCCAGACCGATCATCCCGAGTTGCATGGGAGCAGGTTGCCACAGGCGGCAACCGGTAGCGTCGCGAAGGTGACATCCCGGGACCTCGATCGTGATGTCGCAGGGTGCGCCACAGCGCACCAGCGGCTCCTTGCCGACATCAGCGACCTCAGCGAGGCGCAGGTGGGCCGGCCCTCGATGCTGCCTGGCTGGACGATCGGTCACGTCCTCACGCACTTGGCCCGCAACGCCGAGAGCCACGTCCGCATGCTCGAGGGCGCGTCGCGTGGCGAGGTCGTGGCGCAGTACGACAGTCCCGAGGCGCGCGACAGCGACATCGAAGCCGGTGCGGCGCGTCCGGCTCGCGAGTTGGTGCGCGACGTGCGCACTGCCATCTACGCGCTCGAGGGATGCTGGGCCACCACCACGGCCGAAGCGTGGACGGGCACCGGCCTGGCGCGATCCGGCGTGGTCGCCATCACCGAGTTGCCCTTCCTGCGGTGGCGCGAGGTCGAGGTGCACCACGCCGATCTCGGCATGGGTTTCACCTCGGCAGCATGGTCACCCGAGTACATCCGTCTCGAACTCGCGCGGATGGAGATGACCTACCTCTCGCGTCGGCCGATGGGCCTGACGGCGATGCCCCCCGAGGCGTTGGCCGTCCCGCCGCACCAGCGGCTGGCGTGGCTTCTCGGCCGCACCGAGATCGAGGGGCTCGAACCGGCGGGAATCCTCTGATGCGCCGTGCCTCCCTGGCGGGCCTCGTCGGTGCGGCCGTGTCGGTTGCGCTGGCGTTGGTCGTGCCGTCGGGTACCGCGTCGGCTCACGCCGGCCTCGAGAACAGCATCCCTGCCGCCAGTTCGGTGCTCGAGGAGTCGCCCACCGCGATCACGCTCGACTTCGACGAGCCGATCGAGGCGGGGCTCACCTCGATCCAACTCTTCGACGACCAAGCGACGCTCGTCGAGACCGGTGATCCCACTGCGGCAGGCGACGACGTCGTGACCGCCTCGGTACCCACGCTCGATGACGGCCTGTACGCCGTGGTGTGGCGCATCACGTCGATCGACGGTCACGTGATCGATGGCGCGTTCAGCTTCCAGGTCGGGTCGGTGGCGGCCGGTGACGGCTCGTCGTTGCTCGACGAGGTGAGCGGTGACGCCACGGTGGCACCTGCGGTGAGCCGGCTCGCCGATGTGGCGAGGTTCGCGGGCTTCGTCGGCGTCGTGCTGCTCCTCGGCGCCGGCCTCGTCGCGCTCATGGGCCCGCAGTCACTCACCACGTCACCTGCGACACGGGTGATCGTGGTCGGTGGTTGGGTGATGCTCGTGCTGGCCAGCCTGGCGTCGTTCGGTCTGCTGGGTGCGACTGCGGTGGCCGGCACGCTCGGTGATGCGTTCTCGCCGGACGTGTGGGGCAAGGTCGTGCACAGCCGCACCGGGCGCATGCTGCTCGTGCGTGCAGCCTTGGCGCTGGTTGGCGGCGGGCTGCTGCTCACCATCGGGTCGCGGGCGACGGCGTGGTGGAGGTCGGTTGCGATGGCCGTGGCGGTGGGCCTGGTGTTCACGTTCCCCGCATCGGGCCACCCGGCCTCGCGGAGCCCGCAGGCGCTGTGGGTGCTGCTCGACGCGGTGCACCTCGGGTCGGTGGTGGTCTGGGTCGGCGGCCTGGCCCTGTTCACCCTGGGCGGCCGGGCGTGGCTGCGGGATGACGAGGGCGCTCCGGTCGTCCGACGGTTCTCGGCCGCCGCCGTATGGCTCGTGCCGATCATCGTGATCACCGGGTCGCTGCAGACGATCGAACTGGCCGGCGGTCTCGATGGTGTCCGCGCCCTCACCGACACGGGCTGGGGCCGCACGCTGCTGGTGAAGCTCTCGGTCGTCAGCGTGCTCGTGGCCCTGGGCGCCGTGTCGCGGTGGGTCCTCCAGACGAGTGGGCACACGTCGCTGCGCCGCACGGTCGCCGCCGAGGCATTCATCGGCGTCGTGGTCCTCGGACTCACCGCCAGCCTCGTCAGCCTCTCGCCCGAGCCCGCCGTGGCGAGCAAGGTCTTCACCACGACGATCACCGAGGCAGGCAACCTGGCCGACATCACCATCACACCCGGCCGGGTGGGCGCGAACGAGGTGCACATCGTGGTCACGCCGGCGGGCAACAGCCTCACGCCGGCTGCCGGTGCCACCGCACGGATGACCTTGCCGAGCCGCGACATCCCCGACACTCCGGTGACCTTGGTGGCCGACGGGCCGAATCACTTCACGGGCAACGTCACGCTTGCGTTCTCGGGCGACTGGACGTTCGAGCTCGTGCTCGAACCCACCCCTGGCTCGACCGTGCTCCTCAGCACGACGGTGCCGATCCCCTGACGGCTCAGCACGCGTCGGTGATCGATGTCGGGTGTGCGAATGCGAGCAGCACCGCTGCGAGCGCGCTGCGGGTCGCGGGGTCGGTGTCTGCGCCCACCTCACCGACGAAGTGATGGAGGTCCGCAAGCACCTCCCCGGCGGGGCAGTCGTCATCATCGTCGTCGGGCGAGGTCGCTGATCCGGGTTTGCCGAGTTGCAGGCGGTCGAGGCAGTCGGGTGGGAGTCGACCCTCGTCGATGAGCCGACCCACCATCGACACCACAGCGACCACGGCCGTGTTGGCGGTGAACGTGCCGAACCTCGCCTGCGCCGCGTCGTCCGCATGCTCGGCCGTGCGCACGATGCCGAGGTGGTCGAACGCAGCCCGGGTGCCGGCACCCATGGCTGCGGTGCCGATCGCGGCGGCGAGCCCGGTCACGCCGACCATCGGGAGGGCGAGCCCGGCGATTGCGCTCGCGAGCAGCAGTGAGCAGTCGAGCCAGAAGCGGCGCACCTCGGCAGCTTTGATGTCTGCCTCGCGCATCGCCGAGGCGAGCTGTGCCAGCGTCGTCGAGACGTCGAGCAGGGCATCGAAGTCGAGTGACCCGTCGGGTGTCGTGAAGCGCGTCGCTGCGAGCATCTGCTGCCACTGCCCAATCGCCCCCACGAGCGCTGCCATCGAGACGTCGTCGCGAGCGATCCATCGAAGCGAATCGTCGGCCTCTTCACGGCTCCAACCCCAGTCGTCGGCGCGGTTGCCGAACTGGAGCAACCACGGCGCGATGACGTCACCCAGCATGGTGCCCACATGCGGTGTGGACCCGTCGCGGCCGCCGCCGGGCCATGTGGTGCCGTGCCAGCCGTGGAGGTAGGCCCGCTCGTCGTACTGCAACCAGTCGAGGATCGGCACGAGGATGCGGCCGGCCTCGGCCGTCGTCGCGTGTCGGGGCGAGGTGCCCACGAGCAGCAGGCGATGCACCAGGGTCTCGTCGACGGCACTGCGGAACAGGATCCCGGGCTGCTCGGCGGTGAGCCCGAGGAAGGTGCTCGCGGCGCGTGGGCGGTCGATCAGCAGGGCGAACAGTGCATCGGCGGCGTTCGGACCGGGCTCGACCTCGTCCGGCCACCGGTTGCCCCGCTCGTCGCCCGCGTGCCAGAGCAGCAGCAGCCGGACGCAGAGTGCAGCGAGTTGCTGGTCGTCGATCCGTAGCGAGGACAGCAGCGGGGCAGCGGCGAGCGGCCCGCTGGCGGCGGCGACCGCTTCCACCTGACGGACGGCCGCGGCGGTGTCGAGCCGCAACGCATGGTCGATCTTCGGCAACCAGCGAAGCTCGAGCAGTTCGATGCCCCGGCGCACGGTCTGCATCGCATCGGCCGCCTCGGGGTCGTCCGAGTGCAGGCGGCGCAGGTCGCCGACGGAGCGCACCAGTGCGGCCCGGAGCGCACCGAGCAGCGTCGGGTCGGCACCGAAGAACGCGGTCACGCCATCCTTGCGATCGCATCGAGGCGAGCGGCCTGTTCGTCGAGCCGGATCGCTCGGCGTTCGAGGTCGTCCCGGGCGTCGGCGAGGCGTCGCCCGAGCAGCTGCAGTTCGTCGAGGCACGTCGCCGCAGCCGGCCCGCTCCAGACCTCCGGCCCCGATCGGCGGTGCAGCCGCGCGGCCTGGGTCTCGAGCAGTGCGGTGCCGAGGCGGCGGAGGTTGCGGGCGCGGGTGCGCAGCAGCGCGGCAGCCGGATCGTGGACAACCATGCCTCAATGACGGTCATCGGCCCGGCCGAATCGGAAGCGGTCCCGCCATGCCCGTCATGCGGAGTCCCAGCGCGTCACCCTGACGCGCTGGGACTCCGCATCGCGGGAATCACGTGTCGATGACGACGACGTGGTGGGGGAGCTGGGTGGTGGCGTCGATGAACCCGTCACCCTCGACGCGGAAGCCCTCGCGCTCGTAGAACGCCATCGCTGCATCGCGGGCATTCGCCCATACCAGACGTGCACCGTCGGCTCGGGCTCGTCCGATGCCTGCGGCGACGAGCGCGGCGCCGACGCCGCGGCTCTGGTGCGACTGGAGGGTGGCCATGCCGCGCAGCTGCACGGCAGGAGTGCCGGGTTTCGAAGCGTGCTCGCGCGGGATCCAGGTGCTGGTGGCGATCAGGTGCTCGCCGTCGAACGCGCCGAGGTGCACGGCACCCGGCCAGTCGTCCTCGGCGAAGCGGGTCTCCTTGGTCGATGTGTCGGCGCGCAGCACGGCAAGCCTGATCGGCTGCACCTGCTCGGTGGTGATCTCGCGGACGATCCAGCTCATGGCGCCGCTGCGTCGCCACCGGACGCTGCCGAGCGGTAGATGGCGTCGACGACGCGGTGTGCGGCCAGTGCGATGGTGAGGTCGGGATAGGCGGGCAGGCCGGCAACGGCCGCGCGGACGAACTCGCCGTCAGGGTTCATCGAACCGGCTTGCATCGGGTCGGTGGCGTCCTTGATCTCGTCGCCGCCCAGGGAGCCGGTGGAGCCGTCGGCGTCGGTCCAGCGGACGGGCCCGAACCAGTCGTCGCCCTCGATCACGATGTGGCGACGCTCGCAGAACACCTCCACCCGGCGCAGGCTGGGGCGGGCGAGGTTGTCGTGCCACACGCTGGTGAGCGTGCCGGTGGCACCGTCGCGGAACACGATCGTCGCGTTGGCAACGTCTTCGATGCCGTCGATCAGGTGGAAGTTCGCGGTGGCTGCGCTGACGCGGGTGATGTCGCCGACCAGGAAGCGGAGCATGTCGACGTCGTGGATGCTGTGCTCGAGCATCGTGCCCGCACCGGCGAGGTCCTTGTTTCCCCGCCACGTCGAGGCGTAGTGGCCCTGCACGGGGATGAACTGGTCGTCACGGAACACGACGGTCATCACGCGGCCGGCGGCCTGGTCGGTGATGAGGTGCCGTGCCCACAGGTACGCGGGTGAGCGGCGCAGGATGAGGCCCACCTGGTTGGTCACCCCGGCCGTCATGACCAGCGCGGCCATCTCCTCGGCCAGCGCGGTGTTCACTGCGAGCGGCTTCTCGCAGAACACGGCCAGCCCGCGCTCGACCGCTTTGGTGAGCAGGCGCGGGTGTTCGCTGGTCCAGGTGCAGATGTAGACGGCGTCGCAGGTGTCGAGCACCTCGTCCTCGGTGGCGCACACGGTGTGGCCGGATGCGGCGGCGAAGGCGGTGGCGCGTTCGGTATCGGGGTCGTACACGCCGGCGCGCACGACGTTGCACTCGGCTTCGGCGCCGCTGCGGCGGAGGCTCTTCGAGTGGTAGGTGGCGATGAGCCCGGCCCCGAGGAACCCGACGCGCAGCGGTTCAGTGGTCATCGACCGGCGACTCTACGGGGTTGTCAACGACACGATCCGGTCGGCAACCCTGGCGGCTTCGTCTGCGTCGTGGGTGACCATCAGCGCAGTGGTGCGGGTGGCGCGCAGCACGCGGGCGAGGTCGTCGGCGAGGCGGTCGTGGAGCTCGCGGTCGAGGCCCGTCAGCGGCTCGTCCAGCAGCAGGACCGGGGGTGCAGGTGCCAACGACCGTGCGAGCGCCACGCGCTTGGCCTCGCCGCCGCTCAGCGAGGTGACCGACCGCCGCTCCACACCGGGAAGGCCCACCAGCTCGAGCAGCTCGGCCACACGCGCTGCGCGCTCGGGCTTCGGGCGGTGCTGCATACGGAGGCCGAACTCGACGTTCTGGCCGACGTCGCGGTGCGGAAACAGCTGCTCGTCCTGGAACACCATCCCGACACCACGACGATGCGGCGGCAGCGACGTCACATCGACACCGTCGGCGCACACCGTGCCTGCCTGCGGCACCAGCAGCCCGGCGATCACGCGCAGCAGCGTGCTCTTGCCTGCGCCTGACGGGCCCTGCAGCGCCACCACCTCGCCATCTGAGACGTCCAGATCGACATGGTCGAGCACGGTGCGATCACCGAACACCACCACCACCCCACGCACCTCGAGCATCAACGAGATCCTGACCGATCGCGACCGCTGTCGCCCACGGCATCGACGGCGATCAGCACGGCAACGGTGACCGCAGCAAGGACCACCGACAGGGCGGAGGCCTGCGCGCGCGGGATGTCACCGGCTCGGCCGAGCAGCCGGCCGATCGCGATCGGAAGTGTCTCGTTGCCGGTGCGCGTGAGGAAGGTCGTGGCTCCGAACTCGCCGAGCGAGATCGCCGCGGCGAAGCCGGCCCCGGTGACGAGCGGGCGGCGGATCAGGCGCACGTCGATCTCCCACCACCGACGCAGCGGTGACGCGCCCAGCGTCGCCGCAGCGTCGAGCCATGCCTCCGGGCGGGCGCGCAGCACTGGCAGCACGGCGCGCACCACGAACGGCACGGCCACCAGCGAGTGCCCCAGTGGCACCAACCACCACGCGCCGCGCCAGTCGACCGGTGCGTGGTCGAACGTGATCAGCATGCCGAAGCCGATCGTCACGGCCGAGGTGCCGAGCGGCAGCATCACACCGACGTCGAGCAGCCGCCCGCGACGGCGGGCCCCCGCGATCGCCAGCGATGCCAACGCGCCGACGACCACGCTGATGACCGTGGCGACCACGGCGAACCGCAGCGACGTCGCGATCGACGCGAGCGGGTCGACACCCAGCGCGGCACCCGGCCGCACGCCACGGTCGTTGCCGAGCGTTCGCCACGCAGTGAGCGACCACTGGCCACCAGGCCGCAGCGACGACGTCACGAGTGCGACCAACGGTGCAGCCATCAGCGCTGCGGTGGCCACCACCGCAGCGGTCACCCCGAGGCGTGTCCGCACGGTGCGCGGCCGGAGCCGTTCGACCCGCCGCAACGGGACCTCCGTCGAGCGACGCGTCCTGCCGGCCACCACCAGCAGCAGCGCCAGGATCAGCAGCTGCAGCACCGACAGGACGGCCGCGCCACCCACGTCACCGAGCTGCGTCGCTCGTCGTGCGATCTCGACCTCGATGGTCGCGTGCGCGGGTCCGCCCAGGATCTGCACCACACCGAACGACGTGAACGTGAACAGGAACGTGATCATCGCTGCCGCCGTGATCGACGGCCGCAGCAGCGGCAGCGTCACCTCACGCGTGGCCTGCCACGGCGTCGCACCCAGTGTGCGTGCGGCGTGAACCAGATCGGGCGGGAGCTGTGACCACACCGTGCCGACGAGGCGGACGACGACGGCCACGTTGAAGAACACGTGGGCGATGATGACGGCCGAAGCGGTGCCCAGCCACGCGTCGGGCAGCAGCGCGCTGAACGCCGCGCCCACCACGACCGTCGGCAGCAGGAACGGCACCGTGACGACGGCCACCAGCAGGCGTCGGCCGGGGAAGCCCCAGCGTGCCAGGAGGTACGCAGGACCCAGGCCCACGACCAGGGTTGCCGCCGTGCTGACCACGGCCTGCCAGCACGTGAACCAGACCACCTGGCGCAGTGCCTCGCGACCGAACACCTTCGAGATGGCCGACCGGTCGGCCACCTGCGCGAGCAGCGTGCCGACAGGCCACGCGTAGAACAGCGCGAGGAACGCGACCGACACCACCAGCAGTGCCGGTCGCAACCAGCGCGGTGGCGCGTCGATCAGCGCAGGACGGTGTCGGTCCACGCGTCGACCCATGCCTCCCGGTTGGCGGCGATGTCGGCCGGTGCCACTGTCAGCGGATCGGCCACGACAGAGGCGTACGTCGTGAACTCCGGCGGCAACGTCACGTCGGTGCGAGCCGGCCACACGAACAGGTTCAGCGCGACCTCCTGCTGGAACTCGGCGCCGGCGAGGAAGTCGACCAGTAGCCGCGCCTCGGCCTCGTGATCGGTGCCGCGCAGCACGCCGGCGAACTCGACCTGGCGGAAGCAGCTCGCGTCCATCGACGCCGTCGGTGCATCGGTGCGCGGCGGGTCGGCATAGATCACCTCGGCGGGCGGGCTGCTCGCATAGCTGACCACCAGCGGGCGCGGTCCCTTGCCGCTCGACCCGCTGAACTGCTCGTAGTACGCGCTGTCCCACGAATCGACCACCTGCACGCCGTTGTCGCGCAGCGCCGCCCAGTAGTCCTGCCACCCATCGGGCCCGTACTGCGCGATCGTGGCGAGCAGGAAGGCGAGGCCCGGTGACGACGACGCCGGGTTCTCGACCACGAGCAGATCCGCGTAGGTCGGGTCGATCAGGTCGTCGAGCGTGGCGGGCGGCTCGATGCCCCTGTCTGCGAACCAGGCGATGTCGAAGTTGATGCACACGTCGCCGAAGTCGACCGGTGTCACCTCGCCGCCGGGCACGAGCGCCGTGAGGCCGGGGTCGATCGCGCTCAGTTCGGGCGACGTGTACGGCTCGAAGATCCCGCCGTCGACGGCCCGTGACAGGAGCGTGTTGTCGACGCCCCACATCACGTCGCCCTCGGGGTTGCCGGCGGTGAGCACGGCCTTGCTGACCATCGTGCCCGCGTCGCCCGCCTGCACGATCGTCACGCCGATACCGGTGCGAGCCGTGAACGACTGCAAGGCCGCGTTGAGCGACGTGTCGGCCGTGGGGAACGAGCCGTAGGTGACGAGCGTGATCGCCGCGGTCGACGGTGCGACCGAACCAGTGGCGGCCGTGTCGCCCGCATCGCTGCCGCCGCACGCGGTCAGAACGAGCAGGGTCACCGCGACAGCGACGGCCGAACGGGTGGCAGAGGAGCGCTTCATGGTGCCTCGTTCGGGCTCGTGTCGTGGTGGGGGACGATGATGGTGAGGACGCCCTCGCGGACGCCGATGCGGACCGGATGCCCGAGCGAGGCGTTGCTGACGCCGAGCGTGCTGGCCGGGACCAACCGTGCGTCGTCGAGCGGCCAGCGTGCGCCCACCACGCGCACGCCCTCGCACACGCCGTGCAGGGCGAGCAGCGAGAAGACACCGGCAGCCGGCAGGTCGATCGTCGCCAGCTGCCCCGGGTGCAGCACTCGCACCGACGAGCCGCCGAGCTCGCCCGTCACCTCGCAACCGGCCAGCGCCGGGTCACCCAGCGCCGTCAGAGCGCCGATGAGGTGGTCGAGCCGGTCGCTGGTGGCCGGGCCGAGCAGCGTGACGTGCGTGGCACCGAGGGCGACGGCGCGATGGAGCGCGAGCGTGGTGTCGGTGTGGTCCTTGTCGGGGTCGTACGGCTCGATCGGGATGCCCGCTGCGCTGGCCGCCGACAATCCTTCGCCGCTGATGCTGTCGAGGTCGCCGACGAGGTATGTGGGGGTCAATCCTGCGGCGACCGCTGCGTCATACCCGCTGTCCGCGGCGATGACGGCATCGAACGTCGTCGT
The DNA here is from genome assembly GCA_040878255.1 of Ilumatobacteraceae bacterium. Lineage (GTDB taxonomy): Bacteria > Actinomycetota > Acidimicrobiia > Acidimicrobiales > Ilumatobacteraceae > VFMC01. Next base: position 10,366 of record JBBDMO010000084.1, read on the forward strand.
GCTCGGTCCGATCGGTCCTCCGCCGATGACCACGGCGATGTGGTGTGCCATCCAGTTCCCTCCGCTGGCATTACCCAGATCAGGTTCGTGGGTCGGTGGCGGCGTCCACCCTCTCAGCCCGCCGTGTCCTGCGAGCTCCCCCTCGGTTGTGACTGGGACTCTAGCGGTGCTTGCGTGGTGGTTCGGCCAGCGGTCCGGCCAGTGGTTCGGCCTCGAACTCGGGCGCCGGCGATGCGGCCCGTCGGGTCACGGTGACCACCGCAGCGAGGCCGATCACCACGAGCACCATGCCCACGATCTGGATCGGCACGATCGTCTGGCCGAGCAGCAGGTACGCCCAGCACACCGCGAGCGCCGGCTGTGCCACCTGCAGGATGCCGATCGTGCCCACCGGCACCGTGTGCTGTGCGTAGACGATCATGCCGTGAGCCACCGTGCCGGTCATGACGGCGAGCAGCACGATGTACGGCACCGAGTGTGCGGTCACCTCGGTGAACGTGCCTTGCACGAGCGTGATCGGCAGGATCGTCAGGGTTGCGATCGGCATGATCGCCGCCATGATCCGATACACGCTCATGTCGCCACCGCGGAGGCGTCGGCTGGTGAGCAGGTAGCTGGCCCAGAGCAACATGGCCACGAGGATCGTGATGTTGCCCGCCCATGTGGCCACGCTGTTCGTCGGCGTGTTGAACAGCACGATCACCAACCCGAGCAGCGAGATCAGCCCGAACCACAGTGCCCGACCGTTGATCTTCTCCTTGAAGAAGATCGCGCCGGCCGGCACCAGGACGAGGGGTGTCAGCGTGCCGATGAACTCGGCGTTGGCAACGCTCGTGTTGGTGACGCCGGTGAAGAAGGCGGTGATGTTCAGCCCGAAGATGATGCCCGGTACGAGTGCACGGCGGAGGTCGGCGCGGGTGATCGTGCTGCGCTCGGAGAACCATAGGATCAACGACCAGAGCACCGATGTGAGCACCATCCGCCAGAAGGCGAGTGTCGAGCCGGGGATGCCGGCCTTCTTCACGATCGTCGAGCCGAGGCTGAAGCAGACGATCGCAAGCCCGAGCGCGATGAAGCCGAGGGTGCGCGGAGACCGGGGTGTGCGGCTCACGCGATGACGGTGCGTCTGATGTCGGGTTCGATGTAGATCGTCATCTCGAGCGGTGCAGCGGCGCGGATCGCGGACTCGGTGCGGTCGACTGCCAGGGCGAGCTCGGCCATCGTGAGGTCGTGGTCGAAGTCGATCTTGGCGGCCACGATGATGTCGTCGGGGCCGAGGTGCATGCAGCGCAGGTGGATCAGCCCGTTCACCTGGTCCGAACCGTTGATCGCGTGCTCGATCGCCTGCGAGACCTGCTCACTCGGCGACTCGCCGATCAGTAAGCCCTTCATCTCGATCGCGAGGACGATCGCGATGGCGACGAGCAGGATGCCGATCGAGATCGAACCCACCGCGTCCCAGCGCGGGTCGCCCGTGATCTCCGCCATCGTCAGGCCACCGAGCGCCAGGAACAGGCCGATCTCGGCGCCGACGTCCTCGAGCAGCACGACAGGCAGTTCGGGGGCCTTCGCGTTCTTGATGAACCACCACCAGCTCTTGTCGCGTGGCCTGACGTGGTTCGCCTCCTTCACGGCAGTTCGCAGCGAGTACGACTCGAGCAGGATCGCAAAGATCAAGATGCCGTAGGCGACGCCCGCGTTGCTGAGCTCGTGAGGGTCGCTGACCTTGTGGATGCCCTCGTACAGAGCGAACAGTCCACCCATGCTGAACAACACGAGCGCGACCACGAACGCCCAGAAGTACCGCTCCGGTCCGTAGCCGAACGGGTGAATCCGGTCGGCCTGTCGCTGGCCGCGCTTCGAGCCGAACAGAAGCAAACCCTGGTTGCCGGTGTCGGCCAACGAGTGTGCCGCCTCGGCGAGCATGCCGGCAGAGCCGGTGACGACGAACCCCACGAACTTCGCCACCGCGATGCCGAGGTTGGCGAAGAACGCCGCGATGATTGCCTTCTTGCTGCCGTCTTGCACGGCCTTAGGTTGCCAGATGCAGGGGGATGGAAACGATGGGACTGCTCGAAGGGCGAATCGCGCTGGTGTCGGGAGGTGGTCGTGGCATCGGCCGAGCCATCTCCGAGTTGCTCGCTGCCGAGGGCGCAGCGGTGGCCGTGAACTACAAGCGCGACAAGGAGTCGGCGGATGAAACGGTCGCCGCGATCGAGGCTGCCGGTGGTGTCGCGCGGGCCTACGAAGCGTCCGTCGACGACCCCGCAGCGTGTGCGGTGATGGTCGATGCCGTCGTGGCCGACCTCGGCGGGCTCGATCTGCTCGTGTGCAACGCCGGCATCGCGTCGAAGGGTCGCGGCGTGGCCGACACCGACCCCGACGAGATGATCCGCGTCGTCACCACCCACGCCTTCGGCCCGCACCACCTGTCGCGCCTCGCGATCCCGCACCTGCGTGCCCGATCGGCCGAGCACGGCCGGGGCGACATCGTCATGATCTCGTCGGTGGCCACCTCGACGATGCAGGCCAACGGTGCGCCCTACAACATGGGCAAGGCTGCCATGGAGGCGTTGGCGTCGACGCTCGCGAAGGAGGAGCGCCCGTTCGGCATTCATGTCAACGTGGTTGCTCCTGGTCTGGTCGAGACCGACATGGGTGTGCGCCTCGCCCGCGCGTTCACCGGCAACCGCGACATGCCCGACCTGCGTGCCCTCGACGCCGTGTCGCCGTTCGGTCGGGTGTGCCAACCGCTCGACGTCGCCAACGTCGTGCTGTGGCTGTGCAGCCCCGGTTCGGGCTACGTCACCGGCCAGCGCATCGAATGCAACGGCGGTGGCAGCTGACGCGGTGATGCGCCCAGAGGTGCACGAAGCGGCCGACCGGCGGCAGGGTGTCGCCGATACCATGGCGATGTGAGTCCGCTTGCAGCAGAGACCGATACGAATGTCAGCAGCCTCATCATCACGGTCACCTCGGCTGCACATGCCGAGCTGATCGCGTTGCGCGATGCCGAGCCCGACGCCGACCGCCTCGGCCTCCGGCTCGAGATCGTCAGCGAGCCCGGTGAGGACTTCCGCTACGACCTGAGCTTCGACGTCGTCACCAAGGCGGCGTTCACCGACGAGGTTCGCACGCACCCCGGCACCGACGGTTCGGCGCTGAAGGTCATCATCCCGGCCAAGGACGTCGAGCTGTTCAACGATGCCACCCTCGACCTCACCGAGAGCCAGGGCCTGGTCATCCGCAACCCGAACAAGCCGGTGGCGCCCATGGTCGAGGGCCTCACCCGCGACGACGAGCTCAGCGCCGAGATCGAAGCGGTCGTCACAGCCGAGGTGAACCCAGCCCTCGCCGCGCACGGCGGGTTCGTCACCTACATGGGCCACGACGGCGAGGGCACCGCGTACCTCACCATGGGCGGTGGTTGTCACGGTTGCTCGATGAGCCGGATGACCATGCTCGACGGTGTGCAGACCATGCTGGTCGAGCAGGTGGGCGGGGTCGAGCGGGTCAAGGACCTCACCGATCACGCCAACGGCGAGAACCCCTTCTACCGCTGACCCTCGGTACGAGGCCCCGGCGCGTGCGTCAATTTCGTGCGCGTGGTCCGATCGATGCTCGATCGTTGCGCGCGGCGGCAATGGTGTTCGTGCTGGGACCGATGGTGGGGTGCGGCAGCGCCGGTGATCCGGTGCCCTCGGTGCTCGCCGACGAGGCCGCATGGATGGTGGCTGTCGACCCGCCCGCCGGCTGGGTCGCATACCGGACCGACCAACTCACCGGCGACCAATTCCTGCGCGAGATCGACGGTGTCGACGTGGTCTTCGCCGGCGACCTTCGCGGTCGTCGGATCGTGCGCGCTGGCGCAGCCGGGGTGGCCTGGCAGTCGCCGGTGGTGGACGATGACATCGATGCGCGCTGTGCCGAGGCGCAAACGTTCATGGAGTCCTCCGGAGCGGTCGACTTCGATCTCGAAGCCTGCCTGGCGGCCCCCGCCACCCCGGACCTGCAGGTCGATTTCGTCTACGCCTTCTGGTCGTCGGTCGTGCCGACGGATGCGGGGAGCAGGTCGTACGGAGGCGGTGTCGTCATCGACGAGGTGGACGCGGTCACCGTGGTCGTCTCGCTCGCTGCGAACATCGACTGACGGCTTCGCACGGGTCTTCGTTCAGAAATGGGCAAGAGACTCAAGTTCGTCGGGTGACGGTACCGATGTGTGATGCGTCAGTCGAGTTCCACGCACCCCATGACCGAACAGCTCCGCACCCCACTTGCCATGAGGACCGCCGCATCTGCGGCCGGCCCTGTCGTCAAGTTCCGCGCGCAAGCGGGTGGGCGCGTCCTGCTGAAGCTGCTCGACGACGAAGACCTGAAGCTCGAGGGTGCGCTGCGGCACGCCAGTGACGAGCAGGTCGAGTTCTGGTCACGGATTGCGTACCGCCAGCTCGAATCGCCCCGGTCGGTCATGGTCAGCGTCCTGCTCGAGAACGGGTTGTGGGCAGCCACCGGCACCGCGTACCAGGCCCAGAAGACCGGCGCGGTGCAGGTCATGCTCGACCACCCGCTCGTGCCGAGCGACCGTCGCCGCAACCCGCGCTACCAGGTGTTCTGGCCGGTGACGATGCTGATCGACCATCGCATGGTCAGTGGCCGGACGACCGACGTCTCGGCCGGTGGCGTGCGGTTCGCCCCGAGCAAGGCCGACCTCGCGATGCCGGTGATGGCAGGCCGCTGGGCATCGATCTCGCTCGACCTCGGAGCAGCGTCGGCCGACGGGTCCTTCATCGGGCTCGCCGTCGTCAGATCGGCCGATCACCAGGCGTGGCGCCTCGAGTTCGTCGACCTCCCGCAGCGCATGGCCGAGATACTCAGCATTGCGATCCGCGACGAGGTGCGCGCGGGAGCCGTCGTCCAACTCTGACGTCGTGGCGCACGTCGCCGAGGTCGGCTGGGGTCAGACGACGTCAGGCGAAGTCGTGGACGAACCGCACGATCGCCTGGGCGAGTTCGTTGCGCTGCGCATCGAGCGAGGCCACATGACCGCTTCGATCGAGCACGAGGCGCTGCATCGGTCCGGTCACCGCCTTCGCCACGACCGCGGACGACGCCGGGTCGACGACCTCGTCGAGCGCACTCGTCACCACCAGGACCGGCACGGTGACCGCAGCGAGATCGACGCCCAGGATGCCGGTGTGCATCGCGAGGAGCGACGTCATCGGCAATCGCTCGTAAGCCACCTCGCCGACGGTGTCTCGCCCGACCTCGTGCCACTCGGTGCCGCGGGATATCCGCCACTCGAGCCCGTCGACCGCATCCGGGTCAGCGGCCAGCGGATTGATCGCCACGACGCCCCGGCACCTGCCCTCGGCGGCCAACGCCAGCGCCAACATCGCGCCCATCGACTGGCCGACGACCACGTCGGCCGGCCAATCGCCCGCAGCATCGAGCCACGATGACCACTCGACGCCGACGAGGTCCTCGGGCGTCGAGCCGTGGCCCGGCAACGTGGGGGCAAGGGCCGTGTGCTGAGCGCTGGTGAGGTGCCCGACGATCGGCCACATCGTGGCGCCGGTGCCGCCGAGCCCGTGCAGACAGAGGACCCGTGCCACGGGTCAGATCGGTTCGAGAGCGTGGAGAATGTCGCGCAACAGATCGGCCGGGTCCTCGAGACCCACCGAGATTCGCAGCAGCCCCGGGGTGACACCCACGACTGCCGCTTCGTCGGGCGTGAGGCTGGCGTGGGTGGTGGTGGCCGGGTGGCACACCAGCGTCTCGGGGCCACCGAGCGAAGTGGCACGGCGGACGAGTCCGACGCGAGCCAGGAACGCCTCGGCAGCAGGCAAGCCGCCGGCGAGGTCGACGGCCACCAGCGTGCCACCGTGACGCATCTGGCGCTTGGCCAGATCGTGCTGCGGGTGACCGGAGAGGCCGGGGTGGTGGACGGCGGTGATCGCCGGATGATCGACCAGCGACTCGGCGAGGAACAGCGCCGAGCTGGCCTGATGCGTGGTACGAACCGACAGGGTGCGCACGCCGCGAAGCGCATTCAGCGCGTCGTACGGTGACGGTGTGGCGCCGTGCAGGACGGAGTATGCCCAGATTGCGTCGACGAGGTCCTTCTCGCCGGCGATCACGCCGAGTGTGGCGTCGTTGTGGCCGGCGATGCCCTTGGTGGCCGAGTGCAGCGACAGGTGCACGCCATGGTCGAGCGGGCGCTGGCCGAGCGGCGTGGCGAGCGTCGAGTCGACCACGGTGATCGGCCCCTGCAACGCGCCGATCTCGTCGAGGTCAACCAGATCGAGCCGGGGGTTCGATGGTGTCTCTGCCAGGACGAGCATCGTCTTGCCCGGGCGGACGGCTTCGGCGAACGCCCCGGGCCGGCTGCCGTCGACGAGCGTCGTCTCGATGACCAGGCGTGCGCACGGGCCCTGCAGGAACGCCAACGTGCCGGCGTAGAGCTGGCGCTGGGCGACGATGTGGTCGCCCGACGAGCACAGCGCCAGGACGACGCTGGCGACCGCGCCCATGCCCGACGCGAACGCCAACGCATCCTCGGCACCCTCGAGCGTTGCGATGGCTTGCTCGAACGAGCGGACGGTGGGGTTGCCGTAGCGACTGTAGAACTCACCGGGTCGAAGCCCGGTGGCGCGGCGACGAGCGTCGACGAGGCTCGCCGATTCCCACACCGTCGACGACCACAGCGCCGGCGCCAACGATGTGCCGCTGGCGCCCCGGCCAGCAGTGATGGCCTGCGTGGCCGGTTGGGTCTGATCGCTCACCCGCCCCACGCTACGCGTCCCCGCCCCGCCCGACACCGTCTGATAAACCCGTTCATGTCGCGAGCTGACCACGCCAGACGCCGTTTCGGCGCGACATGAACCGGAGATCGAGGGGGCGAGCAGTGGGGCAGGAACCGTTGGGGGAGTGGTATCGGGCGGCGCGTGAGCGGATCACCGCAGTCGTGAACGACGAGGTCGGTGGCGTGTCGGTACCCGCCACGCCCGACTGGGACGTCCACGACGTGGTGGCGCACCTCGCCGGTATCGCCGAGGATGCCCGCACCGGCAACATGGCCGGAGTGACGACCGACCCGTGGACCGCGGCGCAGGTCGAGCGAGGTCGATCGAAGACCGTTGCAGCGCTCGTCGCGCAGTGGTCGGCCGATGCTCCTGGCGTCGAGTGGTTCCTGTCGACACCCGAGGGGGCAGAAGGCTCGTGGCGCGCCGTGCTCGACATCCACACCCACGAGGCAGACATCCTGAACGCACTCGACCACCCGGTCCAGCTGCCGGTGGATTTCCTCGCATGGGTGAGTGGCCGGCTGCTCGGCAGCTTCCACGAGTCGGTCGCCGCTGCGAACCTCACGCCGGTGCGCGTGGTCGCCGACGACCTCGACGTGTTCCGCGGTCGACTCGGCCGACGCACCGTCGACGAGGTGTGCTCGTTCGGCTGGTCGGCCGATCCCGCCGCGTACCTCGACCTCTGGTTCATCTTCGGCCGCGCCGAGCACTCCCTCGGCGAACGCTGACCCCCCGAGTCCCCGCCGCCCGACCGAGGGTTTCGAACACACCCGAGGGTCCTGGCGACGTATGGGTACGCCGAAACCCTCGGGTGGCCGGTGCCGAATTGTGTCAGCGGGGGCCGCGGACCAGGCGGCCGGGCAGGGCGCCGGTCGGCTCGTCGTCGGCCACGGTCTGCTGACCAGCCACGAACGTCGCCCGGTAGCCGTTGGCCCGCTGCACCAGGCGACGACCGCCGGCCGGCAGGTCGAAGGCCATGCGCGGCGGACCGAACGACAGCGCGTCGAAGTCGATGATGTTCAGGTCGGCGCGCATGCCGGGGGCGACGAGGCCGCGGTCGGTGAGCCCGTACAGGCTTGCCGTCTGCAGGGTCTGGCGGTGCACGACGTGCTCGAGCGGCAGCTTCGGCCCGCGGGCGCGGTCGCGCGCCCAGTGCGTCAGCATGAACGTGGGGGTGCCGCCGTCGCAGATGGCACCGCAGTGCGCACCCGCATCGCTGAGACCCATGCGCGTGAACGGATGCAGCGTCGCCTCGTAGGTCATCGACAGGTCGCCGTACGCGTAGTTGAAGAACGGCGCGTAGAGCATCCCGTTGCCCTCGTGGGCGATGAGTTGGTCGAGCACGAGTTGCATCGGTGCGATGCCGGTGCGGGCGGCGACGGCCGCAACCGACTGGTCTGCCGTGGGCTCGTAGTCGATGTCGCCGTCGGCGACCGGCCAGATCTGGCCGAGGTTGCGCAGGACGACTTTGTCGAACAGGCCACCGTCGTCGGGCACGTCGTGGATGATCCGGCGACGGCGTTCGGGGTCCGCCAACGCCGCCAACCGCTCGGGCATCGGCAGGTGCGCCACCTCGGCGTAGGCCGGGTGGAACAGCAGCGGGTGGATGCTGCCGTGCAGGCAGTAGAGGATGCCGATCGTGCGACCTGCCACCTGCGCGTAGAGCGGCAGGCCGTCGGCGTGCGCCTCGTCGAGCAGGCGGAGCACGTCGCGCCACACCTCCGGCGATTGATCGGGCTGGTTGAGGTTGACGCTGACGGGCTGGCCGGTCAACGCAGCGAGCTCGCGCATCCACGGCCACTCGGCCACCGGCACGAGCGCGTGTTCGGGAGCGAACTGGAACACACCGTGCCCGGCACGCCGGATGGCAGCGCCGATTCCCAGCAACTCGCGAGGGTCGGCGGTGGTGCCTGGCACGAGTTCGCCGTCCTTCGAGCGGTGCAGGGGCGTGCGGCTGGTCGAGAACCCCAGCGCTCCGGCGCGCAACGCCTCTTCGACCAGCGCTGCCATCGCATCGATGTCGGCATCGGTGGCGGTCTCGTTGGCTGCACCGCGATCGCCCATCACGAACCCACGCAGCGGGCCGTGGGCGAGCTGCGAGCCGATGTCGAGCGCGTAGTGCCGAGCGTCGAGCGCATCGAGGTACTCGGGGTAGCTGGTCCAGTCCCACGAGATTCCCTCGGTCATCGCGCTGCCGGGAATGTCCTCGACACCCTCCATCAGCGCGATCAGCCACTCGTGCCGATCGGGCGCTGCGGGTGCGAATCCGACGCCGCAGTTGCCCATCACTACGGTGGTCACCCCGTGCCAGCTCGACGGGGTGAGGTACGGGTCCCAGCTCGCCTGCGCGTCGTAGTGCGTGTGGATGTCGACGAAGCCCGGCGTGACCAGCAGCCCGTCGGCCTCGATGACCCGGTCGGCGGTGGTGCCCGACCCTGCGGGCTCGACGGCGACGATGAGCCCACCGTCGACCACGACGTCGGCGTGGCGAGGCGGTGCACCGCTGCCGTCGACGAGCAACCCGTTGCGGATGATCAGGTCGGTCATGTCGTCAGTCTGTCAGGCCCCCAAGCCCGAGTCCCACGCATCCGACCGAGGGTCTTGAGGACACCCGAGGGTCTCGACGCTCGACGGGTGCGCTGACACCCTCGGTCAGGGCGCTGGTGGCGATCGCCTGGGCCGTCAGTCGGCGAGGGCTGCGGTCTCGGCGTGGAGGAGGCCGTTGGAGCTGATCGCGGTGTCGCTCTCGAAGGTGCGCACACCGTGGCGGTCGGTGAACGTGCCGCCCGCTTCCTCGACCACGATCATGACGGCGGCGAGGTCGTAGGGCATCACGCCCACCGCGTCGACGGCGATGTCGATCGCCCCCTCGGCCACGAGCATGTGCTGCCAGAAGTCGCCGAAGCCACGGGCGCGGTACGCGCGCTGCTGCAGCTTCACGAGCTCGTGGGTGAGGCCGACGTCGTCCCAGCCCTTCGAGTAGGTGATGCACACCTGTGCCTCGTCGATCGACGCAACGGACGACACTCGGCACGGTCGATCGATGCCCGTGTCGCGGGTCTCCATGCCGGTCGACATCGCCCCGAGGCCCCTTGCCGCGAACCACCGGCGTCCCATCGCCGGTGCCGATACCACGCCCACCACCGGGCCGTGGTCGATGTGGGTCAGCGCGATCAGCGATGCCCACACGGGAATGCCGCGCACGAAGTTGCTGGTGCCGTCGATCGGGTCGATCACCCAGCGCCATGGAGACGCGAGGTC
>JBBDMO010000085.1:0-11636 GCA_040878255.1 Ilumatobacteraceae bacterium
GTCATCGGCGACGGCCTGGGCTGTGGCGGTGGGGCCATGGCCGACGGGAAGATGGACTGCCAGACGATGGACCGCATCATGATGCACGCCGCTCTCGCGTTCCCCGCCAAGACCCAGGGCAAGGGCGGCGAGTTGCTCGAGCCGACCTCGATCGACAATGGCGTCAAGGTGTACGACGTCACGGCCATGGAGGTGAAGTGGGAGGTCGAGCCGGGCAAGTTCGTCGACGCGATGACCTACAACGGCGTCGTGCCGGCCCCCGAGATCCGCCTCGAGGTGGGTGACAAGATTCGCATCAACTTCAAGAACGACATGAGCGAGTCGACCGCCATCCACTTCCACGGCATCAGGGTGCCGAACCAGATGGATGGCGTCGACCCATACAACCAGGAGGTCGTGACCCCCGGCAGCTCGTTCGTCTACGAGTTCGAGGCACTCGAGCCGGCCATCGGCATCTACCACTCGCACCACCACGCCGAGGTCCAGGTGCCCAATGGCCTGTTCGGGAGCTTCATCATCACCGACCCGGCATGGGAGACGACCATGCCCATCCCGCAGTACCTGCAGGACAAGGGCTACACCCAGGTCGACAAGGAAGTCACGATGGTGTTGAACGATGCCGGCACGATCGGCCTCAGCCTCAACGGCAAGAGCTTCCCGGCCACCGAGGCGTACACGTTGCGCAAGGGTCAGACGATGATGGTCCACTACTTGAACGAAGGGCTCACCGCCCACCCGATGCACCTCCACCAGCCGGTGGGCTGGGTCATCGCCAAGGACGGCATCCCGCTCGACTTCCCGATGCCCGGCGACACGATCAACGTGTCACCCGGCGAGCGCTACACGGTGCTCTACAAGGCGGTTGACGCGGGTGTCTGGGCCTGGCACTGCCACATCCTCACCCACGCTGAAGGAGCCGACGGCATGTTCGGCATGGTCACCGCCCTGATCGTCGAGGAGTGACGCAACACCGCATTCCGGGAGGCCGTCGCTCCCCCGTTCGTAGGAGGTAAGCCATGGAACGGTTCGAACTGCAGGCATGGGAGTGCGACAAGCTCCTCCGATCACAGCAAGTCGGCCGGATGTGCGTGATCGACCACGGCTATCCGCTGGCGCTGCCGGTGAACTACCGCTCGATCGGGCCCGAGAGCGACGGGCAGGTGGTCGTCCGCACGGCACCGAACACCCTGATCGGCCGCTACGACGGGCCGGCCTCGTTCGAGGTCGACGTGGTCGACGAGGTGGCCCGGACCGCGTGGAGCGTGATCGTGCGCGGCCACCTGCACCACGTGAGCGGTGCCCACGGCCTGCCCGACCCGGAACCCTGGCTGACCGTGGACCGGCACCACTGGATGGTCCTCACGCCCACTGCGATCAGCGGTCGTCGATTCACAGGCTCGACCGGTGACGACGGGTACACAGTGGAGTGGGCGCTCGCCGGCCCCTGACCGAACTGCGAAATCGGCGAGACCCGGATCGTGACGGGTACGCTCGCACCCGGATCTGCGTCTGCGCAGCTCCGTTCGGGGTGTGGCGCAGCGGTAGCGCACCTGCTTTGGGAGCAGGGGGTCGGGAGTTCAAATCTCCCCACCCCGACGAAGATGATGTCGGTCAGCGTTGGCGGCCGACCGACAACGGAGCGTGGATGGCGTCCTGGATGTTGTCCAAGCCGTTCACGTCGCGATCGGGGAACAGCACGCTGGCGAGGCGCTCGGCGTGCAACGAGACGGCGGCTGACGATGTCCCCAGCGACACGAGCGCGTCGATCTGGCACAGGCCCACCAGGAGCGCGAAGAACGTCGCCACGGCCGCTGCGTCGTCACCGGATCGCCGCCGCCATGCGGCCGCATGCTCGGCCTGCCACCTGGCGAGCAGGTCGGCCACCTCCGGATATCGACGGCCGGCAAGGTGCAACTCGACAAGCATGCGTCGGTTGTCGGCGAATCCCGGGGACAGAACGGCGCGCACCACAGCAGCGGCGGCGCATGCGTCATCGACGGGCTCGATGTCATCGAGTGCCCGCTGGCCGGCAGCGACGAGGAGTTCCACCTTGCCACCGAAGTGCTTGTAGATCGCCGGGCCGGACACGTCGGCGCGAGCCGCGATGTCGTCGACGGTGGCACCCTCGAACCCGTGCTCGACACACGACGCCACTGCGGCGGCCAGCAACCGCTCGCGCGTCGCAACACCTGCGCCATCGACCTTGGCCGGCCGTCCGGGTCGAGCAGCGTCAGCCGAGCGCACCACGCTTGTCGCCCTCCCAGCCGTTGCGGTGGACGAAGTCCGCGAGGGGCCGACGGTTGACGGGGCCGAACTCGGCATCGGGCCAGCCGAGCGGGATGGTGACGGCGATCTTGATGTGGTCGGGGATGCCGAGCACCTCGCGGATGGTGGGTTCGGCGGTGTTGTGCAGCGTCGTGAAGGTCGTGCCGAGGCCCAGCGCACGCGCTGCCAGGATGATGTTCTGCGCTGCGGGATAGAGCGCGGACCACGTGAACTGCTCACGGGGCGACGACGGCGGGTAGATGACCGGGCCCGTCACGAAGATGATGACCGGCGCCTGGTCGAGCGTGTCGACGAGCTTGGCCGTCCCGTCGAGCATCAGGCGTGTGGTGCGGTCGGGACGCGGCATCGCTGCGACCCGGTCGGCCATGGCCGCGCGAACGGCATCGGCGATCGGCTTCTTGCGAGCCGGGTCGTCGACCACCACGAAGTCCCATCCCTGGCTGTTGCCAGGGCTCGGCGCACAGGTGGCCGCGTGGAGGATCCGGTCGATCAGTTCGGCCGGCACCGGGTCTGGCTTGAGGTGCCGGATGGCCCGGCACGTCTCCATCGCTTCGAACACGTCCATGTCGGCGAGGTTAGCGATCGTTCACTAATGTCGCCGACATGGAGACCACCACGCCCGGCGGCATCACCCCGGCACTCACCCAGCTGATCGATCTCACCGGCCGCAAGGCACTCGTCACCGGCGGCGCCAAGGGAATCGGCGCCGCCATCGCAGCACGGCTCATCGAAGCAGGTGCCTTCGTGACGGTGGCCGACCTCGACTCCGACGGCCGTGCACCCGCCGAAGCAGCCGGTGCCGCCGCGTTCGTCACCTGCGACATCACCGATGCAACGCAGCTCGACGAGGCGATGGGCGTGGCCTCCGACGGCGGACAGCTCGACATCCTGATCAACAACGCCGGCATCTACCCCACCACCGGGCCGATCGATCAGGTCACCGACGAGTTCGTGCTGCGCATGCTCGACGTCAATGTGCGAGCGCAGTACAGCGCAGCACGCAACGCTGCGCGGCTGATGACCGGTGGCGGCAGCATCGTGAACCTCGCCTCGATCGCCGGCGTCCGCGGCGGCAAGAACATCACCGCCTACGCCGCGTCGAAGGCAGGCGTCATCGGTCTGACCCGAGCCTTCGCCAACGAGCTCGGACCGCGCGGCATCCGCGTGAACGCCATCGCGCCCGGCATCATCGACACGCCCGGCGTGCAGGCGCAGATGGCTCCACTGAAGGCGGGTGGCCTTGACATCGATGCCGCCGTCGCCGCGAACCCGCTGCACATCGCCGGCCAGCCGGACCATGTGGCCCGAGCGGCGCTGTTCCTGGCGTCGGACCTCGCCGCATTCGTGAACGGGGTACTGCTCGTGGTCGATGGTGGCGCCACGGCCTGAGGGTGAATCCCTAGGGACAGCCCAGCCCATGCAGCGTCGCACAGGCAGGGCACAGCCGAGCCGGCCCCTGGGCGGTGGCCCACGACCGCGCCTGCGGCAACCCACACGATTCGCACCCGGTTTCGCCGGCCGCTGGCCGCTCTGCACGTGGGTTGTCGGTCGTCACGGCACCACCGTACCTAGGATGCGTGCGTCGCCATGAGTCCCGATCGACCCCTCGTCCCCCGCACGGATCTCGCCGCCGAACCGAGCGGTACCGGTGTGCCGATCGCCTCGCTGTGGCACCTGAGCGACCTGCATGTGCTCGACGCCGGATCACCGATGCGGTTCGAGTGGATCGAAACCCTGGCCCACGATCCGCGATGGCGGCCACTGCTTCACATGCACCGCCCCCAGGAGTCGCTCGTTCCATGGGCCGTCGCCGCGCACGTCGACGCGATGCGATCCGCGGACCCCGTCGACCTCGTCCTCAGTACGGGCGACAACATTGACAACGCGCAACGCAACGAGCTCGACGCGTATTTCGCGCTGGTCTCGGGCGGCACGAGCACGTTGACCCCGCTCGGCGGCCCTCAGGACGCCCCGATGCAGGCGCCGGGCGAGGTGTGGCCGTACTGGAGTCCGGTCGCGGAGGTCGCAGATTCGTGGAAGTCGCGAGGGTTCCCGATCATCGACGACCTCGTCGCGCGCGCATCGCAGCCACTGCGCTCCCCCGGCGTCGGGCTGCCGTGGACCTCACTGCCCGGCAACCACGACCTGCTCTGCCAGGGCACGGCGTACATCAACGACGCGCTGACGGCCGCGGCGATCGGCGGGTGCAAGGCCCTCGGCGCGCCCGGCGACTTCGAACCCGAGGACGTGCTGTCGTTGTTCGTCGACGACCCGTCGCAGTTCCTCGGCATCGACGATCGAGCTATCACCGCCGACCCGTCGCGGCGCGGCATCGACCTCGCCGAATGGATCGATGCGCATGCGGCCGCCGGTGCCCTCGGGTGGTTCGAGGGCCGCTCCCCCACCGGGCGCGCTGACGCCGTGATCGAGCTCGGCGAGTTGACGTTGGTGCTACTCGACACGAATCATCCGCTCGGTGACTACCAGGGCAGCATCGGGACGGCGCAGGTGGCCTGGCTCGACGGTGTGCTGCGCGACGTCGACGATGCCGGCGGCATCGCCGTCATCGCATCGCACCACGGCCCGGACTCGTTGGTGAACGAACGAGGCCACGACCCGGATCGTCTGCTCGCCGCCCCGCTGCTGGCCGTCGTCCATCGCCATCCGTCGGTCGTGCTCTGGCTCAGCGGACACCGACACGTCCACCGGATCAGGCCGCGTCCAGGCGCGGCCGGCGGCTTCTGGGAGATCACGACGGCGTCGATCATCGATTGGCCGAGCGAACGCCGCCGGATCGAGATCGCACGGCACACCGACGGCACCATCGAGATCAGCTCGACCGTGCACTCCCACGGCGCACCCGTCGGCTCGTTGGCGGCGTGGCACGGGCAACTCGCCCAGCGCTTCGCTGGCACGCAGGTGCGCAGCGCGATGGCCGGCACCGACGCAGACCGCGACGTTCGGCTCTTCGTCGGGCGCTGACGGCCGAACTCGTTCCGGCTACTTCCCGGCGAGGCGAGCGACAACGGGGGCGAATGCGTCGCCGACCGAGTCACCGACCGTGATGTAGGAGATGCCGTACTGTTCGCGGCGGAGCTCGAGCTGCTCACAGATCTCGTCGACGTTGCCGATGAGCGCGTGCGGGTGGGTCATCATCCGTTCGACGCTGAGGCCGAAGCGCGGCGCCATTGCCTCGGCGGTCGCCTGGCCGTGATCGGTGACGAACGTGAAGTAGGCGCCGATCTCGAGCTCGAGCTCGTCGAGGCGATCGCCGGCGCCCTCGCGCACCCACTCGATCTTCTGCGCCGTGGCTTCGGCGTCGGAGATCGCCACACCCGGTCCGATCTTGCCCGACGAGTTGTCGAAGTTGATGCTGACGATCTGGGCCTCGCGACCGGCGAGCTGCAGTACCCGACGGGCACCACCACCGATCATGATCGGTGGATGCGGCCGCTGGATCGTCTTCGGAAGGCCCTCGAACCCGACGGCACGCACCTTCGACGTGGCCTTCTCGGACACGAAGTTCACCTCACCGTCGCCCATGAACTGCTTGGCCATGCGCACGACGTCGGCGAGACGGTCGACGCGCACGCCGGCCGGGTCCCAGTCGACGCCCATCGCCTCGTACTCGCCCTGCAACCAGCCGGCACCGATGCCGAACTCGAGGCGGCCGCCGCTGAACATGTCGATCGTCGCCATCTCCTTCACCAGAACCGTCGGGTTCCGGTAGTCGATGCACATGACTCGTGCGCCGACCTTGATGGTGCTGGTGGCCTCGGCAGCCACTGCGAGCGCCGGCACGGCTGCGACGTTCTGGACGGGGTGGTTCGTCGCGACGAGAACGGGGCCGGGGCCCATGTAGTGGTCAGCCACCATGAAGCTCGAGTAGCCGAGCGCTTCGGCGCGTCGTGCCTTGTCGCGCCATTCGGCGGCGCTCTCCGCGTTGTATGCCTGCCAACCGAACCTGAACGGGTGTGTCATGAGCTCAGATTGCCAGCCGGGCCGCGCTCTCGACGCAACGGAGCGTTACTTCGTCGGAGGGCGACCCACGATGCTGAGCTGCTGCAGCGCCATGAGATCCTGCAACTGCTTCTGCATGCCGTCCGGCGAGCCGTCGAGGAACATGACGTTGCCCTTGCCGTTCTCGGCCATGTGGCGCAGCGACTCGGTCCAGATCGAGAAGAGGATGAGCGACGAGTCGACGTTGTTGTCCTCCATTTCGCGAGCGGCCTGGGTGAGGCCGCGACCGACCTCCTCGCGGAACAGGGCGACACCCTGACCGCGCAGTTGAGCGGCGGTGCGTTCGGCCTCGGCGGCGATGCGGATGGCGGTGCCGTCGGCCTCGGCCTCCTTGGTCTTGCGGATGAGGAGGGCGTCACCTTCGTTGGTGGCAGCGGCCTTGAGGTTGTTCGAAGCCACGACCTGCGCCATCGAGGTGGTGATCGCCTGGTCGAAGGTGATGTCGTTCAGCTGGAGGTCCATGAGGTGGTAACCCCAGCCCTCGAGGGTGACGTCGAGGTTCTCCTTGACCTCTTTCACGATCTCGCCGCGAAGGGCGAGGATCTCGGCCTGGCGCATCGTGGCGACGAAGCCGCGAGTGCTGCCCTCGACGCTGCGTACGAGCGCAGTGAGGAAGTCCTTCTCGCTGTAGAACTTGAAGGCCACGTTCTTGATCGTGTCCTCGCCCTCGTTGATGACCGAGTACACCATCATGGCGGTGAAGTACACGTTGGCCTGATCGGCGGTGATGGCCTGGAACTGCAGCTCGACGGCGCGGTTCTGGGTGCTGATCCGGCGGAAGATCCTCTCGACGAACGGCACGAGGAAGTTGAGACCCGGCCGGCGCACCGAGCGGTACTTGCCGAAGATCGTGGTGACCGCCACCGTTCCCTGTGCCACGGTCTTCACCGAGGACAGAACGAGCAACAGCACCAGCACAACGGCGACGACGACGAAGATGAGCGCAATGTCCACGGGGGACCTCCTGCTATGGGACTGGATGTCAGCTTATGGGCAGAGCGGCGCGTCGTGCAGCGGATTCCCGGCACAGAGGAACGCCAAGACATCACCGGCGGCAGCCCGGTCCTGGCTCACGAAGAGGTGCCCGCCCTGATAGGTGCGCAGCTCTGCGCCCAAGATGCGCGAGCAGATCGCCTCGCTGTTGGACACGGGTGCAAGGCCGTCGTACTCGCCGCACTGGACGAGGGTCGGGCACGTGATCCTGTGCAGTCGGTCCCACACGTCGTGGTGGCGGCGAGCCTCGAGCTGCATTGCTTCGCCGCGCGCCTGCTCTGCGTCGACGGGCTGGTTGCGCCGGGCACTCATCGCCTCGAGGAGCGCCCGATCGGACGGGTGGTCAGCGAGCCATTCGCTGTCGAAGCGCGTGTCGAGATTGTGCATTGCCACGCGGGCACGTTCGACGGGGTCCATCGCCGCCAGTTGGTGCAGTGGAAATGACGACCCGCCAGCACCACCGGCAGAGGTGCACAGCAGGGCCAGTCGCTCGATGCGGTCGGGCACGGTGACGGCAAGTTCCTGAGCGACCATGCCACCGAAGCTGATGCCGAAGACGGCGGCCGTGTCCCAGCCGACGTGGTCGAGCAGCGCGACTGCGTCGGATGCGTAGTCGGCCATCGTCGCCTGCGTCGCCGGGACACCCGTCCGGCCGAGCCCGCGCTGGTCGTGGACGAGCACCTCGCACTGCTGCGCGAGCAACTGCACGAGCGGGCCGGTGGTGGCGATGGTGGCGCCAGAGCCGTTGCACAGCAGCACCCTGGGTCCTGCTCCGTGGCGCTCGTAGAAGAGGTCGAGGTCAGGCAGCGAGAGGATCGTCACGATGGCCGACCATAACGGTTCGGATGGTGACGCCCGACGGACAGCGGTAGCGTTCCGGTCGAACACGCGGCCAAGGTGTTTTTGGTTGCACTTCTGCCTTCCAAGCAGACGGAACGGGTTCGACTCCCGTTGGCCGCTCCACGTCGTTCGTGCCCCGTCAGGCCAATGGTCAGGCGACCGTGATGCGGGCGACGCCGGCGAACGAGCACACGTAGAGGTCACGCTCGAAGCCAGGTGCAGCGAACAGCACTGACTGGACGGGGCTGCCGGTGTCGACCCGGCCGAGCTCGGCACCGGTCTCGATGTCGACGACGACGACCTGGTCGACGCCGCGTGTGGCGTCGTGGTCGCACAGGACGAGCTCGCCGGTGTCCGCGAACCGCATGGGGTGTGCAGCGTGGTCGAGGGCCTTCGTCCACAGCGGCGTGGTGCCGCCATGGTCGTCGAACCGGAACGCCGCGACGACGCCGTTGGCGCTGTCGTACCCGACCGCGATCCGCCGCTGCGGGTCGATCGCCGGCGGGTTGGCGATGAGGCCGAGCGGTAGGCCACTGATCTCGGTGAGCGACACCGCTCCGTCGTCGAGTCCGACGCGCACCAGATGCAACGGGCACTCGGAGATGCCGAGACCTCGGAACGAGCCGGCGTAGCGTTCGCTCCCCGCGCCGTCGTCGAGGAACCATGCCGCACCGGCATCGATGACGGCGTCCCAGCCGTAGGTCTGTCCGGCCAGCGTGCGGTAGGTCGCATCACCGATCGACGCGTCGATCACCAGCTCGGTGCCGGTCCAGCGCACGCGCAGTAGCCGCGTGTCGCCGACCACGTAGATGTCGTCGCCGCTGGCGCTGAGGCGTGCGACCGACGGCTCGGGCAGCACGAGCCGACCGACGACCGCCAGCGCCTCGGGCTCGAGCACGATCAGCTCGCACGGGTCGGTCGACGGGTGCACGGCACCCGGACGAGCGCCGCCGAAATCCTTGGTGGCGATGCAGCCATCCGGCAGCACGACGAAGCTGTTGTAGGGCCGGTCGCGGGGCAGCATGACCGAGGCCAGGACCGTGAGATCCGGGGCGAGACGGTGCGCATGGCGTCCGAACACCACGTACAGCGATCCGTTCGCGTGGGCGGCGATGCCACCCGGCCAGGTGGGACCACCCGGCAGGTCCGGGGAACGGCGGACCGGGTCGAGCGTGTGCGGGTCGATCTGTTCGACCCACGAGATGGCGTCGTCGCCGGTGGTGTGACCGAGGAGGTAGACCTCACCGGGCTTGCGCAGCACGACCATCGTGCTGGCAATGGCGAAGCGGTGCACAGCCGACAGTTGCTCGCCGGGGCGAATGTCGAGCCCGGGGCCGCCAGCAGCTTGATGGCGCGCAGGGCCGCCGTCCTCGGCCGGCCACGGGCTCGGCCACAGCGCCGGGTGGCTCATGCCCAGTCGTCGATGATGCCGCGGAGCCGTTCGATGGTGGCGCGGGTGCGCACGGCGATGACGCCCGGCAGGGCAGCGAGCTCGTCGTCGGAACCATCGGTGAAGTGGACGGCCATCCGGTCGAAGTTCCGCTCGTCACCGATGATGCGGCCCTCGACGCGAAGCAGCGCGCCCTCGTCGAGCGACGCCGGACCGACGCCGGCGGGCAGCGCTACGAAGCGCACGATGCCGGCCCCGTCACCCTGGCCCACCACCGCACCGGTCGGCAGTGCTGCGACGACGATCGTGAACTCCATGCCGGCCCGCTTGTGCACGTGCTTGGCGCGGAAGTCGGGTCGCGACTGCATCTCGATGAACGACGTGCGCGTGGGGTACTTGACGATGCCGATCCGGTCCCATGTCGGGTCGGGGTTACCGTCGGCATCGACGACGTCACCCAGGAATGCGACGGTTGCGCCGATGGCATCGAGCACGTCGACCGGCGCATAGCGATCGTCGGCTTCGCGTCCGGAGACGTCCCCGGCCTCGTCGGCGTCGCGGTACTGGGCGATCGGTCGGTACTTCATGAAGTTGACCATCAGCACCGGCCCGTCGGACTCGGGTGGCGTGGTCGCCATCTGCATCGCGTACTCGTGGTCGATCGTGCCGTAAGCCATGGCGCACTGTAACTATTGGCAGGCACTATGCCAAGAGTCGTGCGCAGGTCGTGTCACCTACGCTCGAGCGATGACCGATCGACTCAGCGGCACGCAATGGATCAGCGAAATCGACGGCGTCACCGTCACCGTCGGCTTCGACGACGGTGCCGTCTTCGGTACGAGCGGCTGCAACGCCTACCGGTCGCGCTACACGGCCGATGACGAACGACTCGTGGTGCCCGGCCCCGTGATGGGCACCCGGATGATGTGCGATCCAGAGCGCATGGATGTCGAACGGCGCTTCCTTGCAGCGCTCGGTGCCGTCCGGTCAGCAACCACGACCACGGCCACGTTGACGCTCTGCGACGCGTCAGGCGCGGCGTTGCTGACGCTGCGCCGCCCGAGCATCGCGGACCTGGTCGGCACGTGGTGGATCACGAGCGTGCACATCCCCGATCGGCAGGCCGTGGTGGGGACCGACGATGGTCTCGAGGTCGAGATCGCGCTCGACACGATCTCGGGTGACACCGGCTGCAACCGGTTCCATGGGCCGTACAGCGTGGATGGTGCCAGCATGGCGATCGGGCCGCTCGCGACCACCCGGCGTGCAGGGAGCAGCGTCGCAATGGAGCAGGAGCGGGCGATCCTGGTGGCGCTCGGCTCGGTCACTGCATGGCGCCTCGGGAGTGACCGCGTCGACCTGCTCCGAGCCGACGGAGGGATCGAGTTGGTTCTGACCCGCCGCCCGACGACGTGAGGTATGTTCGGCTTCCTGTGCAGCCGTAGGGCGACTGCCGACGAGGGGGACACCGTGCGGTCGATGAATTGTCTGCGCCGCTGGGGCGCGCTGGTGCTGGTGGTCGGCCTGGTGGCAGCCGGATGTTCGAAGAAGGACGAGTCGTCGACGGCATCCACGGCTGCAGTCACCGAGGCGACCGACGCGGCGCCCACATCCGACGGTGCCGTCGACACTGCGGCGACGACACCCACCACCGATGCACCGAAGCCCGAGTTCGGCGGATCGATCATCGTCAGCGGCGAGTCCGAGGTGGCGAACCCATGGACGCCCGCCGCGATGCAGTGCGACGCGTACTGCCACCAGCGAGCCCGCACGTTCTACGAGCCGCTCACCGCGCTCGGCACCGACAACGAGGTGCACGGCGTGCTCGCCGACTCGTTCACCCCCAACACCGATTTCACCGAGTGGACCGTGCGCGTGCGCGAGGGCATCACCTTCCACGATGGCACGCCGCTCGATGCGGACGCCGTCATCAAGAACCTGCAGACGACTGGCACGTCACTGCTGATCTCGAAGGCGCTCAACGATGTCGCTCACAACCCCGACGGGTCGCTGAAGATCGAAAAGACCGACCCGATGACCTTCGTGGTGTTCACGGGCCGCAACGGAGACCCGGCCGATCCGATGCCGTGGCCGGGCTTCGCCCGTG
>JBBDMO010000085.1:11646-20408 GCA_040878255.1 Ilumatobacteraceae bacterium
CACTCGGCAGTCAGTGGGGCCTCATTGCATCGCCGGCGTGGCTCGACGGCGTCGCGGCCGGCACGGCCGAACCCTCGATGCCGATCGGCACCGGACCGTTCATGGTGAAGAGCTTCTCGCCGGGTGAGAAGACCGTCGTGATCCGCAACCCCGACTACTGGCAGCAGGATGGCGACGGCAACCAACTCCCGTACCTCGACTCGATCGAGTTCCGCGTCTTCCAGGATCCGGCCACAGCCGGGCAAGCGCTCCGCAGCGGCGACATCGACATGTTCTCGACCGGGTACTCGTCGGTGATCGCCGACTTCCGCGACTCGGACCCGACGGAGTTCGTGATGGACGAGCGCACCGAGTTCGTCGCCACCAACTACCTGCTGATCGACCTCGACAAGCCGGGCCCGCTGCAGGACAAGCGTGTCCGCTGTGCCCTGTCGAAGGCGATCGACCGCCAGGAACTCATCGACCTGGTCGCAGGCGGCATCGGTCAACCCGCCAATGGGCTGTTCTCACCGGGCCAGGAGGGCTACCTCGAGGACAACGGGTTCGACACGGCGCAGGACGTCGCCGGAGCGAAAGCACTGATCGACGAGTACGTCGCCGAGACCGGTCAGGCCGTCTCGATCCCGTACGGCACCACCGTGGCCGCTATCAACGCCCAGACCGCCGAGCTGTTGCTCGGCTACTGGAAGGCCATCGGCGTCGACATCACCATCCAGCAGGTGCCACAGGACCAGTACATCACCAACGCGCTGTTCGGGGTTCCCGACTTCACCATGTACGCATGGTCGAGCCATGCCGGCGTCACCGCCGACGAGCAGGCGTTCTGGTGGAGCAGCCCCAACGCCGCACCTGACGGTCAACTGGCCCTGAACTTCGGCCGCATCCGCGACGAGCAGGTCGATGCGGGCCTGGCGCAGGCCAGGTCAGGCGCCACCCCGGAGGAGCGACGAGCCGGCGCCGAGGCGGTCAACCGGCGCTTCGCCGAGGAGTGCTACCAGATCCCCCAGTCGTGGGGTCATGTCGGGACGATTCGCACACCGGCCGTACGCGGTCTCGGCGAGACCCTGCTGCCCGACGGCACCCCCGGTGAGGTGTTCACCGGTTTCGTGTGGCCACAGAGCCTCTGGATCGACCAGGGCTGAGCCACCGGGGCAGGACGCCCGGGTTGGTCGAGGTCACCGCTGGGTAGGTCATGACCATGGCCACCAGACACTCCTACGCGCCAGGCACTCCGTGCTGGGTCGATGTCAGCACACACGACACCGCCGCGACCATCGCGTTCTACGCAGAGCTGTTCGGCTGGGAGGCACGACCCGACCAGCGGCCCGAAGCTGGCGACTCGGGCATGTTCGCACTCGACGGAGCGCTCGCCGCGGGGTACGCGCCTACGGCGACCGCCGATGAGCTGCCGAGATGGACGGTGTCGATGTGCGTGGCCGACGCAGAGGCCACGATGGCCCGCATCGTCGCGCACGGTGGCACGCCCCTGGTCGAGCCGGTCGACGTGTTCGACAGCGGCCGCTTCGCACTCGCCCAGGACGTCGCCGGTTCGGTCGTGGGGCTGTGGCAGCCGGCCACCCACACCGGATCGCAGGTCGTGAATGATGTCGGTGCGTTCTCGTGGAACGAGCTGGGAACGTCGGATCTGTCGCATGCGCGTCACTTCTACGGCGACGTGTTCGCCTGGGAGGAACAGGAGCCGTTGACCGACACGGCAGCGATCTTCACCGTCGACGGACAGGTCGTGTGCGGCGCACATACAGCCGCCGGCGACGGCGAACAGTCGGGCTGGACGGTGTGGTTCGGTGTGGCCGGGTGCGAGGCGGCGGCCGCCAGGGTGGTCGAGCTCGGAGGTCGGGTGCTCTCGCCGCCGAGCGACATGGGCTTCGGCACGGGTGCCGTGGTGGCCGACCCGCAGGGTGCTGTGTTCGGCATCACCGGCCTGACCTCAGCTGATCAGAACTTGATGCCGTCACCCGTGCTCGGTTGACCTGGCTGTTCTACGGTCATCACCGCTGCGCAAGCAGCACGGCCCAAGCGCCCTCGTCGGAGGTCTTCCGCCAGACCGCTGCTCTCCCGCAACGGCGATGGTGCTGGTGCGCCGTACACGGTTCGGCCGCCCCGCCGACTCACTCGTGCTCAGGTGCGGGTGCGACCGGGGCGGCCACCGTGGCCCACCACGGAGCGACCTGCACGGCGAACCGCTCGGCGTACGTGACCATCAGGTCGGAGGCATCCTCCGGGAGCGCCTCGCCCTCGGTCGACGTCAGCGGAGACGAGCTCTGCAGCGGGTCGACCCATTCGAGCCGGATGCTCGCCACCACGTTGCGCAGTTGCGGCGAGGCGATCTCGTGGTGCTCGCTGGTCTGATGTACCAGGAAGTCGTTGTACGTGTCGAACGACAGCAGCGAGTAGTACGTGTTCTCGTCGCTCCCGCGCCAGTACTCGTAGCGCCGCACGTCGGGTTCGCGCTCGTGGGTGAGCCGGTGGAGCTCCGCCGCGATCTCCTCGAAGCGGCCGGCCTGTCCGGGTTGCACGGTGATGTGAGCAAGGATCGTCGCCATGGCCAGACAGTACTCATGGCCGAAGTTGCACCCAGAGTCAGCGATCGAACCCGGTTGCGTGACCATTCCAGAACGGCGCTCGCAGCTCACGCTTCAGGGGCTTCAACGCCCCCGACAGCGGGAGCGGATGAGTGCGGAACTCGACCGAGCGCGGCACTTTGAAGTTCGCGATCGACAGCCGCGCATGATCCTTGATCTCGGCCTCGGTGACAGTGGCGCCGGGCTGCAGGACCACGATGGCGTGCACCTGCTCACCCCACACCTCGTGGGGGATGCCGATGACCGCGACCTGCGCGACGGCAGGGTGTGTCGAGATCGCGTTCTCGACCTCGATGGAGTACACGTTCTCGCCGCCGCTGACGATCATGTCCTTCACGCGGTCGACGAGGTACAGGTACCCCTCCTCGTCGAGGTGTCCTGCGTCCCCCGTTCGATACCACCCATCGTCGGTGAACGCCTGCTCGGTCTGTTCAGGGCGCCGCCAGTACTCACGCATGAAGTTGCCGCCGCGGGCCCACACCTCACCATCGTGGCCCGATGCCAGGCGACGCCCTTCGTCGTCGTGAACGCTGACCTCGACACCCATCGCCGGCCTCCCTGCAGAGCGGAGCAGGTTCCCGCCGCGACGGTGGTCCTCGGGCGTCAGAAATGTCAGGACCGACGAGCACTCGGTCATCCCGTAGCCCTGCGTGAGCTGCATCTCGGGGAAAGTGGCCATGATGCGCTGGATCAGCGCCGCCGGCATCGGCGATGCGCCGTAGACCAGGTCTCGCAACGATGCCAGGCGCTCAGGCCGGAACCCCGGGTGGTTCATCACCATTGCGATCATGGTGGGCACCATCATCGTCCAGTCGACGCCGAAGGTCTCGACGGCGGTCATGACCGCCTCGGGCTCGAACAACGGCACGAACACCGAGGTGCCTCCCGTGGCCGGGATGCCGATGATTCCGCCCATCGACGCAGCGTGGAACATCGGCGTCTGGTGCAGGTACACCCGGCGATCGTTGAAACCGAGCGCGAGACCGATGTGGTACAGGTTCAGCATCTCGGCCCGCTGTTCGAGCAGGGCACCTTTGGCCATGCCGGTCGTGCCACCCGTGTACATCAGCACCGACGGGTCGGTCTCGTCCGGCTCAGGTGGGAGCACCGCCTTCCCGCGTGTGACCAGGTCCTCGTAGCGCCAATCGTGCGGGGCATCGGCGTCACCGATCAGCACCACGTGCTGCAGCGGCAGGTCTGACCGGACGTCGGCGATGTTGCGGGCGAAGTGGTCGGCGAAGATCGAGTCGACGAAGACGACCGACGTCCCCGAGTCGGCCAGGATGTGCTGCAGTTCCTTGCCGGCCAGGCGCAGGTTGAGCGGATTGATCACGCCGGCCCCCAGGAAGCCGGCATGGAACAGCTCGAGGTACTGGTGGCTGTTGCACGACATGACTGCGAAACGGTCCCCAGACGTCATGCCGAGCTCGGTGCGCATGGCGTTCGCCAGACGCATCACCCGGTCACCGTGCTGCGCGAACGTGCCGTGGTACTCGCCGTCGTGGAACCCGACCTTGTCGCCGAAGCGTTCGAGCATCGGCACGAACAACCGGTGGAACACCAACTCCTTCATCGCGACCTCCTGGCGGATGCTGCCCGTGGATCACGGTAAGAGTCATTCGGTCGGGCCACCAGGGCCGGAGGTCACGTGCCGTCGGCGGTGCCGCTTGTCGAGCGCATCGACAGCGAGCACGAGTGGTATCGACGCGGCGGCCACCGCCCAGCCCCACAGCGGCGGCGAGGCGTGCCCGAGATGGCTGGCGAACCATGGGACGAGCAGCACCGTGAGTGCGAATGCTCCTTCGATGCCGGTCGTCACGAACAGCAGCGGGTTCGTGGCCCAGCCCAACTGGCCCGGGCGCCGAGTGGCACTCCGGCACGCGAATGCGTTTGCCGACTGTCCCAGGACGATGGTGATGAAGGTGGCACCCGACGCCGCAGCGACCATCGTCGTGCCGAACTCGTCACCCGGCCGCCAGCCCTGCGCCAGCAACGACACGACAAAGGCGAGCATCGACCACAGCGCGATCGATGGGCCAAGGAGTCCGAACGCCCGGCGCAGCACCGTGTGGTTCATGAGCTTGCCACCGACCGGCGGCCCCTCGAGCAGATGCCGACTGGGCGGCTCGGCACCGAGAGCGACGGCCGACAGCGTGTCGGTGCCGATGTCGAGCGCCAGGATCTGCAGGACACCGAGCGCCAGCGGGAACCGGCCTCCGCTGACCACCCAGACGACGAACGGCAGCAGCTCGGCAACGTTGTCGGTCAGGTGGTAGGTCAGGAAGCGACGGATGTTGACGTACGTGGCCCGACCGAGTTCGATGCCGGCGACGATGCTCGCGAAGTGGTCGTCGAGCAGCACGAGGTCGGCTGCTTCTCGAGCGACGTCGGTACCGGAAGCCCCCATGGCGATACCGATGTCGGCCTCGTGCAGGGCGGGCGCATCGTTCACGCCGTCGCCGGTCATGGCGACGACGTGGCCACGGGCCCGCAGTGCCTGGGCGATGCGGAGCTTCTCCTCCGGCGAGACCCGCGCCACCACCACGCCGTCGTGGTCCACCAGTTCCCCCAGCGCAGCCAGATCGATGGGAAGGTCGGTGCCGACGAGCACCGGCGCACCCGCGATGCGCAGCCCGACCTCGGTGGCGATCGCCGCCGCAGTGGCCGGGTGGTCGCCGGTGATCATCGCGATCCGGATGCCGGCGGCGCGGCACGCATCCATCGACTCGCGCACGTCGAGCCGCGGCGGGTCGTGGAGCCCGACGAGGCCGAGCAGCTCGAGGTCGCGCTCGGCCGCGTCGGCGCTCATCGGTGACGTTGCCGCGTCGATCGGCCGTCGAGCCACGGCCAACACGCGCAACCCGCGCTCGGCGAAC
The DNA here is from genome assembly GCA_040878255.1 of Ilumatobacteraceae bacterium. Taxonomy (GTDB): domain Bacteria; phylum Actinomycetota; class Acidimicrobiia; order Acidimicrobiales; family Ilumatobacteraceae; genus VFMC01. Next base: position 17,126 of record JBBDMO010000085.1, read on the forward strand.
GCCTCGAGCACGGCCTGCGCGCCGTCGTGGGCACGGCAGCGTTCGAGTACCGAGTCGGGCGCACCCTTCACGAGCACCTCGTCGTCGAGCAGCACCGACATCCGTCGACGGTGCGGGTCGAAGCCGAAGCGAGACCGCTCCGGGCGCCTCGCCCGGTCACCGTCGACGTCGCAGCCGAGCCGACGCGCGAAGGCGTCGAGCGCAGCCTCCATCGGGTCGCCGTGTGGCAGCCACCGATCGTGTTCGAGCCGGACGTGACCCGACGACGAGCGTGCCGACGCGGACGCAAGGGCGGCCAGCGGCGCCTCGTCGCCATCGATGGTGACATCGGCGACCGGCCCGTACCCTGCGCCGACCACGTGGGCGGCATGACCACCCGGTGCCCAGGCTTCGACGACCGTCATCTGGTTCAGGGTGAGGGTGCCGGTCTTGTCGGTGCAGACGAACGTGGTCGAGCCCAGCGTTTCGACCGCCTCGAGGTTGCGTACGAGGACCTGGCGACCTGCCATCTTCTCGGCGCCGTATGCGAGCGACAGGGTCACCGTGGGCAGCAGCGCCTCGGGAACCAGCGCAACGGTGACACCGATCGCAAACACGAACCCCTCGGCTGGTCCGTTGCCGAGCAGGAGCGACACGGCGAAGAAGGTCGCACCGACACCGATCGCGATGACGGCGATCGTGCGGACAACGGCGCGCAGCCCGAGGGTCAGTGGCGTCGCATGCTTCGGTGTACCGGTGGTGAGCTGCGCGATGTCGGCCAGGCGCGTGTCGCCACCGATCGCGGTGACGACCGCCTCGGCCATGCCCTCGACCAGGAACGTGCCGGCGTGCAGCACATCGCCCTCGCCGAGGTGTACGGCGGCGCTCTCCCCGGTGAGCAGCGAGGCATCGACCAACAGTCCTGCGGCCCCCGGGTCCGAGACCACCGTTGCGTCGGCCGGCACGCGATCACCGGCATCGAGGAGCAGGACGTCGCCGCGGACCACCTCCGCGGCGTCGATGATCGTGGCCCTGCCGTCGCGCCGCACCGAGATGCGGGTGGGCAGCAGGGAGCGGAGCCGCTCGGCGGCGTGGTCGGCTCGCGTCTCCTGGGCGAACGCGAACACTGCGTTCAAGACGACGACCACGGCGATCGCGACACTGAGCTGCGGCATGCCACCGACGAGGGCGAGCAGCGCAGCGGCCCACAGCAAGAGCGCGAAGAAATGCACCAGCTCGTGGCCCAAACGTCGGAACGCACTGGGACGTCGTGGTGCGGGAAGTCGGTTCGGCCCGTCGACGCGCAACCGCTCGGCTGCCTCGATGCCGGACAGGCCGCCGCTGCTGCGCACGTCTCCGTGGATCGCCTTCTCCTTGTCGACAGCCCTCAGGCTGCCCCCGACGCGGTGCGCACACCAGGGACCAAGGGCCTTTCAACCCGGCTCACCCGATCGGTCAGGCGTGCATCGCGGCCAGTACCGCCTCGAGCCGAGCGTCAGGCAGCGGGCGGGCCCCGAGGTGCTCGATGACCCAGGCCGACACCGTGGTCGCGAACTGCGCAGCGGCCACCGGGTCGGCAAAGCGCAGGTAGTGCGCAAGGAACGCTCCGGCGAAGGAGTCGCCGGCGCCGGTGGCGTCGACGAGGTTGTTGGTGGCCGGCGGAATGGCGACCCCTACGCCGCCGTGGTGCACGTACGCGCCCTCGGAGTCGAGCTTCATCATCACCAGCGCGCCGGGGTACAGCTCGGTGAGCCGGGCGGTCATCGCTTCGGGGTCGTCGAGGCCCGTGAGCACGCCGGCCTCTTCGAAATTCGGCAGGAGGATGTCGACGCCCAGATCCTGGGTCTGCGCGAGGAAGTGCGCCACCCCCATCTCCTCGATCATCTGGAACGATCCCGGGTCGAACGAGAGGGTCGCCCCCGCCTCACGTGCGAGGTGGGCGGCCGCTCGCGCCGCAGAACGCGGCGGGTCGGTGAAGAACGACCACGCCGTCAGGTGGAGGTGCCTCGACTGCCGGACGACCTCTCGCGGCAGCTCCGAGGGAAGCAAGTAGAAGTCGGCACCGTGGCCCGACACCATCGACCGCTCGCCCGTGTGGTCGACGAACACCGCCACCGAGCCGGTGAGATGCGCATCGGTCTCGACCAGGTGGCCGGTGACGTGCTCGCGAGCCAGGTCCTCCTGGGCGAGCTGGCCGAACCGGTCACGACCGATCTTGCCGATGAAATGGGTCTGCGTTCCGCAGCGGCTCGCCCACACCGCGACGTTCGCCGCGCTGCCGCCAGGGGTGAGCATGACCTCGCCGAAGGTGTCGCCACCCTTCAGTAGCTCGGTGTTGGTGCGGATCAGGACGTCCCACGCGAAGTCGCCGAGAACGCACAGTGGTGTGGACACGGATCGACACCGTACCGATCAGAGCGGCCGCGAGCGGGTTTCGGCCAGATCAGCCGTCCCCGGTCGCTGCCGTTCCCTGGTGACGGGTTCGGGCCGAGGTGTCAACATGGCGCATGGCCTCACGAACACTCATCCGCGGTGGCACGGTGGTCGACGGCACGGGTGCCCCGGGTGTGCGCGCCGACGTCATGGTCGAGGGTGACCGCATCGTCGCGATCGGCACGTCGCTCGGCGACGCCGAGCACGTCATCGACGCCGACGGGCTCGTGGTCGCTCCCGGCTTCATCGACATCCACACCCACTACGACGCTCAGGTGTTCTGGGACCCCGCACTCACCCCGTCGTGCTTCCACGGTGTCACCACCGTCGTCGCGGGCAACTGCGGCTTCTCGATCGCCCCCACGCGACCCGACGACCGCGACCTGATCGCACGCACGCTCGAGAAGGTCGAGGACATGGATCCTGCGTCGTTGAACGCAGGCATCCCGTGGGAGTTCGAGAGCTTCCCCGAGTACCTGGCCGCTGTCGAGCGGCACGGCTCGGCCCTCAACTTCGCTGCCTACATCGGCCACACCCCCCTGCGCATTTTCGTGATGGGTGACGATGCATCAGGCCGCACCGCGACACCGGACGAGGTCGAGCGCATGGCGGTGCTGGTGGGCGAAGCGATGGACGCCGGAGCAGCAGGCTTCGCAACCAGCTTCGCAGTGACTCACCGAGGTGCCGACGGACGCCCGATCCCGAGCCGCTGGGCCGACCGCACCGAGATCGAGGCCCTGTGTCGTGCCGTCGGCACGACCGGCCGCGGCACCGTCGGCATCAACGGCGCCGCCGAGAACCTGCGCTTCGAGCAGATCTACGACCTGCAACTCACGCTCGGCGTGCCGGTGACGTACACGGCCCTCCTCAC
>JBBDMO010000086.1:0-20088 GCA_040878255.1 Ilumatobacteraceae bacterium
CGAGGCCGACGCGGATGCCGACCTTCCCGAGTCGGCGGGCCGGCTGGGCGAGTTAGTGGCCGCCGTCCCGCTCGCCGACGGCGCCACCGCCGACGTGACGGGTGAGTGGCCGGTGTGGGCCGACTTCAACGCAACCAACGAGGAAGCACTCCACAAGGCCGAGCTCCTCTCCGGCGTGCCGACGGTCCTGCTCCTCCTCGTGGCCTTCGGGAGCGTCGTCGCGGCGGGCATTCGCGACGGTCGTGCGTGTGCTGGTCGTGCCGGCAGCGATGGTCCTGCTCGGCGACCGCAACTGGTTCCTGCCTCGGTGGCTCGGCAAGGTGCTGCCGAAGGTGAGCTTCACCCACTGATGATCGGGTCCGGGGCGGTTGCAACGGGTGCATCCGAGATATACCCTCGGGGGTATGTGTCGCATGGTGATGTGCAAGAAGTGCAACCGACCCGGATGGGCGGGTTGCGGTGCCCACGTCGAGCAGGTGCTCGGCCACGTGCCGCCGTCCGATCGGTGCCAGTGTGGGCAGAAGACTGCGTCGACGACGGCGGCGGGCTCACGCAAGCGCTGGTGGTCGCGCAGCTGAACGGGGCGTCTGCCACGATGCTGGGGTGACTGCTCCTGACGACCTCCAGCAGATCCTCGGCTACCGCGGTGCGGCGCCCGAGCACGACGACGACACCCTCACCCGTGTCGGCGACGAGATCTACCTGACCTCGTTCTGGACGCCGGAGTACTGCAGCACGATCGTGCGTGCCGCCGAGGCAGTGGGCGCGTTCGAACCGCAGCCCGACGACCCGGTCCCCGGGCACGAGGTCTCCCTGGCGGTCATCAGCCCCGCGCTGTTTGAGGCAGTCCAGAACGACCTCGGTATGCGGATCTGGCCGCGGTTGCGCACGGTGTGGCCGTACATCGATTACTACGGGCTGCGCGACGTCTTCGTCATCAAGTACGCGTTGGGTGAGCAGGAGGAGTTGCGCATCCACCACGACGTGGCGCAGGTGTCGGCGTCGGTGAAGCTCAACGACGGCTATGTGGGAGGCGAGCTCGACTTCCCGCGCCAGGGCGTCACCAACGCTGCGTTCGAGGTCGGCCAGCTCGTGGCGTGGCCGTCGCTCGTGACGCATCCGCACCGCACGAACCGGCTGGTGTCGGGCGTCAAGTACGCCCTCACGATCTGGTTCGAGCTGCCGGCAATCTGACCCTTTCGGTTGCGGCGGGGGTGCCACGACCCGGACAGGCGGCGCCGGTAAGGTAGCGGCACCCGCCGTCGTCCCCGCCCAGGACTCCCATGACACCCCGTACCCGCACCCACCACGCCACCACGCCGAGCCTGCGTCGCATCGCGCTGCCCGTGTTCGCCCTGGCGGCCCTGGTCGCGGTCACTGCCTCGTGTTCCAATGGTGGTGGCTCCGTCGAGGCCGCGTCGGCCGAGACCGTCGCCGTGTCAGCGCTGCCGCCGTCGTCGATCGTCACGACCACGGGAGCACCGACCACCACGGCTGCGCCGACCACCACGGCTGCGCCGACGACCACGGCTGCGCCGACCACCACGGCTGCGCCCACGACCACAGCAGCGCCGACCACCACGCTGGCCCCGAACGTCGAGATCGTCGGCGCGTCGGCGGTGCCGCTCGAGGCTGTCGGGTCGCGCAGCGGCGAGGCCACCAAGGCGATCCAGCAGCGACTCAGCGATCTCGGGTTCTGGGTGGCGGGCATCGACGGCGAGTACGGCCTCACCACCCGTCAGGCGGTCATGGCGTTCCAGAAGTACCTCGGCCTCGAAGCCACCGGCAAGGTCGACGAGGCAACGGCCGTGTACCTCGGCGCCTTCGTCGAGAAGGCTCACGGGCGCTCCGACACGGGCGACCTGATCGAGGTCGACAAGGACCGGCAGCTGCTCTTCGTGATCCGCGGTGGCAAGACGCTGATCACGCTCAACACCTCGACCGGGAACGGCCTCCCGTACGAGGAAGAGGACAAGAACACGCCCGGCGAGATGCAGACGGGTGTCTCGCTGACGCCCAATGGCCTCTGGAAGGTCAACCGCGAGCGGCCCGACGGCTGGTGGGAGGGTGATCTCGGCGAGATCTACCGGCCCAAGTACTTCAAGGGTGGCGTCGCGGTGCACGGCTCGAACAGCATCCCGAACTACCCCGCATCGCATGGTTGCGTTCGGGTCAGCGTGCCGGCCATGGACATGATCTGGGCGTTCGACCTGATGCCGATGGGCACCACGGTCTGGGTGCACGGCGGCTGAGTTGCTCCCCGTCATCGGCGCTACCCGACCGTGGGCCGATCCCGAGTCGCTGAGCCTCGACCGACTTGCGATGCACGTGCCGTTGGCGATCGCCGACGACGCTCGCCGATCCCTCGACGGGCAGTGGCACCTCGAGCTGTTCGACAGCCCCGATGCTGTGCCGGAGGCGGCGGTGCTCGGGCCCACCCCCGAGGGACGCACAGTGGCCGTGCCGGGCAACTGGACGCTGGACGATCTCGGCCGCGAGTTCGGCGACGTGCCGCACTACACGAACGTCCAGATGCCGTTCCCCGGGCCCCCGCCCGCACTGCCCGCACGGAACACCACCGGCGTCCATCGACGTCGCTTCACGGTGGCGCGCGGCTGGAAGGGCCGCCGCGTCGTGCTGCACATCGGCGGGGCCGAGAGCGTGCACGCGGTGTACCTCAACGATCACTTCGTGGGGTACGGCACCGACAGCCGCCTGCCCAGCGAGTACGACATCACCGACCACCTGCGCAGCGGGGCGAACCACCTTGCCATCGTGGTCGTGCGGTACAGCGCCCAGAGCTACGTCGAGGACCAGGACCAGTGGTGGATGGCCGGCCTCCACCGCAGCGTCTTCCTCGAGGCGCGCACGGCGGTGCACATCGCCGACGTCGTGTGCGAGGCCGATCGGCGTGTGGACGACGGCGTGGGTCTGCTGCGGGTGCGCACCACGGTGGGTTTCACCGGTGACCCGTCGAAGGGTTGGCAGGTGCGAGTGCGGGCCGAGACCCTTGCCGGCCGCACGATCGCCAAGGCGCAGACCGGTGTCGTCCCGCACCGGCATGCGGCGCCGTACGTGTTCGCCGGCCACACCGTCGATCTCCGGTGGGAGGTGGCGAAGGTCGCGCCGTGGAGCGCCGAGTCACCTACCCGCCACCGCGTCGTGGTCGAACTGCTCGACGCCGACGGCACCATCGTGCAGACCACCGACCAGCTCGTCGGCTTCCGCCACGTCGAGGTGCGCGATCGACAGCTGCTCGTGAACGGCCAGCCGATCTGGATCTTCGGTGTCAACCGCCACGACCACCACCCCGACCGCGGCAAGGCCGTCACGGTGGCCGACATGCGCGCCGACCTCGAGGTCATGCGCCGTCACAACATCACCGCCATCCGCACGTCGCACTACCCGAACGACACGGCGTTCTACGACCTCTGCGACGAGCTCGGCATGTACGTGATCGACGAGTCGAACATCGAGAGCCACGCGTACAACACGAGCCTGTGCAACGACCCCCGCTACCTGGCGACGTGGATGGCGCGCGGGTCGCGGATGGTGCAGCGCGACCGCAACCACCCGAGCATCATCGCGTGGAGCCTCGGCAACGAGAGCGGCTACGGCGCGCACCACGACGCCCTTGCCGGGTGGATCCGTTTCACCGACCCGAGCCGGCCCCTGCACTACGAGGGGGCGCCGTTCCATGCGGGCTGGGTCGACGGCGGCCTGGCCGCGAGCGACCTCGTGTGTCCGATGTACGCGCCCATCGACCGCATCCGCGAGTACGGCGAGGCGGGCCTCGGCACGCGCCCGCTCATCCTGTGCGAGTACAGCCATGCGATGGGCAACTCGAACGGCTCGCTCGCCGACTACTGGGCGGTCATCACCTCCACGCCCGGCCTGCAGGGTGGGTTCCTGTGGGAGTGGAAGGACCACGGTCTGCGCCAGACGCTGCCGGACGGCACCGTCCGACTCGCCTACGGCGGCCAGTTCGGCGACACCCCGAACGACGGCAACTTCGTGGCCGACGGGCTCGTGTCGGCCGACCTCGAACCGCACCCGGCGATGCTCGAGGTGATGTGGGTCTACCGTCCGGTCACGGTCGAGTCAGGCCGTCGGCGCGGCACCATCCGCATCACGAATCGCCAGTCGTTCACGGGCCTCGAGCCGTACCGCTGCGTGTGGGAGCTCATGGTCGATGGGGCCGTCGCGAAGCAGGGTGTGCTCCGCCTTCCGGCGGTGGCACCGCACTCGTCGGTCGATGTGCCGCTGCCGTGCGCGGTGCCGCCTGGTCGTGGCGAGGTGCTGTTCACCGTGCGCTTCGAACGCAAGCACGACACCTGGTTCACGTCCGCCGGTCGGCCCGTGGCGTGGGACCAGATCGTGGTGAGGGCTGCGCCCGTTGCCCGCACGCCGCGGTTCCGCGCGAACCATGTCGCCGCAGCGATCGACGAGGTCCTCGTCTCGCCGATCGAGCTCTCGATCTTCCGGGCGCCCACCGACAACGACGGCTTCAAGCTGATGCCCGACCTGTCGCGCCGCATCGGTGTGGGTGGCAAGGCGCTGGTCGCCTGGCAGGACGCCGGGGTCGACCGCCTGCCCGCCGACCAACTCGTCGGGCACACCTGGGACCGCATGGTCGAGGGAGCATCGGTCGTGTACCGCCACCGCATCGTGGTTCCCGACGACCTCGCCGACCTCCCGCGCGTGGGCGTCACCTTCGCCCTGCCCGCCGGCTTCGATCGTGTGCGCTGGTACGGACGTGGGCCGTTCGAGAACTACCCCGACCGCAACGCCGGTTCGCCGCTCGGCGTGTGGGAGGGTCCGCCGGACGAGTCGCCGTACCTCGTGCCGCAGGAGTTCGGGCTGCGTACCGACTGCCGTTGGATCGAACTGGTCGACACGACCAGTGGGCAGGTCGTCCGCATCGATGCGCTGCAGCCGGGTGGGCTGGCGTTCTCGGCCACCCACTGCACGGTGGGCGACCTGTACGCGGCGGCAACCGACACCGATCTGAGCCCTCGGCCCGAGCTGATCGTGCACCTCGACGCAGCGCACCGTGGGCTCGGCACCGCGAGTTGCGGCCCGGACGTGCTGCCGCAGTACCGGCTCGCCGCCGGCACCTACGACGTCACGTACCGCATCACGGTCCGCTGAGCCTCAGGCTCGGCGGATCTTCAGGCTGCGGTTCTCGGCGTTCAGGCAGGCGCCGGTCTCGAGGTCGAACTTCCAGCCGTGCAGCGTGCACACGAGGTGGTCGCCGTCGATCTCGCCGAACACCGTCAGGTCGGCCTGTCGGTGCGGGCACAGCCGCTCGCAGATGTGGTCGCCGATCCGGAACTCCTCAGCGGCCAGGCCACTGCGGTCGGGGGTCAGCTTGCGGAGGGCTTCGGCCTCGGTGCGACGCATGCGTTCGACGGACAGCGACTTGAAGAAGTTGTAGACGTACTCGTTGTAGTTGCCCTCGCGCCACGCCGAGAACCGGGCCGACAGGAACAGTGAGTTGCTCCAGTCGACGGCCCGCTGGGCGACCACGGTCTCGACCAGCTCGCGTTTGATGATGAACCGGAACGAGTACGGCTCACCCGCGTGTTCGCGCACGGTGCCCTCGGCGAAGTCGATCAGCACGTCGAGTGGCTCGTCACCGTCGGCGCGGAGCAGGACGTTGGCTCCGACACCGGCGCGCACGGTTGGCGCCATCGCGAGGAGCGGCTCCCACCACGCCTGCAACGTGGCCAGGAGGCCGGGGGTGCGTGCCGTCCAGGTTGCCTTCATCGCCTCGAGGTCGGCGAGGTGATCGGCCTGGTAGCGCTCGAGGTACTGGCGCTTGTGGGTGAAGATGTCGGCGACGTCGGCGTCCGCCATCGGGTGCGTGACGGTGAGGCCGTCCGGACCGATGTCGATCGCCGTGCCTGGGATGGCGAGCACGCCGGTGCGGCCGTGGGCGCCGAGCATCTCCATGAACACGCGCTGGTCGGGGAAGATGCTCAGTTCGTCGCCATCGATGATGTTCAGGTGGAACAACTCGGGGTCGAGGAATGCGGGCGGACCGGCGCTCGGCACGACGGCCCCGGCATCGATCGCCTCGACGTACCGCATCGCCCGCGTCAGCTGGCTGTCAACCTTGGCGTCGACGAGCTCGCGCATCCGCTCGGGCGGCTCGTCGTAGACCATCGGGTACCAGATGGCACCGCTGTACTGGATCCAGTGCAGGTCGACCGGGCCGTGGGCGCGCAGCGACTGCAGGTCGCTGGTGCGGCAGTCGTTCTGGTTGACGAGGCGGCCCGTGCCATCGCTGACCACCAGTGCGGAGTCGCCGCCAGGGCCATCGGTGATGCTGACCTCGACGTGGATGGCCACGCGGACGTCGCCGTCGAGCACGGTCTCGCGGCCGTCGACCGTGCGGACGAACCGCTCGAACCCGAGGTCGCGCAGGCGACGTTCGAGCTCACGTGTGGGGTAGTCGGGCAGGAGGACCGTGGCGTTGCGGCTGACGTGGTGCGCCAGCCACGTCTCGTCGAGGTGATCACCGTGGATGTGGCTGATGTACAGGTAGTCGGGGTGCTCGATGCGCTCCATCAGCTCGGCAGCCAACTGGTCGTTGCGAGGGAACACGAACCATGACCCGAAGAACGCAGGCTCGAACCATGGGTCGCACAGGATCGAACCGCCCGCGGTGTCGATCAGGATGCCGGCATGTCCGATGGAGGTTGCTCGCACGAGCGTGGACGGTAGCGGCCCGGCAGCGGCGGTGGCAGTTCGTGGACATCGGCGTGTAAGAGGTTTACGGTGGGAAGCATGGATGACGGATGGAGTCCAGTGCCGGTGGCCAGCGGTTCGGGTGTCGGTCGTGTGCGTCTGCGTCGCCGTGTGGCGGCGGTGGTCATCGGCTGCGTCGTCGCGGTAGTGCTGGCCGGATGTGGTGAAGATCGCGATGACTCGCTCGGCCCGTCGCTGCCGCAGGGTGCGGCGCCGCCGGGTGGAACTGCGGTGAACGGCATCGAAGAGGAGTGGAAGGTGGGGGTGGACCTCGACTCGGTGCCCGCCGGGCCGGTCACGTTCACCTTCTACAACGCAGGCACCATCGTGCACGAGATGCTGGTCGTGCGGAGCGACCTCGCTGTCGGGGCACTCCCGGTGGATCCGGGCACCGGTCGGTTCGCGGAGGAGTCCGATCGCTGGCAGGTGGTGGACGAGATCCCCGAATATGCACCCGGTGAGACCAAGGCGCTCACCGTGACGCTCGAGCCGGGCACCTATCAACTGGTGTGCAACATCCCATCCCACTACGTGAGCGGGATGGCAACCGGGTTCACCGTTAGCAGCTGACGGCTGACGGCGGTGCGATCAGGCGACGGGCGGGTCGGTGTACTGCTGGCCGGCGCGCGAGACGTGCTCGGTCCAGGTGCTGCCATCCCAGTAGCGGAGCTCGAAGCGGCCTGCCGGATCGGCGTACCAGCCGGCCGGCACGCTGGGCGTGGCAACGGCTTCGGCTGCGGGGGTGGGGGTGGGCTCGGGTTCCGGTGCGACGGCGGGCTCGGGGGCGATGCCCCAGCCGGCGGGTTCGGCCACGGGGGCGATCGAGGGCTCCGGCTCGATGTGCGCGGCAGCGATGGCCGATGCGCCGACCGTGGCGCCCCACGGCGAGTCGGACGAGGTGGTCGTGGCCTCGACGGGCATCGCTGCGACGGCCGAGGCGTCGGCCTGGCGTGAGAGGAACGCAGTGACGTCACCGCCGGTGGAGACGATGCTGACCACGGACCAGCCGTCGGCCGACTTCTCGTTGAGCTTCGTGGCCAGCGCGGCCGGGTCGTACGACGATGAGCTGACGGTGGTGAACTCCTGCATGGCCGCATGCTAGCCGTGGCCCGAGCGAAGGTCGGGCCGACTCGGTCAAGGATTCATGCCGATCGTCGACGCTGCGTGGCGCGACTCCTCAGGTGTGGAAGACGAGCTGCTGGACGTCGGTGTCGCCGGGTGCGCCGTCGTAGCGGACCTCACCGTCGCCGAGTGCGATCAGCCGGTCGGCTCGGCTGACGAAGCTCAGCTCGTGGGTGGCCACCATCAGCGCGGCACCGCTCGCGTGCGCCTCGTCGAACAACGTGAGCAGCGCGGCCTTACCGGACGAGTCGAGGCCGACGAAGGGCTCATCGACGAGCAGCAGCGAGAACGGGCGAACGAATGCCAGCGTGATCGCCGCCTTCTGGCGCAGACCGCGGCTGAAGGTGTTCGGGAGCTTGTCGAGCCGGTCGGCGAGGCCGAGCTGTTCGGCCAGGTGGGTGCCGCGCTCGTGCCAGTCGGTGACCCCGTGCAGACGGGCGACGTACTCGAGGTGCTCGATCAGCGAGAGGTCGTCGTAGAACGTCGGCTGATCCGAGAGGTACGCCATCGCCGCACGTGCCTGCATGGTGTCGCGCGGCGAGCCGTGTACGGCGATGGTGCCACCGGACGGATCGAGCAGGCCCGCGACCATGCGCAGGAACGTGGTCTTGCCGCTGCCGTTGTGGCCGACGAGGGCGACGAGCTGGCCATCGGGAACCGACAGCGTCAGCGGTGCGAGGGCAGGTCGCTCGTCGGTGTCGCCACCGTGGCCGTATGCCTTGGTGAGGCCGGTGACGGCGAGCGCCGCAGCGCCCGTGGATGCGTTCATCGCGTGCTCCGTTGCTGGGTGGTCTGGGCTTTGCCCTCGGCCATGAACTGGCGGATCTTGGCCCGAATACGGTCGCGATGGCGCACCCATGCGGTGACTGCCCCGACGAGCAGCACGAGGCCGAGCGCCATGCGTGATGCCGCGCTGATGGCGGCAGTGGCGCCATCGGGGATTGCCTGGCGGACGGCGAGCACCGACAGCGCACCGACGAGCGGGACGATCAGCGGCAGCACCGTCTGCAGCACGTTGGTGAGACCGGCCATCTCGGGAGGCATGAACGCCTCCTGCGACTTGGTCGACAGCGGGTCCGGCGCGTCGCGCACGATGCTGACGGTGCCGCCCGCCGCACCGGCGAACACGGTGGGCAGGGCGAGGACTGCGGCGACGGCGATCGATGGGCCGATGCGCTGCCCGTCGGTGGTGATGATGTCGAGCACGACGGCGGTGGCGCCGGCCAGGAGGCCGAACGGCACGAGCAGCACCGCGGGTGCGGCGAGATGCCGGACGTGGAGGTGGCCGCGGTCGAGCGGGAAACTGGCGTTGCGATCAGGCTGGTCGATCTCCTGCGAGAGCGGTTCCATCACCTCGAGGCCGAGGATGAAGATCGCGATGAGCGTGCCGAAGACGGCGGGCGTCATCTGGTGCACCACCGCGACCTGGCACGCACCTGCGGCAATCGCCAATGCGGCCATGCGCACGAGCCGGCCGGTGGGGAGGCGGAGCAGGCTGTGCCAGCCGCGGCGCCACACGGCATGGCCGTCGTGGTGCAGTGGGAGGCGGAACCACGGTCGACTGCGCGTGTGCTCGTAGCTGAGTTGGCGGCGAAGGAGGATGACCGTGCGGAGGTCCTGCATGGTGACTGCGAAGCGGAGCTGGGCGACGAGGCTGCTGCGCCGGGCCAGTGCATCGAGCGAGGTGCGTGCCACGAGCACGAGGCCGGTGGCGACGAGCGCAACGGTGGCCACGATCGCGATCCAGTCGATGGGCCGTTGCCTCCATCCCCAGAGCCCCAGGCTGCCGACGAGGTTGCCCGGCCCCGGGATGTCGCGGGCGATGGCCGCCGCCTGCCAGCCGATGAGGACGCCGCCCGCAAGGGTGGTGGCGAGCAGCGGCATGCGAGCGACGTGTGCAACGAGGGCCGAGCCGACCCACAGGGCGGCGATGATGACACCGAACAGGCTGCCGCCGAAGAACCAGGCGATGGGGGTGCCGGGCAGGCGCCGACCGGCGAGCTGTGCGAGTGCGGCGGCGACGATGCCACCCATGAACGCTGCGCTGCGGACGCGTTGCACCGCGGGCCGCATGAGGGCGGCGCGGCGCGACACGGGGGCCAGCATCACGTAGGTGACGTCGGCGGCCTCGAGTGCGAGCGGGCCACCCTGGCTGCCGCTGCGCAGACCTGCGACGACGGCGAGCACTGCGACCATGCCCAAGATGGCGGGCCCGTGTCGGAGCACGTTCACGGCCTGTTCGGCCGAGAGCTGCTCGTCGCCCACCCGGTCGCTCAGCCATGCGAGCGCGATGGCGCCGAACAGCCCCACGACGTAGACCCGATAGGCCGCATCGAACCACTCCATGTCGCCGAGGCGGTTGCGCTTGCGCTGCGCGCGGAGCGCGTACATCGCCGTGGTGCCGGTGCTCGGCAACGGCTGTTGGGCCTCGGCGGTGATGGCTCCGTTGCCGCTCATCCGCCGAGCTCGGCGGGGCGCTCGGGGTCGGCGGACCAGCCCGACCAGCTGGCGACGTAGAGCCGGGCCGGGGGGAGGCCTGCGTGCTCGATGGCGACGATGTTCATGCAGGTGCTGACCCCTGACCCGCAGTAGGCGATCGCCGGCTCGTCGGTGCCGACGCCGAGTCCCGCGAAGTGGGCGCGGAGCTCGGCCACGGGCCGGACGCGCGCCGAGGTGTCGAGCACAGCCGACCACGGTGCGTTCCGGGCGCCGGGCACGTGGCCGGGGCGCGGGTCGATCTGGGTGACCGCGCCCGTGAAGCGCTCGGGCGCACGGGCATCGATGACTGTGCCGTGTGCGGATGCTGCGCAGGCTGCGGTCTCGTCCGCCGATGCGAACCGGTCGGCCGGCCAGGCGACGGTGGTGAACGCGGTCGGCGCGGGCTCGACCCAGCCCTGTGCGATGTCGCCGGTCCAGTTCGTCAGGCCGCCGTCGAGCACGGCAGCGTCGACGCCCAGCATGCGCAGCATGACGACGAGGCGGCCGGCGGTCAGCCCTCCGGTGTCGTCGTAGGCCACCACCACCGAATCGTTCGTGATGCCGAGCGAGCCCATCGCCGCCGCGAACTCGGACGGCGGGGGGAAGGGGTGGCGGCCCGCGGTGGCGGGCAGGTCGTGGGCGGCGAGCTGATGGTCGAGGTCGACCCACACGGCGCCTGGGATGTGGGCCGACTCGTACGCGGCGCGGCCGTCTCGGCCATCGAGGTACCAGCGAACGTCGGCCACAACGGCCCGAGGGTGGTCGGCCAGGAACGAGGCCTCGACGACGGGTGGGATCACGGTGAGCATCATGCCAGCGGGCCTGCCGGACCGCGGCCCCAACGGGTGTTTGACCCGGCAGAATGACAGTGATGTCGTTGCTGGCCGCCGAGCGGTTCTTCTCGATGCTCGCCCTCGTCGCACTGGCCGGGGCGTTCGGCCTCGTCGTCCTCCGGTTGGTGCCGGCCGGGCGGCCCGTCCTCGACGACCTCGGTCCCGCCGCCCGGTGGATGGCCTTCGCTGTCGCCGCCACCGCCACGCTCGGCAGCCTCTACTTCAGTGGCCTCCAGAACCTCACCCCGTGCCGGCTGTGCTGGTACCAGCGCATCGCGATGTACTCGTCGGCCGTCGTGTTGTTCGTCGGGGCGCTCCGCCGCGACCGCGACGTCCGCTGGTATGCGCTGCCTCTCGCCGGGATCGGCCTCGTCATCTCGGGCTACCACTACCTGATCGAGTGGTTCCCAAACCTCGAGACCGGCACCTGCGATGCTTTTGCACCGTGCAGCACGCCGTACTTCCGCGGCTTCGGTTTCGTCTCGCTGGCGTTCATGGCCAGCTGCGGGTTCATCGCGATCATCGCCCTCCTCACGCTCACCCGTGAGCCCAACTCCCCCGGACGGGAAGGACACCATGGCAACGCCAACGACCAAGGCTGAACCGAAGAAGAACCGTACGGTGCTGTTCATCGTGCTCGGTGTGGCCGCCGCGATCATCGTGTCCGGCATCGTCGCACTGCTGAGCTCGGGCGACGACCCGGCGCTCAGTGTCGGCACGGTGCCGGCTTCCGTCGACGGCAGCACCCCGGCCGCCACCGGCGACGGTGTGGTCCGTGGCGAGGTGTGGCCGGTCACCATCGACGGCACACCGCTGCCGGGCCTGCCCGACAGCGGTGCCGATCCCGTCATCGGGACCGTCGCCCCCGGGCTGTCCGGCTTCACCTTCGACGGCTCGCCCGTCGTCGTCGACCCGTCGAAGGGCCCGGTGATGCTGGTCTTCCTGGCGCACTGGTGCCCGCACTGCAACCGTGAGGCACCGGAGATCATGCAGTGGAAGGCCGACGGTGGTGTGCCTGCCGAGTTGCAGGTGATCGGCGTCACCACCGCGGTCGACCCGACCCGCGACAAGTACCCGCCGTCGTCGTGGATCACCGACGAGATGCAGTGGACCTATCCGGTGCTGGCCGACAGCGAGGCATCCCAGGCGTTCACGGGTATGGGTGGCTCCGGCTTCCCGTACGTGGTGATCGTGGGGGCCGACGGCACCGTGCTCGACCGGTGGTCGGGCGAGATCGGCCGCGACGGCATTCAGGCCAGGGTCGACGCCGCGCTCGCCTGAGCGCGGTCCATCACGACGCGCAGCGGTAGGCGCAGTGCCGCTGCGGCGGCCACGGCGTCGTCGTGTTCGATCTTCATGCGACGGACCCCGGCTGACAGCTCGGTCACCTTCACGCCGATGGGGTGGCCGTCGACGTGCACGATGGCGCTGGTGCGCTGCTGCGGCCAGCGGTGCAGGCTCGTGCCGCGCACGCCCAGCGTGCCGGTCTCGGCCAGCATCACCGTGCGGATGCGGTCGATCGCATCGATCGCGCACAGCGCATGGACGGTGTGCGCCGGCCGACCCTTCTTCATCACGATGGGTGTGGCCCACGCGTCGTGCGCGCCGGCGGTGAGCAGGGCGCCGATGGTGTGGGCGATCACCTCGCCGGTGACGTCGTCGACGTTGCACTCGAGCAGTTCGACCGGCTGGCCGGGGCCGGGGCTCGCGGTGGTGGCCTCGCCGACCACCACCTGCACGACGTTGGGGCGACCGTCGATGTCGCGGGTTCCGGCCCCGTAGCCGACCGACTCGACCACCATCGACGGCATCGGGCCGAACTCGTCGGCGAGGGCGACCATGAGCGCCACCCCGGTGGGCGTGGCGAGCTCGCGATGGTCGGCGATGCCGCGACTGGGCACGCGACCCATGGCCAGCAGTTCGGTGACGGCGGGTGCCGGGTTGGGCAGGTCGCCGTGTGCGGCGTGCACCTGGCCCTGGCCGACGGTGATGGTGCTGCACACGATGCGGTCGATGCCGAGCACCTCGAGCGCCGCGCACGCCCCGACCACATCGACGATCGCGTCGAGCGCGCCGACCTCGTGGAACTCGACGTCTTCGGTGTCGACCCGGTGCATGCGGCCTTCGGCCTCGGCCAGCATGGCGAAGGTGCGTAGGGCACGGTGGCGCACACGGTCGGGCAGCGATGACCCCTCGATCAGCGCCCGGATGTCGCGGTAGGGGCGATGGCCGTGGTCGGTGTCCTCGTCGAAGTGGTGCGCCGGCGAGGTCTCACCGGCTGATAGCGGCGTTGCGTGGCGCACCATTTCGTGGTCGGAGCGCATGTCGGACGGCACTTCGTGGCCGTGGGCGTCAGTCACGACCACAGCGAACGTGGCGGCGATGCCGCAGCGGAGGACTGGCTCGAACGTGAGCGCGTAGCCGGTGACGTCGAGCATCGAGATGATCTCCATGACGGCGAGCTCGTCGGCGCCGGCGTGCACGAGCGCGCCCATCGTCATGTCGCCCGCCGTACCGGCGAAGCAGTTGAACCAGGCGGTGCGCGTCATGGCGTGGCCCCGAACATGCGGGCGATCGCGCAGGCGGCGCCGAAGCCGTTGTCGATGCCGACGACGGTGACGCCGCTGGCGCACGAGGCGTGCATGGCCAGCAGGGCGGTGACGCCGTCGAGGCCGGCGCCGTAGCCGACGCTGGTGGGCACGGCCACGACCGGTACCGAGGTGAGGCCACCGATCACGCTGGCGAGGGCGCCCTCCATGCCCGCAGCGACGACGATGGCGTCGGCGGACGTGACCCGGTCGAGGTGGGCCAGCAGGCGGTGGAGGCCGGCGACGCCGACGTCAGTGACGCGGTCGGGGTCGAAGCCGTAGGCGCGCAGCGTGACGACCGCTTCGTCGAGCACGGGCACGTCGGCGGTGCCGGCGCTGATGGCGAGCACGCGCTGCGAGCGGGTCGTCGTCGGAGCCCGCCACAGGACCGTCCCGCCGGTGACCTCGGCGTCGGGATGGGCGGCGAGGACGGCCTGCCGCTGGTCGGGTGTCGACCGGGTCAGCAGGACCGGGCCGCTGCCGTGCGTGAGCAGTTCGGCGACGATGCGGACGCACTGCTCGGGTGACTTGCCGGGTCCGTAGATCGCCTCAGGCATCCCCTGGCGCAGGGTGCGGTGATGGTCGACCAACGCATCACCGACGTCGGCGAACGGCAGACGCCGCAGCTGGGCGACCGCATCGTCGGGGGACGCAGCCCCGGAGCGGATGTCGTCGATGAGAGTGCGCAATCGTGCCTCGTCCACCCACCCATTGTGGCCCGCCAGCACGCCCCGCCGTCACTCTGGTTGCGGTTGTTGCATTGACCCGGCCGAAACTGCAACCAGAGTTGGATGGGCCCACGGCCTAGCCTGGCGGAATGACACGGATCGGGTTCCTCGGGCCGCTCGGCACGTTCACCGAGCAGGCGCTGAAGTCGCAGCCCGACCTGGCCGCTGGTGTGTTGGTCCCGTTCCGCACGATGCCCGACGTCCTCGACGCGGTCGAGGCTGGTGAGGTCGATCTGGGGTTCGTGGCCATCGAGAACTCGATCGAGGGTGCAGTCAACCTCACCCAGGACGAGCTCGCGTTCAGCCACGACCTGCTCATCCAACGCGAGGTCGTGCTCGACATCGAGCACTGCCTGCTTGCCAAGGCCGGCACGAAGCTCGACGAGGTGAAGGTCGTGCTGTCGATCCCTGTCGCCACGGCGCAGTGCCACGCCTATCTGCGCGAGCACGTGGGTCGGGCTGATGTGCGCGCCGCCAACTCGACCGCCGATGCGGCACGACTGGTTGCCGAGATGGGGCCCGGTTGCGCGGCTGTTGCGCCCCGCATCGCGGCCGAGCTGTACGGCCTCGATGTCGTGGCTGCCGACATCGCCGACCACCCCGGCAACCAGACGCGGTTCGTCCTGGTGGCGCGCTCGGGTGTGCCGGCCCGGACGGGTCACGACCGCACGGCGCTCGTCGTGTACCAGCGTGCCGACGAGCCCGGTTCGCTCATCTCGATCCTGCAGGAGTTCGCCGCCCGGCGGATCAACCTGTCGAACCTGATCTCGCGGCCCACCAAGGACGGCGGGCTGGGGGACTACTGCTTCATCCTGTATGCCGACGGGCATGTGGCCGACGAGTTGCTCGCCGATGCGATGCGGGCGCTGCACTCGAAGCAGGGCCGCATGAAGTTCCTCGGTTCGTACCCCGCTGCCGGTGCCGATGCGCACGAGGCTCGTGAGCACGCCGACGTCCGCTGGCGCGACGCCGACGACTGGGTGCAGTCGTTGCGCGACCAGATCATCCGCTGAACCCACATCCTCAGGAGGACGTCATGGCCGTGAAGGCTGAACTGAAGGCGGCACTCACCACCGCGATGAAGGCTCGTGACGAGGTCGCCATGTCGGCGATCCGCCAGGCGCTGTCGTCGATCGCCGTTGCCGAGACCGCCGGTGCCGAAGCGGTCGAGTTGTCCGACGATGCCGTGCTCGCCGTGCTGGCCGTCGAGGTGCGCATGCACCACGAGGCCGCCGATGCCTTCGCCACCGCCGGCCGCGCCGAACGCGTGACGAGCGAGCGTGCCGAGGCCGCCGTGCTCGAGGCGTACCTGCCCGCGGCCATGAGCGACGACGAACTGACCGCGTGCATCGCCGACGAGGTCGCGGTTGCAGCCGCCGACGGCGCCACAGGAATGAAGGCCATGGGCCGCGTGGTGTCCGCGGTGCGGGCCAAGGCCGGCAGCACCGCCGACGGCGCCAAGATCGCCGCCCTGGTGAAGCAAGCCCTCAGCGCCTGAGCGTTCACCGCTTCCGCCGGGGCGTTGGGGGCCGGTAGCTTGTCGGACGGAACGGTGGCAGAGCGGACAAATGCATCCGCCTTGAAAGCGGAAGGCTCACAAGGCCCGGGGGTTCGAATCCCTCCCGTTCCGCTCGGTGCGCGAAGTCCGGCTCCACGTGAGCCGGACGTTCACGTCAGGCCGGACTTGCCTCGCTGGCCGTGGGAGTCATCTGGCTGGCGTGGGCGTGGGGGTTGCCCGCGGGCAGCTTGCGGTAGACGATGACCGCGGCGACCAGGACGACGCAGCCGGCGATGACGGCGGCGAGGTGCATGCCCGACACGAAGGACTGGCGGGCGATCAGCGACACCTGGCCGCCCACGTCGGGGTCGAGCCCGCTGGCCACCTGCAGCGCGCCGGCCAGGCTCTGCTCGGCCTGCGCCTGCCCTGCGCCGGGCGGGATGAGGCCGAGGGCGGGGGCCAACCGGTGGCCGTAGCGGGATGCCACGATGCTGCCGAGCACGGCGACACCCAGCGCGCCACCGAGCTCGCGGGTCGTGTCGTTCATGGCCGAACCGACGCCCGCTTTGTCCATCGGGACGGCCGACATGATCGAGCCGGTCATCGACGGGATGACCAACGCCATGCCGCCCGCCATCACCATCACGACCGGCACGATCGCCCAGTACGAGGTGTCGACCTGGGCGATGGTGAACAGGAACATCGCGGCCGACACGCCGCACAGGCCGAACGCGACCACACGGTTCGCGCCGTAGCGCGCCGCGAACTTCGGCGACTGCGGTGCCAGGGTCATCATCACCGCGGCGAACGGCAGCTGCTTCACACCGGCCTCGAGCGTGCCGTAGCCCAGCACGAGTTGGAAGTACTGGGTCAGCAGGAAGAAGAAGCCGAACATCGAGAAGAAGACGAGTGTGATGACGCCGGCTGCGACGCCGAAGCGTGGGTCGGAGAAGTAGCGCAGGTTCAGCATCGGTGCGGTGTTCCGCCATTCCCATGCGAGGAAGGCGGCGATCAGGACGAGGGCGGCAGCGAACCACGTGAGGCTGGTCGAGCTGCCCCAGCCCCGGTGCGGAGCCTCGATGATGGCGTACACGAGTGCGCTGAGTCCGGCGATCGACAGCACGGCGCCGATCGGGTCGAGCTTCTCGGGGTGCGGATCCTTCGACTTGGGGAGCAGCACGTACCCGGCGATCAGGGCGACGGCGATGATCGGCACGTTCACCAGGAACACCGATCCCCACGAGAAGTGCTCGAGCAGGAAGCCGCTGGCGACCGGACCGATCGCGGCGCCGCCGCCGGAGATGCCGGCCCAGATGGCGATCGCTTTGCCGCGCTCGTGCGGCGGGAAGACGTTGGTCAGGATCGACAGTGTGGCGGGCATGACGAACGCGGCGCCGAAGCCCATGACGGCACGGCCGGCGATGATGCCGCCGGCGCTGTCCATGAACGCGGCGAACAGCGAGCCGGCGAGGAACACGGTGAGGCCGAACTGCAGGGCTCCTTTGCGGCCCGAGCGGTCACCGATGGTGCCGGCCGTCAGCAGGAGGCCGGCGAACACGAGGCCGTAGGCGTCGACCATCCACTGCTGTTGCGAGATCGAGGCGTTCAGCTGGCGTGCCAGCGTGGGTAGCGCGACGTTGAGCGCCGTGTTGCCCACGATGACGACCATGAGGCTCGTGCACAGCACGACCAGGATCTTCCAGCGCCGTTCGAACACCAGCGGGTCGATGGCGATCACCGCCGTGTCGGATCCGGGTTCGTTCGACGGTTCCATACAGGCGCTCCACAGACGCCCGAGGTGATGGCGAAAGGGCCGGGGGCGACCCTGAGACGGTATCGCTCCGGGTGGACCCGCCGTGCACCGCCCCCTCGTTACGCTCCGGCGATGGACAGCACCCGGGTCGACAAGTGGTTGTGGTCGGTGCGCGCCTACGCGACCCGCACGGCGGCGTCGGACGGGTGCCAGGGCGGACATGTGCGGGTGAACGGCACGCCGGCGAAGCCGTCGACGTCGGTGAAGGTCGGTGACCGCGTGGTGGTGAAGGGCCACGGGCACGAGCGGATCCTCGAGGTCGTGCGCGTCATCGACAAGCGCGTCGGCGCACCCGTGGCGGTCGAGTGCTTCGTCGACCACAGCCCGCCACCACCGCCGGCCGACATGTCCGCCCCGCTGCTCACTCGCGACCGGGCGAGTGGTCGGCCGACGAAGAAGGACCGCCGCCAGATCGACAAGTTCCGGCGCGGCTGACCCGGGGTCAGGCGCGGATGCGGCCGAGCCAGGCTGCCATCAGCTCGAAGGTCATCGCCTGCGCCGCGGGTGCCGACAGCACGAGGTCGTGCACGCCTCCGTCGACCGCAGCGACCTCGACCTTCGAGCCGAGCCCAGGGCCCAGGCGTTGCATGTCGGCGACGTCGAGCACGATGTCTGCGGTGGCGACATCGGGCGCCCACTGCTTGGGCCATGCGCTGCGAGCTGCGTGCAGCAGGAGCACCGGGACGTCGATGTGCAGGCCCTGCTCGACCTCGGCCTGCGCGAGGTGGATCGCCCGGAACCAACCGGCTCGTGTGGGGAAGCCGGCCACGGGCTTCCAGCGCTGGTCGAAGTCCCAGTCGCCGTGGTGCGACACGTGCATGCTCTCGCCGTACACCGTCGACAGGCCGGGCAGCTTCAATCCGGGGGCGACCTTGCCGACGGCTGCGAGCACCGGTTCGAGGATGCGCTCCTGCCATGCGGGCAGGTTCATGTCGAGGAACGGGCTGTTCAACAGCACGGCGTCCACGTGCTCGCGGCCGACACCCCGTGCGGCGAAGACGACGGCGACCAGGCCGCCGGTCGAGTGGCCGTTCAGCAGCGTCCAGTCGATGCCGTCGTCGGCCATCACGCCCAGCGCGGCGGTGACGTCGGCGAGCAGCTCGTCGATGTCGCGGATGGTGTTCGGCTGCTGGTGGTCGCGCAGTGAGCGCCCGTGGCGGCGCAGGTCGACGGCGTAGAACCGCAGGCCCTGCTGCTCGTAGAAGTCGGCCAGGTGCGTCTGGAAGAAGTAGTCGACGAAGCCGTGTACGTACAGCACCCCGGCGGTGGTGGTGAGCGACGTCCGCTTGCGGACGACGACGACCTCGACCGGGCCGTCAAGGGCGTCGGGCAGGGTGAGCGTCGTCTGCTCGAACCCGTCGAGGACGTCGGGCACCCACGTCATCAGACGGGCGCCTCGACGGGCAGCAGCGGCACCTGCTGGACCGGCTGGTGGTCCCACAGGTCGGCGACGAGGTCGCTGCGCAGCGACGCCAGTGACGGATCGTTCCAGCGGTTCACCCGCTGCAGCGGGTCGTCGACCAGGTCGTACAGCTCGCCTTCGGTGCCGTCGTGGGCGAAGCCCGGCAGGTAGGTGGTGCACACCCAGCGGTCGCGCATGATCGTGCGCAGGTGCACGCCCACGCCGAACAGCACGCTGTCCCACTCGGTCAGCACGCGCTCGAAGCCGCGGGCGTCGGCATCGACGTCATCGACCGGCAGGGGCTTGCCCTCCATCCAGTCGGGCACCGGCAGGCCGGCGATCGCACAGAACGTGGGTGCCAGGTCGACCAGTCCGACGGGTCGGCTGACGGCCGAGGGTGTGGTGCCAGACGACGGTGCGGGCCGCCACACGAGCGGCAGCCGCATCAGCCCGTCGACGTGGTACGGGCCTTTGAACAGCAGGCCGAAGTCACCCTGCAGTTCGCCGTGGTCGGTGGTGAACACGATGTCGACGTCGTCGTCCCAGCCCTTGGCGCGGATGGCGGCAAGCACGCGGCCGATCGCCTCGTCGATGAGCTCGCACTCGACGGCGTTCAGCGCGTTGACCTCGCGGATCTGATCGGGGGTCAGGGTGGCCGGCACCCACTGCAGCGGTGCCTCGTAGTTCGACACGAGCCGACCGTCGTACCAGGCCCGCCAGTGGCGCGGCTTGTCGTCGAGGATGCGTTCGCGCTCGGTGGCGTCCTGCGGGTAGCCGTCGGGCAGGGGGACGTCGCGCCAGTCGATGCGGCCGACCTCTGACGCAGGCGGGTCCCACGGGTGGTGCGGGTCGGGGAAGCTCATCCAGCAGAAC
>JBBDMO010000087.1:0-19918 GCA_040878255.1 Ilumatobacteraceae bacterium
CCAACGGCGGGTGCGGTCATGGAATGGGCTCTCGGTGTCGACCGCGTACAGGAGGATGGTGGCGTCGACCAGCACTATCGCGACTCGGCGCCTTCGAGCGTCTCGAGGACCTCGGCGATGTTCGACACATCGAGACGGAGACCGACCGACCGGGTTCGCTGCTGAAACCGGGCCGTGGGCGTGCTTGTCAGCAAGCCGCGTCGAATCAGCGTGTTCACCGCGTCACTCACACCGAGTTGCTCTGCCCGGCGGAGCTCTTCGATGGCTGCTGACGTGTCGGGGTCGAACTCGATGGTGGTTCGCATGAGGTGAAGGTACATGTTCGTGCAGCTGAATGCACACGCACGTGCGCATTCGGTGGGCGGGCTGCGCGAACCCGCTTGTCGGTTCGTCGACGGGTGAACAGACTGAGCGGCATGCAACGCCGCTTCACCCAACTCGACGTGTTCACCGACCGCCCGTACTTCGGTAATCCGCTGGCCGTGGTGATCGACAGCGACGGGCTCGACACGCCCGAGATGCAGCGGTTCGCCAATTGGACGAACCTTTCGGAGACGACGTTCCTGTTGCCGCCCACCGACCCAGCGGCCGACTATCGAGTGCGCATCTTCACCCCGGTGGCCGAGTTGCCCTTCGCCGGGCACCCCACTCTCGGTTCGGCACACGCCTGGCTGGCACATGGCGGAGTGCCTCGTCGTGCAGGTGAGGTGGTGCAGGAGTGCGGGGTGGGGCTCGTCAGCATCCGGGTCGATGGCGATGCCCTCGCGTTCGCAGCGCCGCCGCTGTTGCGGGGCGGGCCGGTCGACGAGGCGACGTTGCAGCAGGCGGTCGACGAGCTCGGCATTGGCCGCAACGACGTGGTCGATGCCACCTGGGCCGACAACGGACCGGGGTGGCTCGGCCTGCTGCTGCGGTCGGCCGACGAGGTGATGGCCATCCGTCCCAATGCGATGCAGCTCACCATCGGTGTCGCTGGGCCGTATCCGGCAGGGTCGCCGTACGCGTACGAGGTGCGTGCCCTGTACTCCGACAGTGGCCTCACCCTCGAAGACCCGGTGACGGGCAGCCTGAACGCATCGCTGGCGCAGTGGCTCATCGGTACCGGCCGGTTCTCGGCCCCGTACGTCGCGTCGCAGGGCACCGCGCTCGGGCGAGCCGGCAGGGTGCGCATCACCACCGACGGCGCGGGTGCCGTGTGGGTGGGCGGCGACGTGGTGGCTTGCATCAGTGGCACCGTCGAACTCTGAGGCAGCTGGCGAGCCACATGCTCAGCCGTCGTAGAAGAAGGGCCCGTGCAGACCCACCAGGTCGCGCTGGCGTGGCGTGTCGGCCCACGTGATCGCCTCGGCCGAGAGGTGGTTGGCGTCGGCGGTCAGGCGGATCCGTTGGGCGATGTCGCGCCGGCCGTAGTGGGCCTGGAGGAACAGGCGTCCGCTGCCGCCGTTGGCCGGCGTGCCACGGTGCCACATGTCGCTCACGAACAGGGCCACGTCGCCGGCCGCTGCCTCGAGCAGCACAGCGGGCCGTCCTTCGTAGGTGAGCTCGGGGTCGAACACCTGCGAGACCGGCGCGAGCCTCCCCGACCGGTGGCTGCCGGCAAGCACGGCCGTGGGGCCATCGGCGATGGTGCAGTCGCGAAGCATGATGTGTGCGCCGATGGCGAACACGGGATACGGGATGCGATCGTCCCAGGGCACGT
Source organism: Ilumatobacteraceae bacterium (assembly GCA_040878255.1). Classification (GTDB taxonomy): domain Bacteria; phylum Actinomycetota; class Acidimicrobiia; order Acidimicrobiales; family Ilumatobacteraceae; genus VFMC01. Next base: position 1,700 of record JBBDMO010000087.1, read on the forward strand.
CAGCCGGACGAGGCACGTGCGGGCCCGCATCGCAGTGCCACGGACCACCCTCGAACTCGGGGCCGTTGCGCCACAGCGTGTTGGCAATGACGTGGCAGTCGTCGCCGAGGAGGGGTTCGATCGCCTCGAGGATCCGTGGGTGGCCGAGGGTGCGGAGGGCGAGCTCGCTGTGGTTGAGCATCTCGTACCGGAACTCGTCGGCGCCGCGCCGCCCGTGGTCGGGACCACGGCTGGTGAACGCGTGGTCGGCATCGACCACGAGCGCTGCGACCTCATCGTCCGACAGCACGTCGTGCAGCACGGCGTAGCCGTCGCGCTCGAGCTGTACCGATGCCTCGGACACCTCAGGACTGTCCGGTGCAAGCAACGTCAGGTTCTTACCGACACGGCGGATCATGCTCGGCGATGCTACGCGCCGTCGACCACCAAAAGTGGTTGGCTACGGTTCGGTCATGGACGTTCTCTCCACCACCTTCGCTGTCGTCACCGCTCTTGTCTGCCTGGTGACTGCCGCGGCCGATTTCAAGGTGCTGCCGCAGACTCTGGAGACCATGGAGCGTCTGCGGATGCCGATCCGCATCATCCCGGCGCTCGGCGCGATGAAGGTGGCAGGTGCGCTCGGGTTGCTGATCGGGATCTGGATCGACGCGCTCGGTTCGTGCGCAGCGTTCTGCCTGAGCCTCTACTTCCTCATCGCGACCGGCCTGCACCTGCGTGCCCGCGACACTGCGGCACGAACGGCCCCTGCGGTCGTGCTGTTCGTGCTGAGCGTTGTCACGTTCATCACCAGCTTCTGACCGAGCGGATCCCGGTTCGACGGGGAGGCCGCTGCGGCGTTCGGGCTGATTGGTCAGCCGATGACGCTCGTTTAGTTGACGAGTGACTATGCTCGCATGCATGCGCCGAATGCCCAGAATCCCCCTCGCGGCCGTTGCGGTGCTGGGCATCCTCGATGCTTCGTGTGGGTCGGGCGATTCCGGGTCGGCGGCGACCACCTCGGCCAGCACGGTCGCGGTGACGGATGCTTCGGCGGCGGTGTCGGGAGCGGTGACGGTGTTCGCTGCTGCGTCGCTGACGGCGGCGTTCACGGAGATCGGTGATGCGTTCATGGTCGAGAACCCGGATGCGACGGTGACGTTCAGCTTCGCGGCATCGTCGGAACTGGTGACGCAGATCGGCGAGGGCGCGCCGGCGGATGTGTTCGCATCGGCCGACTCGAGCAACATGACGAAGTTGATCGATGCCGGCAACAACCGGTCGGAGCCGGTGGTGTTCGCGACGAACCTGGCGGAGATCATCGTCGGGCCGGGCAACCCGACAGGGATCACTGGTGTCGCCGACCTCGCGAACCCGGATCTGATCGTGGTCATGTGCGCTCCGGAGGTGCCCTGCGGCAAGTACGCGTCGAAGGTGTTCGAGCAGGCCGGGATGACGGTGACGCCGAAGTCGCTGGAGGAGAACGTCAAAGCGGTGGTGACCAAGGTGACCCTGGGTGAAGCGGATGCGGGGATCGTGTACCTGACCGACGTGACCGCGGCCGGCGACAAGGCGGAGGGTGTGGAGATTCCGGCGGACATCAACGTGGTCGCGGAGTATCCGATCGCGGTCACCAAGGACGCCCCGAACGCTGCAGGTGCGCAGGCGTTCGTCGACTTCGTGAACGGTGAGCAGGGTCGCAGGATCCTCGCCTCGTACGGCTTCCTCGCTCCGTGAGCAGTCGACGGCGCCGGGGCAGGCGGGTCGGTCTCCCTGTCCCGGTGCTGGCCCTCGCGATCGTCGCGGTGGTGTTCTTCGCGCTGCCGCTGATCGGGTTGTTGTGGCGGGCGCCGTGGTCGAATGCCTGGCACTACCTCACCCAGGATGACGCGCTGACGGCGTTGCGACTGTCGATGGTCTGCTCGTTGTGGGCGACGGGTTTGTCGATCGTGTTCGGTGTGCCGTTGGCGTGGCTGCTGGCGCGGGTCGAGTTCCCCGGCCGCGGGATGGTGCGGGCGTTGTGCACGCTGTCGATGGTGTTGCCGCCGGTGGTCGGTGGTGTCGCCCTGTTCTTCGCGCTCGGCCGACGTGGCATCGTCGGCCAGTACCTCGACCGGTGGTTCGGTATCACCCTGCCGTTCACGACGGCTGCGGTCGTGATCGCCCAGACGTTCGTGGCAATGCCGTTCCTGGTGATCACGGTCGAGGCCGCGCTGCGGCAACTCGATGGTCGTGTCGAGGATGCATCGCGGACGCTCGGTGCGTCGCGGTGGTACACGTTCCGGCGGGTGACGATGCCTGCGATCCGTCCGGCGCTCGTTGCGGGTGCGGTGCTTGCGTGGGCCAGGGCGTTGGGGGAGTTCGGCGCGACGATCACGTTCGCGGGCAACTTCCCCGGCACGACCCAGACGATGCCGCTCGCCGTGTACCTCTCGCTGGAGACCAACCCGGAAGAGGCGATCATCCTGGCGCTATTGCTGATCGCGATCTCGTTCGCGGTGCTCGTCGGCTTGCGAGACAGGTGGTTCGGGCGCACCGACCGACCGATCTCGGGGGTGGCTGCGTGACGTTGTCTGCTCAGCTGGCATTGCAGCTCGGCACGCTCGACCTGCACGCCGACCTCGACGTGAGGCCCGGCGAGCTGCTTGCCCTGCTCGGCCCGAACGGAGCCGGCAAGAGCACGGTGTTGCGCTGCCTGGCCGGTCTCGCCCCGATCGACAGCGGCCGCATCGCCATCGATGGCACCGTCGTCGACGACCCATCGACCGACGCCTTCGTCGAACCGGAGCAACGACCGGTCGGCTTCGTCTTCCAGAACTACCTGCTGTTCGACCACATGAGCGTGCTCGAGAACGTCGCCTATGGGCTCCGCGCACGCAAGACCCCGAAGGCCGAGGCTCGACGGATCGCCCGAGAGTGGCTCGAACGTGTCAGCCTCGCCGGCTACGCCGACCAGCGGCCGCGGGCGCTGTCGGGTGGTCAAGCCCAACGCGCTGCGCTCGCACGGGCACTGGCGACGAACCCGCGGCTGCTGCTCCTCGACGAACCGCTCGCCGCGCTCGATGCGGGGACGCGCAGCAGTGTCCGCCGAGATCTGCGCCAGCACCTCGAGACGTTCGACGGGATGCGGATCCTCGTCACCCACGACCCTGTCGATGCCTATGCGCTCGCCGACCGGGTCGCGATTCTCGACGCCGGCCGCATCGTCCAGGTCGGCACACTCGCCGAAGTGACGGCCCATCCACGGTCGCGCTACGTCGCCGACCTCGTCGGGGTCAACCTTGTCACCGGGAACGTCGTCGACGGGGTGCTGACCACCGACGCCGGTGCGCATGTCGTGATCGCCGACGCACTCCCCGGATCGTCGTTCGCGGTGATCCGGCCGCCCTCGATAGCGCTCGTGCGTGAGCCTGCTGTCGGGTCCAGCGCCCGCAACACGTGGAGCGGCACGATCGCCGACATCGACCGGCTCGGTGACCGCGTCCGGGTCGGAATCGACGGCCAACTCCCACTGATCGCCGAGATCACCGTCGCTGCCCTCGATGCGCTGCAGTTGCGCCCGGGCGACGAGATCTACGCCACGGTCAAGGCCACCGACATCGAGGTGTACCCCGCGTGAACCGAACCCCCGGCACCCGCCGGCAACCGGCATGACCGTGGACCCGGTCTCCCGACCGTTGACAGCACTGCGACGATGGTGAACGTGGGGCGGACGAGCGAACACCAACTGCTGCTCGGTGAATGGGCGTGCCTCGGGATCCTGTACTCGGCGCCCACCCACGGGTTCGCCATCGCTGCGCGGCTCAAGCCGGGTGGTGACGTCGGCCGTGTGTGGTCACTGTCCAGGGCGCTCACCTACCGCTCGCTCGAACAGCTGGCCGTCCGCGGCTACATCCATCCCGTCGGTGAAGAGCCCGGCATCGCCGGCGGGAATCGCACGATCCTCGCCGCGACACGAACCGGCCGCGCCCGGCTCCGCACGTGGCTCGCCACGCCCGTCGTGCACCTCCGCGACCTGCGCAGCGAACTGCTCCTGAAGCTGATCATCGCCGACATCTGCGACATCGACATCAGCGGCATGCTCGCGGGCCAGCGCGAACGCATCACCGACATGGCCGAGGCGATCAGTGCCCAGATCGAGCAGGATCCCGGTGACGTCGTCGCCCTGTGGCGCAGCGAGTCCTCCCACGCGGCGCTGCGCTTCCTCGACCGCCTCCAGCACGTCACTCCCTGACGAGTGCCCGGACCCGGGCACTCCCGTGGGGCGTGCGATTGCCGCAGTTCAGAACATTCGGATTTCTGATACTTCCGTATCCAGGTAGTGTAAATAGCAGATATATGGCATCAGTGTGTCCGATCCAGGCGATGACCTGACCTCAGGTGATATCTTCCTGTTTGTGGATGATCGGCGGCTTGAACAGCAGTTGGGCTTGGCGCTGCGCCGTCGGCGTGTCGCCCAGGGTGTCACCCGTGCAGCGTTGGCCGACCGGGCCAACGTCTCGGCCGGCGCGCTACGCAACCTCGAGACCGGGGCGGGGGCCAACGTCACGACGCTGGTCCGGGCGGTGCATGCGCTCGGCGCCGACGACTGGCTCACCCAGCTCGAGCCTGCGCCCGCGCCGTTCAGCCCGCTGGCCGTCGTCGAGCAGACCCTGCACGCCGACCAGCACGCCGACCAGCGCTGGCAGCGACCGCGGGCACGGCCGCGGCGGCCGCAATGACCTACCGCCCTGTGCCGGCGCTCGAGGTGTTCGCCTGGGGCAGGCGCGTGGGTGCCGTGGCACCGAACCCGTCCACCGGGTGGTACGCCTTCCAATATGACCCGGCGTGGGTGGCCTCGGGGGTCGAGCTCGCTCCGCTGCACATGCCGCTGCGGACTGCCCCGTTCGAGTTCCCCGGTCTCTCGGCCGACACGTTCCGCCGGCTGCCACCGGCCGTCGCCGATGCGCTCCCGGACCGGTTCGGCAACGCGCTCATCGACCGCTGGATGGCCATGGAGGGGATCGACCCGGGGCAGTTCTCCGTGCTCGACCGGCTCGCGTACGTGGCTGACCGGGCGATGGGTGCGCTCGAGTTCCGCCCGCCGATCATGCGGGACGCCCCCGCCGCCTCAGCCGTGCAGATGGCCGACCTGGTGCTCGCCGCCCGCGCCGCCTTCGACGGCTCGGGTGACAACGCTGTCGACCGCGAAGCGCTCGAGCAACTCATCGTCGTCGGCTCGTCGGCCGGTGGCGCACGGCCGAAGGCACTGGTGGCGTTCAATCTGGCGACGTTCCAGATCCGCTCGGCGTGGCGGCCGCTCGAGCCCGGCTTCGAGCACTGGTTGTTCAAGCTCGACGGCGTGGGTGGTGCAGTACTCGACGGGCACGGCGTCAGCTTGGGCGGCGGAATAGCATTCGGCCGCATCGAGTACGCCTACTCGCAGATGGCGCTGGCGGCGGGCATCGTGATGACCGAGTGCCGCCTGCTCGACGAAGGCCCACGCCGTCACTTCGTGACGCGCCGGTTCGACCGAGGGCCGGCGGGCGAGAAGTACCACGTCATCTCGCTGTGCGGCCTCGCGCATCTCGACTTCAACCTCATCGGCGCTCACGGCTATGACCAGTATCTCCAGACGGTGCGCCTGCTCGGCCTCGGCCCCGAGCAGTTGGCCGAGGCGTTCCGCCGGATGGTGTTCAACGTCGCCGCTGCCAACAACGACGACCACACCCGCAACCTGTCGTTCCTGCGCCGCCCCGACTCGGGTTGGGAGCTGGCGCCGGCCTACGACGTCACGTTCGCCCACGACTCGTCGAACCAGTGGCTGCGCCAGCATCTGATGGACGTGAACGGCAAGGCCACTGGCATCACGGCGGCCGACCTGCACGCCGTGGGCGAGCGGCACGACGTGCCCGGCTATCGCCGCATCGTCCGCGAGGTGGTGGCTGTCGTTCGTCGCTGGCCCGAGTTCGCCGTTGCCGCAGGTGTGCCCGATTCCGACACAGCGCGAATCACCGTCGTCCTCGACGAGGTGCGCCCGGGCCGCTGATCAGGGCGTGTCGGCCAGGTCGGAGTAGCGACCCTGCACGACAACGGTCGCTCCGATGTCGCCGACTTTCCAGGTGGCTTCGGTCATGTCCTGCAGGCCGAGCCATTCGATGATCTTGTCCTGGTGCTTCGGGAAGGTGCGCGCGCAGCCCTTGCTCCGCGGCCACGGCGGGATGTACTCCGCGCCGTGGATCGCCTGGCCCTCGTTGAAGTAGATGGGCTTGTACATGTTGCCGTTCAGGGGGTTGTCGATCTCCACCGGGAAGCTCGAACTGTCGTGCCACCCATCGGTCTCGATGGAGGGGTCGAACCGGAAGGCACGGGCGCGGACGCTGAAGGTCTCGTGGCCTTCCTCGCCGGTCGACGTCGGGAAGATGTCGACCACCCGGTCGGCGCCCTCGCCGATGAAGATCACCTGACATCGCTGGTCGACGAGGATCCACTTGGCGGCGTCGGTGGGCGCCCCGTCGGGGATGCCGAATCCGGTGGCTGCGAAGATCGTGGCCTCCTCGTCGCTACCGGGGGCGAGGTGCCGGTTGTGTACCGGCAACCCGAGGCCCATCCGTGCCGCACAGATCGCCTGGCGTGTCAGCCTGCCGGAGTCGCCGTCGACGCCGAGCGGCAGCATCGAGGTGGTCGAGAACAGCTCGTTCAGTTCCCGCTGCTGGAGCATCACCGCCTCCGAGGGTGGCTCGACGAGCGTCGGGTCGGTGGGGTCGACGTTGTCGCCGACGCAGACGTCGAACTCCGTGCCCGGGTAGAAGGTGTCGGCGGGGTCGAACAGGTTCTCCTTCACCAACTCGTCGAGCGTGATGCCGCTGCGGTCGGCGATGGCGGTGAGCGAGTCACCGGCCTGGGCCTTCGCCACGCAGACGGGAGCCGGCACCGTAGTGGTGGGCGCAGCCGACGTCGACACTGCAGCCGCGGCCGACACCGTCGCAGCAGGTTCGGCACCGACGTCGCCGGAACTGCACGACGACAGGGCAATCGCCGCGGCGGCGACCACCGCAGTGATCAGGTGTGGGCGGGTTTCGTCGATCCGTGCACTCTACGCGGCGCGGTCAGGCCACAACGGGAGATGATGCGCCGTCGACTGCGTACGGTCGTTGTCCATGCGTCTTGATCTGCCAGCCGGTTACGTGGCCCGCCCCTATCGCGGGCGCGCCGACCATTCGCTGATGGCAGCGCTCAAGACCGCTGCTGAACGCGACGAGCCCGATGCCGAGTTGTCGACGGCCGAGCAGTTCGATGCGAGCTACCCGCACCTCGAACGCTGCGATCTCTCGCGCGATGTCGCCATCGTCGAGACCACCGAGGGCGCACCGGCGGCGTACCTGCGCACCGGTTGGGACCACGCGGAGGGCGACAGTCGCGTGTGGTTCTCCATCATCGCCGTCGACCCCGATCACCGAACGCCCGAGCTGTTGGCTGCACTCGTCAGCGGCTGGGAAGCGCACGTCGACCTGATCGAGCCCGACGACGGGCGGCCGTCGCAGTTGCGCGCCTGGGCGCCGCACCCCGGCCACGGTCTGGCGGACATCGGCCTCGGTGCCGCGCTCGCACAGGCCGGCTTCACCACCACACGGTTCTCGGCCTCACTCGTGCGGCCGCATCTCGACGACATCGCCGACTACGCATTGCCCGCAAGCGTGGAGACGCGACCGGTCGAACCGCACCATCTGCATCAGATCTGGGCCACGCACCATGAGGCCTTCCGCGGCCAGCCCGACTTCGTCGAGACCGACGAGTCCGAGTTCGAAGCGTTCCTCGCCGACCCCCTGCGCGACGAGACGCTCTGGAAAATCGCCTGGGCGGGCGACGGCACCGACGCGCAGGTGGTGGGCCAGGTGAAGTCGTACATCAACGCCGAGGAGAACGCCGTGACCGGTCGCATGCGCGGCTACACCGAACACATCTCCACCACGCTCGGGTGGCGGGGCAAGGGCATCGCCCGGGCGCTCATCGCCGCGAGCCTCCACGAACTGCGGGCTCGCGGGATGAGCGAGGCAGCGCTCAGCGCCAACACCGACAACCGCCAGGCCTTCGACCTCTACCGGATGCTGGGCTACGAGGTGATTGCCTACACGGCTCAGTACGACAAGCCGAGGGGCCAGGCGTCGATCGTCTCGTAGCGGGCGCCAGCGGGGTCGAGACGGCTCTGCACCAACGCGATCTCGTCGGCGACGAACTCGGCGCTCAGCGTCGAGCCGAGCACCCGCGGCATTTCCGCAGAGGGCTTGAATCGGGCGAGGGTGAGGTGGCCGGTGAACCGCTTGCGCGGCGGCTCGCCGAGATGGGCGGTGCGCTCGGCCACCTCGGCAGCAATGTGGTCGAGTCCGGCCGCTGGCAGCACCAGCGCCCGCTCGGCGAGCACGTCGACTGCAGGCCCGAGGCGCACCGTGGCTGCAGGCATCGACCAACCCTCCATCGCGGCGCGCACGTCGTCGGGTCGAGCCTCGCCGAGGAACCGCAGGGTGATGTGCCACGACTCGGGCACCACGAAGCGCACGCCGCGCTGGTCCTTGCGGTGCAGCGCGGTGAGGTCGGCCACCACCTCCTCGGGTGGCCACACGGCGATGAACAGTCGGGCCATCGCCCCAGTCAATCGTGCGCTGCGGACCCGAGGGTGAGATGACCTCGACCGGTTCGAACTCGAGGATCGGCAGGCATCTTCAACAGTTGGCCAGGGCGTCGAGTGCCTCGCAGATCTGTCGTCGTCCGCCCAGGCCGAGTTCACCGAGCCGTGTGGTGAGCACCGACTTTGGTACGGCAGCGAGGTTGTCGAACGTGGCCACGCTGTCGTGGTCGATCCCCTCATCGGGTCCGACGGGAATGCAGGTCGGGATACTGCGGATCGTGCTCGTCACCGGAGCCACGACGACGTTGTTGAGGAACGGGATGACCTCGTCGCGGGAGACGACGAGCACCGGCCGACGCTTCTGGTTCGGCGTCTCCATGAGCCAGATCTCGGCTTGGGCTACCACGGCTCTGCCTCGGTCATCGCCATTGCGTTCGCCATCGCGAGCTCATCGTCGTCGGGTGTCTGTGGACGCTCCCGGTACGACGCGGCGATGGCGGCGCCGACGCGTGCACGGCGCACCGAATCGGCGAGATGGTGGACGCCTCGCCGGATCACTGCCGACCGGCTCTCGCCGATGCCTTCCTCCACGAGCTCATCGATGAGCGCGAGCTCGTCATCGGAGAACCGTGTTGGTACCGGCGTTGTCATACGAATGAGTATACGGTTTGTAGAACATCATGGGGGCGAGTCGTGGCGGTCCTCGCCAGCGTGGTCGTTGGGGCGTTGCCGATGCTGTTGAGCAGATGGGCTGGCCGGCGTGCCAAGTGTTCGTGGGTTTCGGGAGGGGTGCCGGGCGACGCCGAGGCCGGTGTCTGGAAGAATCGGCGCGTGGGCTTGGTCAACTGGTTCGAGATCCCGGTGGTCGACGTCGGGCGGGCGATGGCGTTCTACGAGTACGTCTTCGAGGTCGAGTTGGAACGCACGGTCATCGACGGTCACCCGATGGCGCTCTTTCCTGAGGCAGACGAGCCCGGGGGTGCCAGCGGTGCCTTGGCGACGGGTGACAGTTACGTGCCGTCGATCGATGGCACCCGTGTCTACTGTCGCGTCGACGACGTCGAGGGCACGCTTGCCCGAGCGTTGGAGCGTGGAGGATCGGTGTTGTATCCGGTGACCGACGTGGGCGAGCAGGGTGTCGTCGCCGAGTTCGCCGACACCGAGGGCAATCGCATCGCCCTGTCAGGCCCCAGATAGCAAGCCACCCACGGGTGTGGCCAAGCGCGCCAACACAGTGATGGTCTCGCTGGCAACCAGACCGGTCCCGAGGGCGTTCGATTCAGTTCCTCAGCGCGTAGCCGACGGACAGCGATGCTGCCAGGGCCACCCATACGTTGTAAGGCACCAGGATCGCGCCGGCCCAGGTGCGGGTGTGCCAGGCCGCTACCACGATGGGCACGGTCAACGCGGCTGCGGCGATCAGGGCGAGGGCGGCCGGCCACAGCGAATGGCTCACGTAGAACAGGCGTGCCCATGCGAGTGCGGCGGTGACGCTGAGCGCCAGGCCCACCAGCCAGACGGTGCGTGCCGCCGGTGACCCGTTGAGTGCCACGGCGATACCGGCGGCGATGAGCGCAGCGAAGTTGCACGGCCAGATGATGCCGAAGACAGCGTCGGGTGGTTGCCAGGGCGGCTGCTCGAGCGAGCGGTACCAGGCGTCGCCCGAGCTGACCCACAGGCCCGACCCGACGGCGTAACCGACGACCAGTGCTGTGCCGGCCACGGCTGCCGAGATGCGGGCGATGTCCATGCGCCACTGTGCCACGGCGAGCGCGGACTGCCGTGCCGTGCCGGCCCAGACGTCACGACGACCTTTGCCGCACGGGGGTTCTGCATGACCAATCCACGGCAAAGGACAGGATTGCCCACCGCTCGTCACCCCGGATCGGATGAGCGAACTGGGCGCGGCGCTTCGCCGACGTGCGCCGCTCCTCGTGGAGCGTGCGCGGACCCGAACCTCAGGGCGCTGTCGAACGACGCCGCCCGATTGCTCTCCACACCAGCAGGACGAGCACGGCGCCGATGATCGAGAAGATGACTCCACCCGCTTGGAGCGCTCCCTCGTCCTCGTCCCAGCCGAACAGCGCCCAGGCGAGGAACCCACCTGCGAAGGATCCTGCGATTCCGAGCAGGATCGTGCGCCAGAATCCAATCGCATCGCGACCTGGCACGAGGAGTCGCGCCACGAATCCGGCCACGATGCCCACGAAGATCAGATACATCACGGTCCAGAAGTTGAACATCGCCTACCTCGTTCGATTGTCGACAAGCATCATCGCGCGAGGACTTGGTGAGCTCGGGGACGGCCGAAGCCCAGCACCGCACTGTCGCGAGCGATGGTGACCGTCTCGCCGGACATCGAGTGCTCGCCGGTGACCGCGTGTCAGACCGTTCGATCGCTGGTTGCTCGCGTCACCCCCGGCGAGGACAATGCGACGAGACGCTGCATGGGCTCAGGCATCCGACGCCTTGTGGAGCGGTCTGGCGGACATCGACTCAGCGGATCCGGGTCACCCTCCGGCGGTCGCTGCCATCCTGATGGACGCCGAGTTCGTCGGTGAACTGCTCGAGCCGATCGAGATCGAGGTGCTGATCAGGCAGGTACACCACCAGTTGCTCGTCGAGCAGGGAGGCGTTTTTGCTGAACGGGGCGTGAACGACGGGTGTCCAGTAGGTTGCGGCCGACGGGGCGCGACGCTGGGGGCCGATGATGCAGAGCAGGCGCACAGCCTCATGGGTGTCGAGGACGTGCTGCGCCGTGGTGCTCGCCTTCGCCGCAGCAGCATGCGCCGGCGGCAGCTCCGGCAGCTCAGATGTCGCCACCACCGGCTCGACACCAGCACCAGCCCCGGTGTCAGCGGCCGCTCCCGATTCGTCCGGTGCGTCCAATACTCCCGACACGTCCGCGCCGGAGGCGACCGTGGCCGGATCCACCGGGTCCACCGTGGCCGAGACGTCGCGTTGGGCCACGAGCGACGATGACGTCCTCTTCGACCAGGAGCGGCTCCACACCTTCGAGATCGACCTCCCCGAGGCGTCACTCGCCGAGATCGACGCCGATCCGGCCGCCGAGGAGTACGTCGAGGGTTCGCTCACCTTCGACGGCGAGACAATCGAGCCGATCGGGATCCGGTACAAGGGGTCCGTCGGCGCCTTCGTCGGGTGTACCTCGGCCCCCAACCCCCTGCAGGCCGAAGGCCCCAAGACCTGCACGAAGCTGTCGATGAAGCTGAAGATCAACTGGGACGACCCCGACCGCGAGTTCTACGGGGTGCGCCGCGTGCAGTTGCACGCACAGAACCTCGACCCCACGCTGATGCACGAGCGCCTCGGGTACTGGCTCTTCCGCGAGATGGGCGTGCCGGCGCCCCGTTCCACGCACGCACGGGTGGTCGTGAACGGCGAGTACCTCGGCGTGTTCGCCCTGACCGAGGAGATCGACGGCCGCTTCGCCCGCGCCAACTTCGACGACGGGAAGGGCAACGTCTACAAGGAGGTGTGGCCGCTCGATGTCGACGGGGAGGCTCGGCTGGCCTCCGACTTCATCGACGCGCTCGAGACGAACGAGGACGACGACCCGACGGCCGAGCTCATCTCGCGCTTCTCCGCCGAACTCGCAGCAGCCCCGGCCGACGAACGGGTGAGCGTGCTCGAACGTTGGGTCGATCTCGACACCCTGATCGCCACCTTCGTGGTCGACCGGGCGATCCGTCACGACGACGGGCCGTTGCACTGGTACTGCTTCGAGGAGTGTGAGCCGCACAACTTCTACTGGTATGAGGACCCCTCCAGAGAACGCCTCACGCTGATCCCCTGGGATCTCGACAACGCCTTCGATGCGCTCGTGCCGGGAACAGGGGTGGGCAACTTCATCTCGATCGCCGATCCGTTCGGTGCGATCACCGCCGACTGCCAGCCGTTTCCGTTCGGCAACTTCAACCTGCTGCAGCGTTCGGCGGCGTGCGACCCCCTGATCGCCGCAGTGGCATCGCTCGACGACGACTACGACCGCATCCGCGCCGACCTGTTGGCAGGACCGTTCGCGCCGGAGCGCATCGCCGAGCAGCTCGACGCCTGGACCGCTCAGATCGAGACGGCAGTGAGCGAGGCAGCGGCGTTGCACGACGACGCGCGTCCGGTCGACGAGTGGCGAGCTGCACTCGACCGGCTCGTGACCTCGCTGCAGGTGTCACGTGAAGGGGACGGACGATGATTGCGCTGGCCGACCCCGCCCGTCTCGCCGCCGACGCCGTGGCGATGCTGATCCTCGTCTTCGGCCTCTACTTCCCCCGCCACCGCCGCCGCGACATGGTGGTCGCGATCATCAGCGTCAACGTCGGGGTGGTGGCCGTGGCGATGGTGCTGGCCCGTGCCGACGTCGGCGCCGGCCTCGGCCTCGGCCTGTTCGGCGTGCTCTCGATCATCAGGCTGCGATCCATCGAGCTCGACCAGGAGGAGATCGCCTACTACTTCTCGGCGATTGCGCTCGGCCTGCTGGGCGGCGTGCAGGTCGGGCCCGACTGGGTGGCACCGGTGTTGATGGGGGCGATCGTCTTGGGCCTGTTCGTCGGCGATCACCCGCGGTTGTTCGCGTCGTACCGAAGCCACGGGGTCACCCTTGACTCGGCGATCACCGACGAGACCGAACTTCGCCACCGGCTCGAGCTGCTGCTCGGCGGCACGGTGGTGCGGATGAAGGTGAAGCGGATCGACCTGGTGAGCGACCTCACCGTGGTCGACGTTCGCTACCGGATCGTCTCCCCCGGCGAGTCGTGAGCGCCGCCGCCGACTCGAGCGCAGACGATCTGGGATCGTTTGGCGGTGACAGTGCGTTCGATCGATTGACGATGATCTCGCTCGACGCCCTCAACGGATCGGCCGAACTGCTCGTCCGCGTCGACCGCAAGTACATCATCGGCCACCACTCGCTCGACGACTTGATCGGTGATTGGCGCGACGACTTGTCGGTGCTGCAGATCGATGGTCGCCGCGTCTTCGGCTACACCTCGACGTACTTCGACACGGCCGACCTCGCGCTGCATCGCGCCGCGGCCACACATCGCCGGCGGCGGTTCAAGGTGCGCACCCGCACCTATGACGACGCCGGTCTCACGATGCTCGAGGTGAAGACGAAGGACGGGCGCGGGCGCACGGTGAAGCACCGGGTCGAGCACGATCGGCATCGCGCCGACCAGCTCACCGCTGCGGGCGCCGAGTTCGTCGAGCGGATCACTGGCGCGGGCCCGATCGTCGGGCTGCTCCAACCGTCGCTCACCACCCGGTACCGCCGGGCGACGCTCGTCGATCCCGTCGCCGGCACACGCTGCACGGTCGATCGCGGCTTGGTGTGTTCAGCGCCCGACGGAGCCGCCGTCGGACTCGACGCAGTGATCGTCGAGACGAAGTCGGGACCCGTCCCGAGCGGGATCGATCGGTGGATGTGGCGGCAGGGCATCCGCCCGACCAAGGTGAGCAAGTACTGCACCGCGCTCGCGGTGCTGTACCCCGACCTGCCGGACAACTCCTGGCACCGCACGATCACCCGTCACTTCCGCCCCGCCGACTGAGGGGACCGACCCCGTCGCGAGTCAGCCGAGGATCTCGGCCGTGCCGCGCTCGAAGTGTGGAGCAGATCAGGTGTCGAGCGCGTGCGATCTGGCGTCGCCCGTCGAACTGGCGGCGTCGTGGCTCTACGCGGCGAACGCTGGGTGGCGGCCTCAGATTCTGTGTGTTGGGTCGGTAGTCCATTGAATGCCGCAGCCGAGGAGTAGGCGGCGTCGGTAGTTGTCGTAGTTGCGGTAGCCGTGGCCGATGCGCCGGATCTTTTCGATGAGCAGGTTCACGGCTTCGGTGGGTCCGTTCGACGCGCCGCTGGTGGTGTGGAACGCGAGGATCTCGTCGCGCCAACGATCAACGGTCTTCGCGAGTCGTGTGAGCTCGGCCACGTTGGCTTCGGCGGCGTGTTGGAAGAACACGATCAGGCGCCGGCGGGCGTGGGCGAGCCCGTTCGCTGCGTAGACCTCCGACAAGAGTTCGCGAGCCAACCAGACCGCGGCGATCTCGCCATCGCGGTCGCCGGCAGCGAGCCCGGCCCGGAGCTTGTCCCGGCCGCGTTCGTTGAGGTTGGCCCATGTCATCAGCAGCAGCCTGCGGATCCCGTAGAGCGGGTCGCCCTTGCGGCCGCGGTGGCCGGTCGTGTCTTGTTGCACGCGTCGGCGGACGTCGTTCACGGCTTCGGAGGCGAGGCGGATCGCGTGGAAGTGGTCGATCACCAACATGGAGTCGGGGAGCCGGTCGCGGATCGCTGCCGCGTAGCCGGCGAACGCGTCGATCGCCGCGACCTGGATCTGATCCGACCAGCCGGCCGGGCGTTTGTCGATCCACGTGCGCACCACCTCCCCGGACCGGCCGGGTGCCATGTCGAGCAAGCGTCCGCGGTCGATGTCGACGAACGTCGTGACCATCTGTGTCCGGCGTGGCGTTGGCGTGTTGGAACGTGTGCTCATCGACACCGAGGTTGGTGACCCGTTCGAGACGGCGGTCCGCGGCGATCAGGCGGTCGCCGTGATCGATCACGGCCTGATGCGCGGCCGCCCAGCCGACACCGAACTCGCGGGCGACCTGGGCGACGGTGTCGAGCTCGCGGCCGACCCGACGGCACACCTCCCGGCGGGCGCGTTCGGTCAACGACGCACGCACCCCGATCTCATCGGAGGTCTCCGACCACGACCCCCGATCGCACAGCAGTTCACGACAGCGCCAGGTGCGCTTGGCCCAGACGACCACGACAGGTGTTCCGGCGATCGGGAGATCGCGCACGAGCACCCGGCGGCGGCCGTTGCCGACACCGAACACCCCACACACCCGACACGCCGAGCGTGTCTCGTGCGTCTCGACCGCGAGCCACCACTCGCCCTCATGCATCGCCTGGGCGCGCACCGCGAACCCGGACAGGTTGAACAACACCGACGCGTCCGCGTCGCCACTACCGTTCCCCACGCCGGAGGCCTCCGAATCTGTAGATGTCGCAATCCACAGAATGGTCGAGGCCTCCGGCACCCAGGGTGGATCTAACCGATCACACCCGACACGGCACCACCCCAGCGTTCAACGCGTAGAGCCCGACAAGTGCCCGGAATTCGCGGGAGATGCCACGACGCAGGACGTCGATGTCGGGCACGCTGTCCGCGTCACCGGTGATCCCGACGGCGAGGACTGCCTCGTCACGCGGTACCCAGGCGCAGAGCGAGGCGTTGGATGGGTTGGGTGGTGATCGCAGCGATGAGGTCGAAGTCCTTTTGGCTGGCACCCCTACTGGCACCTTACGGAGCGAAACAACGGGACACACCGGGACACAATCAGAACCGTCGCAGAACCTCCCACGGTCCGTGTCCACCCTGTGCCCGGCCGGCGCGCCCGATCTCGACTGAAGTTGCCGGTTGATTTCGCCGATGAATCCCGCATGGATGACACGACGGGGCGGCGCAGTGTTCGTCGGAGGACGATCTGGTGGGCCCTGACCTGGTCGGTGCTCGTGGTCGGTCAGGTGATGGCGTCGATCCTGCCGGGGGAGCAGCCGCTGTGGGTGAGCCCGCTCGCGTTGTTCTGGCTCGTGGTGGTCGCGGCCTCGGCCTGTGCCGTGGCAGCGGCTGTGGTCATTGCGATCGGTTGGCGTGACAACACCGCAGAACTAGGTCTGATGGGGTCGTTCACGATGGCGGTGTCCGTGCTGCCACTGGTGCACGGGATCACCACGCCTGGGGTGCTGTACGGGCCCAACGACGCCACGATGTCGTCGGTGTTCTGGGCGCTGCCGGTCGCGTCGTTGGCGGTCGTGCCGCTGATGGCGCCACGCTCACACTGGTCTCGAGCTGTGACCCGGCGGTGGCGAACGCTCGTCGTCGGCCATCTGATACTTGTCGGGGCACTGAGCGCGGGGCTGCTCGTCCGGCCGACGCTGCTGCCGGTGTGGTCGATGAGCAGCGGGCCGGCGGTCTCGGTGGCCGTTGCGTCGATGGCGGTGTGTGTTGCGTTGTCGTACCGGCAGTTGCGTCTCGCCGCGATCGCGGGTTCTTCGAAACCCTTCGTCGTGTCGATCGGGTTCGCGCTGGCCGGGGTGTCGAGCCTGGTGTGGTTGGGGCGGGCGCCGTTCACGGCAGGCTTCTGGTTGGCGCACGTGTTCGACATCTCCGGCGTGCTGCTCCTTGCCGTCGGGGCGGTCATCGCGCTGCGGCAGCGGGTCGAACTGCGCGATGTGCTTCGTCCATTGACCGTGCACACCCCGCTTGCGGCATTCGAGCTCGGACTCGATCCATTGGTGCATCGGTTCGTGGCGTCGCTGGAGAACAAGGATCCGGTCACGCGCGACCACGTCGTCCGTTCGGCCGAGCTGGCAATGGCGGTCGGTGAGCGACTCGGTATCGGCCCGGCAGATCTGCAGGTGCTCGGCGTCGGCGCGCTGCTGCACGACCTGGGCAAGCTCACCCTGCCCGATGAGATCCTGACCAAGCCCGGTCGCCTCACGCCTGCCGAGTTCGAGATCGTGAAGGGCCATGCCGCGGCGGGAGAAGCATTGGTGAGGCTGTCAGGGGTGCTGTCGCCGATCGGACCGATCATTCGCGGTCATCACGAACGGCTCGACGGACGCGGCTATCCGGACGGGCTCGCCGGCGACGAGATCCCGTTGGCAGCGCGTGTCGTCAGCGTGTGCGACGCGTTCGATGCCATGGCCCAAACGAGGCAGTATCGGCAAGGCATGGGGCCTGACAAGGCGATCTCGATCCTGCGCGAGCACGCCGGCGCGCAATGGGACGGACGAGTCGTCGAGGCACTCGTACACGTGATCGAACGTGAGGTCGCCGAGGTCGGTCGCCTCGCCGATGTCGGCCGACAGATCGACGCCGGAAACCGTCTCGTCGTCGACTGCGGTTGCGCTGACGCCTTGCCGCCCGAGGTCGTCCTCGAGCTCGCTGACCGGTCTGCCTGACCCGCTTGCCAGTGCGCTTGCACTCGGCTCGACGGATCTCGCGGTCGCAGTGTGAGACAAGCGCCTTTACGCCGGTGCCGCTCCTGTCGGCCTCGCTGTCGCTCCAGCCACCATCGTGTGACATCCCAATCCGCGAACTGAGCGATACCGAGTCCTCGGCGCACACACATCGCCGGAAGACGAACGGGCAGCGGAGCGTTTCGCCAACGGGACAAACGTTGTGCGCGGGATGCTCGCTGGGGGACCAACGGCGGGACCTACGCAATTCACTTCGGCAAACGTCCGATGAAAGATTGGAGAGTGTCGCTCTGTGTGCTTGAACTCTGTCATCAGTGCAGGGTCGTCACCTCTGGTGTGCGCCGTCGTCGTGGGGGTGTCGTCGAGGAGGGCGGACTTGACCTGACCGAGTTCGGGCCACATGATCACCCGATGCTCAATCGAAGCAGCGCCGACCACCGCGATCACACTGATGGTGGTCGACTCCGACCCAACCAGAGCGATCGCGCACGGTGAGCGTGCCGGTGATCCGTTTCGATCTGGCTGATGCACAGCGTGCAGCGTGGCGGAACCTGTCAATAGGTAGTTGCCGGAGATTTCCTAGGTTGTTTGGATTTTTGGTTTGTTGATCCAGGCTTGTTCGGGGGCGCCGGCG
>JBBDMO010000088.1:0-18941 GCA_040878255.1 Ilumatobacteraceae bacterium
ACACCATTCCCCAGGAGATCAGCGGTTGGGGCCCGGCGATCAACTCGGACGACTCGCTGCAGCCGGAGGTGCTCACCGTGGCGATCACCACGCCTGCCAGCCATGTGCTCGTGCTCGTCCGCCAGCTCGGCTCGTCGGGCTTCTGCAGCAACGACAACCCCTTCCGCGGCACCATCAGCGAGGTCGACTTCGCTCCGGGCGGCTGACCGCCGATGAGCACCGATCACGAGCTCATCACCGCGGCGATGGCGGGTGACCGCGCCGCGATGGACTCGTTGCTGCGGGCGCACCACGACCGTGTCTACGTGGTGTGCCGGCGAATCACCGGCAACGATGCCGACGCCGCCGACGCCACCCAGGAAGCGCTCATCGCCATCGTCCGCGGTCTCGGTCGCTTCGACGGACGTTCGTCGTTCAGCACCTGGGTCTACCGCGTCGCCACGAACGCCAGCCTCGACGAGCTCCGCCGTCGCAAGCGGCGGCCGACGCTCGTCATCGACGACGACCTTGCCGGCCACGAGTCGGCCGACCACCAGGGTGCGGCCCGTATCGACGGACTCGGTGACCGCATGGCCATCGATGAAGCGTTGCGCATGCTCCCGGAGGACTTCCGCGTGCCCCTCGTCCTGCGCGACGTGTGCGATCTCGACTACGCCGACATCGCAGCCACCCTCGACATCCCGATCGGCACGGTGAAGAGCCGGATCGCTCGAGGGCGAGGTGCGCTGGCCCAGATCCTGCGTGCCGGGAACCAGATCGACCCCGACGACCGTCCAACGACTGCCCCATGAACGACGACGCCCCCGACTCCGTGACGCCGAGCCCCGAGCTCGACGCAGTTGCCTCCGTGCTCGACGGCACGGCCGCGTCACACGAGCAGGCCGTGGTCGAGGCATCTCCCGAACTGCAGCGGTTGCTCGCACAGCTCACCGCCGACCGCGCCTCCATCGCCGATGTCGCCGATGTCGAGATCACCACCGAGGTTCGCGAGTGGTCGATCGGTGCTGCGCTGGGTGCGTACGACGACATGCTCGCCGGTGCGTCGGCAACGGCGATGGCTGCCGTGGCGGCCAGCACCGATGCCACCGTCGTCCGGTTCGAGCGCCGTCGGCGCACCTACCGAGCGGTCATGGGCACCGCCGCCGCCGTCATCGTGGTGCTCGGCGGCATCGCGGTGTTCAGCGGTCTCGGCGGTTCCGACGACGAGCAGCCCGCATCGGCGCCCCCCATGGCCGCATCGGCCAAGACCGACGGCAACGCCCCCTCCGCCGGCGACAGCACCCGCGCCGCGACCTCCGCACAGGGCGGGGTGATCGGCGAGGAGGCCACGAACGACACCGCCGACATCACGTCGGCAGCGTCGGCCGAGGTGCCGGCGGCGACGACGGGCGAGCTCCAGACCGCGTACACGATCGGTACCGGTGGAGCAACGGTGGGATCCGACCTGCAGACCCCGGAGGACCTGGTCGCCTACGCCTTGGGCAGATCGGCGATGCCGGCCTCCGAGGGGACTGATGGCGCATGCGTGACCGAGGGCGCCGAAGCGATCGGCGTCGTCACCTACCGGGGCATCGGCGCGATCGTCGTCCGCGACCCTGCCACTGGCCGCCTCACCGCGTTCGACCTGTCGACCTGCACACCACTGGTCGAGGCCGGCCCCTGACCATCCGGCCGGACAGGAACGCCCTGGTCCCCGGAGTCCCACTAGAGTCACGTTGCATGTCAGGCAATCCGCTCACCAACCCCAACTGGGCTCCCGAGCTCGCCGACACGGTCGAGCGGGTCGTCGGTACCGTTCGCGACAAGGCGACCACCAAGGCGGTCGTGGTCGTGCGTGGGCTGGTGTTCGGCATCGTGTGCGGTCTCACCGGGGTCGCTGCGTTCGCTCTGGCGATCGTGCTCGGGACCAAGCTCATCCAGACGCTCGTGAACATCGGCGGCTGGATCGATCGGGACTCGAGCGTCTGGGTGTCGTACATGGTGATGGGTGGAATCCTGCTCCTCCTCGGGGCACTCTGCATGCGCAAGCGCCACTCCCCCCACCACGAAGGCTGAACGTGTCCACTCGCAACGTCATCATCATCGGATCCGGCCCCGCCGGCCTCACGGCTGCCATCTACACCGCCCGTGCGAGCCTGCAGCCCCTCGTCATCGAGGGTGAGCCGTCGAGCACGAGCGACCAGCCGGGCGGCCAGCTCATGCTGACCACCGAGGTCGAGAACTTCCCCGGCTTCCCCGAGGGCATCATGGGTCCCGAGCTGATGATGCGCTTTCGCGAGCAGGCCGTTCGCTTCGGAGCAGAGTTCATCACCGCCAAGGCGACCGCGATCGACTTCACCGAGCGGCCGTTCAAGGTCTGGATCCGTGACGAACTGCACCTGGCCGACTCGATCATCGTGTCCACCGGTGCACAGAGTCTGATGCTCGGGCTCGAGGCCGAGACTCGGCTGCTGGGCCATGGTCTCTCGACGTGTGCCACCTGCGACGGCTTCTTCTTCCGTGGCCACGAGATCGCCGTGGTCGGTGGTGGCGATTCGGCCGTCGAGGAAGCCACGTTCCTCACGAAGTTCGCCTCGAAGGTGTACATGATCCACCGTCGCGACTCGCTGCGCGCCTCGAAGATCATGCAGGACCGTGCCTTCGCGAATCCGAAGATCGAGATGCTCTGGAACACCGCCGTCGACGATCTGATCGGCACCGACAAGCTCGAAGGCGCCGTCATCCGCGACGTCATCACGGGCGAGACCCGCACGTTGCCCGTCACCGGCCTCTTCGTCGCCATCGGTCACCGGCCGAACACCGACCTCTTCAAGGATGTCCTCGACCTCGAAGACACCGGGTACCTCATCACGCGTCCCGGCACGTCGTACACCAACATCGATGGCGTCTTCGCCTGCGGTGACGTACAGGACCACACCTACCGGCAGGCGATCACCGCCGCCGGATCGGGGTGCATGGCGGCCATCGACGCCGAGCGTTGGCTCGAGTCGGCGCACGCTCACTGACGAGCCGGCTGATCACGGCTGGGCCAGGAATGCCGGAACGGCCGATCAGGTTAGAGCGACTACACTCGCAGTTCCCCACGGGAAAGGAGCCGTCATGGCTGAAGGCATCGTCACGCTCACCACATCGACGTTCGACGAGATGGTCGCTGCGAGCGACACCCCGGTCATCGTCGACTTCTGGGCCGAGTGGTGCGGCCCCTGCAAGATGATCGCTCCGATCCTCAGCGAGATCGCTGTCGAGCAGGCCGGCAAGCTCACCGTGGCCAAGCTCAACGTCGACGAGAACCCCGATCTGGCGATGCGGTTCAACGTGATGAGCATCCCCACGCTCCTCGTGTTCGACAAGGGTCAGGTCGCGAAGCGCCTGGTCGGGGCCAAGGGCAAGGGTGCCCTGTTGCAGGAGTTGCAGGAATTCCTGCCTCCTTCCCACTGACACCCGGCCAGCGCGGCGAGTCGGTTCGCGACCTGCAGCGCCGGTTGGCAGCGGCGGGGTTCCCCTCGGGTTCCACGGCGCAGGTGGGCACCTTCTGCGTCGCAACGGCCGAGGCGCTCATGCGCTTCCAGCGGGTTCGTGGATTGCGGGTCACGTCCGTCTGCGACGAGGAGACCTGGCGCGCACTCGTCGAGGCGAGCTGGAAACTCGGCGACCGTCTGCTCGTGCACACGTCGCCCAACCTGCGTGGTGACGACATCGCGGAGCTGCAAGGGCTCTTGGCGCGCCTCGGGTTCGACTGTGGCAGGGTCGATGGCATCTTCGGCCCGCTCACGGCGCGGGCACTGGCCGACTTCCAGTCCAATTGCGGTCTTGCGTCCGACGGTGTGTGCGGCGGTGAGACCGTCAGAGCCCTGTCGCGCGTCATCGCACACACCGGATCGGGGCCGGGTGTCGCAGCAGTACGCGAACGGGAACGACTGCGCCATGCTCCGGCCTCGCTGACCGACCTACGCGTCGTGGTGGGTCAGTTCGGCGGACTCAGCACCATCAGCCGGGTCGTCAGCCGTGACCTCCGCACCGCAGGGGCACACGTCATGACCCTCGACGAGCCAGATCCGGTGGCCCAGGCGATCACCGCCAACCAGTTCGTCGCACAGCTGTACATCGGCTTCGAGGCAGGCACCGGTGACGAGTCGGTCATCCACCACTACCAGGTGCCATCGTTCGAATCCATCGGCGGCCGAACGCTGTCACACTGCCTCACCGCGGCGCTTCGCGCCGGCGGCGTCAGCGTCGCCGAACCGGCAGGCATGCGACTGCCCGTGCTCCGCGAAACGAAGATGCCGGCAGTCGTGTGCGCGATGTCCCCGGTTCGCCCCGCCGTCGACGCAGCAGACGCCATCGCCGTTGCTGTGGTGTGGTCACTCGAACGGTGGCTCGACCTGTGCACACTCGCTGTCGACTAGAGAGTTTATCCACAGCTCTATCCACCGGTTGTGTGTAAGCCTCGACTGCACTCTCTGGTTGAGAGATCACGGAGCGTGGTGATCAGTCACCAATCGTGGCTGTTTCGGAGGGGTCACCACCATTCATCAGGTGAAACAGTCGCTCCAAATCCTCAAGATCCGCGAACTCCACGACGAGCTTCCCTCGCCTTGTCCCCATGCTGACGCTCACCTTGGTGGACAACCGCTCGGCGAGCAGGTCCTCGAGTTCGAGGAGGCCCGGCGGACGGAGGCGGCTCGTTCGCTTGTTCGTCGAGGGTACGGGTGACAACGAAACGGAGTCCTCGGGAGCGTCCGCCTCATCGGCCAAGGGACTGAACCCACCTGCCCGGTCGCGTACCGCCTCTTCGACCGCCCTGACCGACCAACCTTCGAGTGCAGCTCGACGGGCGAGCTGCTCCTGGAACGCGCGGTCGGGTGTGCCGAGCAACGCCCGGGCGTGGCCAGCACTGAGCCTGCCGTCGGCAAGCAGGTGCTGGATCGACGGCGGCAGCGCCATCAGACGCAGCGTGTTGGTGACGGCCGAGCGGCTCTTGCCGACACGCGTGGCAACCTGCTCGTGGGTCAGTGAGAAGTCCTCGATCAGTTGCTGGTACCCAGCCGCCTCCTCGAGGGGTGTCAGATCCTGACGATGCAGGTTCTCGACGAGCGCTCGCTCGACCGAGCCGAGGTCGTCAGTAACGCGCACAACGGCCGGAATCGTGGCCAGGCCGGCGCGTCGGGCAGCGCGCCAGCGTCGCTCACCGGCCAGGAGCTCGTAGTGATCGCCAACCGGTCGAACCAGCACGGGCTGGAGCACACCGATCTCGCGGATCGAGGCCGTCAGATCCGACAGCGATTCCTCGTCGAAGTGGACACGGGGCTGATGCGGATTGGGGACGATGCTGTCGATCGCCAGGTCGGCGAGCACCGGTGCATCCAGGCCCTCCTCACTCCCCCCTTCACCAGCGGGGATCAGTGCCCCGAGTCCTTTACCCAGACCGCCGAGTCGAGCCACGACTGACCTCCTTTGCCACTTCCCGGTACGCCACAGCCCCTCGTGAGGTCGGGTCGAAGGTGATGATCGGTTGCCCGAAAGACGGGGCCTCAGAGAGTCGAACGGTCCTCGGGATGACGGTCCGGCAGACCTTGTCACCAAAGTGCTCGCGCACCTCATGGACAACCTGATCCGAGAGCTTGGTGCGAGCGTCGTACATCACGCACACGATGGTCGACACCTCGAGGGTCGGGTTCAGATTCCGCTTCACCAGATCGACGTTCCGCAGGAGTTGGCCGAGGCCCTCGAGTGCGTAGTACTCGCACTGGATTGGAACCAGGACCTCGTTTGCTGCATTGAGGCCGTTCACCGTGAGCAGACCCAGTGATGGAGGGCAATCGATGAGCACGTAGTCGTAGTCATCGAGTACCGCTTCGATCGCACGCCGCAGCCGGTTCTCGCGACTGAACGCCGGCACCAGTTCGATCTCGGCCCCGGCAAGATCGAGTGATGCCGGTGCAACGAAGAGGTTCTTGACCGCCGATGGTTCGATGCAGTCCTCGAGTGGCACCTCGTGCATGATCACGTGATACATCGAAGTGTCGAGGCCGCGGTTCTCGATACCGAGACCGGTCGATGCATTTCCCTGCGGATCGAGGTCGATGACGAGGGTGCGAAACCCCAGTTCGGCCAGGCAGGCCCCAAGGTTGACCGTCGTGGTCGTCTTCCCGACGCCACCCTTCTGGTTCGCGATCGCGATCACCCGGGGGAGTGGACGCCCCGCTGGCACGCTGGGCTGGGACGGGGATTGATCGATGATCGGCTCGGGTGCCTGCGCGGTCGAATCGACCGGTTCGGGGGAGACGTCATCGGGCACAGAGCTCGACGTCATGTGGCCTCATACTCCTGAGAAGGCGGCCCAGCGACTGCCGGCCGCGGCGCAACGATCGACACGCTACCAATCTCCGCCGTCGGAGCGGTGGACCAACGCTCGATCCGTTTCACGTGAAACGACCTGGTCCACCGGATCCACGTGAAACACCTATTCATCGCACCCGTCGCTCGATACGCCGCACCATCTGGACCTCGACGCAGCACACGAGACCTGAATCAGCCGGCACGTTTCACGTGGAACCGCGATCAACAACGGCGATCAGGAGCGGCGGAAACGATGTACGCCATCGTGGCGGCCATCGTCGAGCATGTCGAGACGCTCGAGGTCCGCCGGAGTCCAACGATCTCGGCCGCCTGGTGGATCACTGATGATGCAGGTGCCGCCAACCTGGAGCAGCCGGGATGCGGCATCGATGACGACCACCGGGGGAGCGAAACTTCGTGCGGTCACGACATCAACGGCCCTGAGGACGCCAGCGGTGATCACGGCCTCCACATCATCGGCAACGACATCGACCCGACCAACAACGTCAAGCGCACGGATGCCGTAGCGAAGCAGATCGGCACGCTTCTCGCGCCGCTCGATCAGGGTGAGGAACGCATCCGGTCGATCGACGGCGATCACCAAACCGGGGAGCCCGCCGCCGGAGCCGAGATCGACGATGTGGAGGTCGATCCCGGCAACCGGTTCGGGCAGTACGGCAACGAATCGCCGAGCGTGAGCAATGGCCGCATCAATCGGCCCACGGCCGATCGCGCCGCGGCGCTGGATCTCGGAGAGAACTCGGGTGAGCGGACCGTCGTCAGTCATTCGCCGGAGCGATGACCACGCACCGGCGCGGATCGTCACCCTCGGAATGGGTGACGACGCCGTCGTACTCGGACAGCACGTCGTGAATGATCTTTCGGTCCGATGATGACATCGGCTCGAGCCGCTTGGGGCTCCCATCGGCAACTACTTGCGCCGCGACCTGCTCGGCGAAGCTGGTGAGGGCGATCTTCCGACGCTCGCGGTATCCGCCGACATCGACCCGCAAGCGCGTGTCGTGGTAACCAAGGCGACGCTGCGATGCCACACGGGTCAGTTCCTGCACTGCCTGCAGGGTGCTGCCGCGGGGACCGACGAGGAGACCCAGGTCGGTGCCGTCGACCTTGACCTCGATGTCGTCGTCGTCACGGTGAACGGTCGTCGTGCCGGCGATGCCGAACGCGTCGACGAGGCCCTGGACGAAACGTTGCGCTTCCTGGCCGACCTGCTCTGCGTCCACCGTGCTCTCCTTCTCGGCGGTGTCCGCCGTACCGTTGGCTGCTGTGGCCGAAGTGGCCGGTTCGCGACGGCTCGACGAGCCCTCACGACGGGCGGGGCGGCGCTCAGCCGACCCATTCTGACGTGCAGCCGGCTTGCGGGCCGGCGTCTCGTCGACGGCGTCGTCGGTGACAGCCTCGTCGACAGTCACTGCATCGTCGGCGATGGTTTCGTCGACCTTGTCGCTCTTCTTCTTGCGATCGCGACGCTCGGCCTTGGCACGCGGCTGCGTGGGACGAACCCGCGCGCGAACGCGTGCCTCACCGCGAACCCGGCCGAACAGACCCGGCTTCGGCTCGTCGAGAATCGTGATCTCAGCATCATCCTCGGCAACGCCGAGTTGGTCGAGGGCCTTGCTCTTGGCCTCGTCGACGGTACGACCAGTGGTCTCCACCCATTCCATGTCTGTCACTTCTTCCGCTGCGTACGCGACGCAGGTGGTGTGGGGCGGCCGGACTGGCCGCTCGAAGGGGGCCGGCCGGTGGACCCGGACGGGGTGGGCTTGTTCTTCGGCGGGGTGACCCGCTTGCTGACCGTGGTGGTGTTCGAGCCACTTCCACCCTTCGGTGCAGCCTTGCCTTTCGTCTCCTTGGCAGCTGCCAAGTCCTTCTTGGCCTGCCCGAACAGTCCGACGCCGCCGTTCGGGTCAGCTTTGGCGATCTCGCGGGCCTGCTCGCCGGCTCGGGTCGCCTGCTGTCCAAGCGAATGCTCGCCGGAGTAGAACCGCTTCGTGATGTACCACTGCAGTGCGATGCGGAAGATCGCCTGGGCCATGTAGTAGATGACCAGACCGGTGAGGTAGAAGACCAGGAAGACAGCAAACACGACCGGCAGGTACTGCATGATCTTCTGCTGGGTGGCCGACATCGTCGGGCTCATGGTGGCTCGAGCGGCAACCATTTTCTGCTGCACGAAGTAGAGCACACCCAGCACGATGACCAGCAGGGCGTAGATGAAGCCCTCGCCGAAACCGTTACCGATCATGTCGATCGGGCGCGACGCCAGGTCGAGGCCCCACGACATCATCTTCGACTGGCCGTGGAGGTCGGTCCACATCTGCGAACTGGTGGGAATGAACTTCGGGTCGAACACCTTGCCGGTGGTGGTGCCATTGACGGCGCACGCCGCCTGCGCACCTTGCGTCAGGTTGGCAGCGGCGCAGTTGACCTCGTACGTGAGGCCGTGCAGCACCTGGAACATGATGATGAAGACGGGGAACTGCAGCAGCAGCGGGAAGCACGAGGCGAGCGGGTTCACCTTGTGCTGCTGGTACAGCTTCATCATCTCTTCGTTGAGCTTCTGGCGGTCGCCACGATGCTCTTGCTGGAGCTTGCGCAGCTCCGGCTGCAGGCGCTGCATCTCGAGCATGCCCTTGGTGGCCTTGAGTTGCAGTGGCGCCGTGATGATCATCACCACGAGCGCAATGAGTGAGATGGCGACGATGTAGTTGGGGACGAAGTCGTAGAACTTGGCCAGCAGCCAGGCGGGGCCTTCGAAGAGGAACGCGGTCATGTGGCCGCTCGCTTTCGTGGAGTGACGTCAGGAACGGGGTCCCAACCGGAGGGACCGAACGGTCGGCAGCGCACGAGGCGCCGCGCCGTGAGCACCAGCCCGCGCAGTGTGCCGTGGCCCTCGAGGGCCTCGACTGCATACGCAGAGCAGGAGGGGGTGAACCGGCAGGGGGAGGGCCGACCCTCGAACGCCCGCTGGTAGAACGTCACGAGCCGGACGACGACGCCGGGTCGATGTCCGATGGTGTCGAACGTGTGTTCGTATCGGCAGGTGGCCGCGTGGACGTGGTCGGCGCACTGACGGCGGCCTTCTCGGCGGATGCCACCAGGGCAGTGACGTCGCGCATCAGTTCGTCGAACGATCGTGCTGCGACGTCGGGTCGAGCGCCCACCAGATAGTTCCCCGGAGGCAGCGATGTTGCTGACAGCGCTGCGCGAAGACGCCGCCGGACGCGGTTGCGCACGACGGAGGGTCCGATGGCGCGGCCGATGGCGAACGCCACTCGCGGAGGCGAGGCTTCGGGATCGAAGAGACAGGTGCACCAGAGCACTCCGGCCCGGACACGGCGGCCGTCTCGCGAGACTCTCGCGACGACGCTCCGTTCCCGGATGCGCCAGATCAAGCCGACAGCCGGTGGCGGCCCTTGGCGCGGCGGGCCTTCAGGACGGCGCGGCCACCAGCGGTGCTCATGCGGTTGCGGAAGCCATGCTTCTTGGCGCGACGTCGGTTGTTTGGCTGAAAGGTGCGCTTCACGCGGCCCTCCTCGGACAGGCCACAGCCGAAACTGTGGGAGACAGGTGATCGACCTCCCTCGTGGTGGGCCGCGTAGCGACATGCCGCGAGGACGCGAACCTGAACAGGTTAGGGCTGTGCAGGGGTGACGGCAACGCGGGCCCGTGGCAGGGACGTTGACCGGGCTGCTAGCGTGGCCGTCTCCCGTCGGCGACGTGCCGGGTTGCGACCGTCCACACCCTGTGGGCAATGATGTGGACAGTCGAGGTCTCGGAGGCAGAGGTGCAGGTGAGCGACGCTGAACAGATGTGGACAGCGGTCGCCGAACTCCTCCGAGCACAGGTGTCCGAAGCGGTCTGGTTCTCCACGTTCCACGATGTCGTGGCACTCGACAGCGACCCGTCGATGCTTCGCCTCAGCGCACCCAACACCCACACCCGCGACCGCATCCTGAGCCGGTACCTGCCGCTGGTTCGCGACGCGCTCGAAGAGATCGGTGCCGCGAACCACCAGCTCGTGGTCGAGGTGCAGCTCGCCGACACGTTCATCGACGATGCCCCGGCCAGCGGTCAGGGCACCCTGCCAGGCACCCTGCCGGGCACCACCACCGGGTACAGCAGCGGACCGTCGGGTCGATCCGACGGTGACTACCGCGATCGCGTACCGAGCTCGCTCGATCTCGCCGGTCTGAACCCGCGATACACGTTCGAGACGTTCGTGAAGGGCGCATCGAACCAGTTCGCCCTGGCTGCGGCGCTCCGTGTTGCCGAAACCCCCGGTCGGAGCTACAACCCGCTGTTCATCTACGGCGCCGCCGGCTTGGGTAAGACGCACCTGCTCCACGCAATCGGTCACTACGTGCACCACCACTACCAGCACGACATCGTGCGGTACGTCAGCACCGAGGCCTTCCTGAACGAGTACGTCGACGGCATCCGTACCAACACGATCGCCAACTTCAAGCGTCGTTACCGGGACATCGATGTCCTGCTCATCGATGACATCCAGTTCATGGAGGGCAAGGAGGGACTCCAGGAGGAGTTCTTCCACACCTTCAACTCGCTCCACGGTGCCAACAAGCAGATCGTGATCTCGTCCGACCGCATGCCCGACGCGATCCCCACTCTCGAAGAACGCCTGCGTGGCCGGTTCAAGTGGGGCCTCATCACCGACATCCAGCCGCCGGACCTCGAGACCCGACTGGCCATCCTGCGTAACAAGGCCGAGCGCGACAACAGCCCGGTGCCCGCAGAGTCGCTCGAGTTCATCGCGTCTCGCATCACCAGCAACATCCGTGAGCTCGAGGGTGCGCTCATCCGCGTCACGGCCTACGCCAGCCTCAACAACGTCCCGATCAGCACCCACCTCGCCGAGCAACTGCTCGGCGACCTGATGCAGGGCTCGCACGTGAAGACCCGGACCGACGAGGAGATGCTCGCCGAGGCCGCGATCATTTTGGGTTTCAGTGTCGAGGCATTGCGCGGCAAGAGCCGGCAGCGGCCGCTCGTGCAGGCACGTCAGACGGCGATGTACGTCTTCCGTGAGCTCACCGACCTCAGCTATCCGAGTATCGCCCGACTGTTCGGTGGGCGCGACCACACGACGGTCATCCACGCGGTCGACAAGATCCAGCGTCTCATGAAAGAGCGCAAGCAGGTCTACGACCAGGTGACCGACCTGATCCAACGATTGAAGACCAGCTGATGGCGCGCCGGCCTGTGCACATCATGGGGACGCTGCCCGTCGCGCGGTGGACGACACCTCCGTCGTCCACCGAAGCACATCGGTGTGATTTCTCCGCTGGGGACAACGGTGGATGGTGCTGTGCACGGCCATATGCCCCCTACGCTGCGGCAACGGGCACTTGTGCACAATCCACAGCCCTTATTACTTCTATTAGTTCTTTCACCACAGTCTGATGAGGAAGGTAACCCTGTGAAGTTCCGCTGCGAACGAGAGACCCTGGCCGAGGCGCTCGCCACGGCAGGCCGTGCCGCCACTGGTCGCACCGGCACACTGCCGGTGCTGTCTGGGGTGAGGCTCGAGCTGACGGGTGACCGTCTCACCGTCACGGGCACCGACCTCGATCTCACCATCCAGCTCGATGTTGCCGTCGGTGGCGATGTCGACGGTGGCGTGGTCGTGCCTGCCCGTCTCGCCAGCGACATCGTGCGCTCCCTGCCGTCAGGCAAAGTCGAGTTGGTCGTCGACGACGACGAAGTCCGGATCAGTGGCGGACGGTCGCAGTTCAGCGTTCGTCCGCTCTCGCTCGACGACTACCCGCGCCTCGCCACCCCGGCCTCGAGCGCTGCCACCATCGACGCTGCTGCGTTCGGTGAGGCACTGCGCCAGGTGGTGCGAGCCGCCAGCACCGATGAAGCCCGCCCGATCCTGACCGGTGTCCTCCTCACTGCCGAAAACGATGGCCTGCGACTGGTAGCCACTGACTCGTACCGGCTCGCGGTACGCGATCTTCCCGGCGTCAGTGTCCTCGGGGCCGAACAAAAGGTGCTCGTGCCCGGCCGTGCGCTGGCCGAGCTCCAGCGGATCATGGGGATGGGCGATCAGGTTGTTCTGCGTATCGGCGAGCGTGACGCGACATTCGAGATCGGCACCACCCGCCTCACCACCCGCCTCATCGAGGGCGAGTTCCCGAACTACCGCCAACTGATCCCGGCGAGCCACCCCAATGTGCTCACCGTCGACCGTGAGCCACTGCTCGAGGCGATCCGCCGCGTGAAGATCCTGGCCAAGGACGCGACCCCGGTGCGCCTGCAGATCTCGTCCGACAGCCTGAAGCTCACCGCGATCACCCAGGACGTCGGCAACGCGGTCGAAGAGCTCGACGCCGCGGCGGTCGGTACCGTCCTCACCGTTGCGTTCAACCCGGATTACCTGGCAGCAGGCATCGAGGCCGTCGGCACCGATCAGGTCACCTTGTCGACCATCGACGGCATGAAGCCGGCGGTCGTGCGCGGTGTCGGCAGCGACGACTATCTGTACCTGCTGATGCCCGTGCGGGTGCCGTAAGGCATCGCGCCACCGTGATCCATCTGCCGCTGTGATCGTCTCGCGGCTCGAGCTCGTCGACTTCCGCAACTACACGACCGCGCTGTTCGAGTTGCAGGCGGGCACGACGGCCGTGGTCGGCCGCAACGGCCAGGGCAAGACCAACTTCGCCGAATCTCTGGCGTATCTCGCAACACTCGCCAGCTTTCGAGGCGCCCCTGACGATGCCCTCGTGCGGATGGGTGCCGATACGGCTGTCATCCGAGCGTGGGTGGTGCAAGACGATGGCCGCGAGGTCCTGGTCGAGGCCGAGGTGAACCGCAACGGCCGCAACCGGGTGTTGGTGAACCGCCAGAAGCTCGGCCGCACCCGTGACCTGCTCGGCGTCGTGCGAGTCACGGTGTTCTCGCCCGACGATCTGGTCGTGGTGAAAGAGGGTCCAGGCGGCAGGCGTCGTTTCCTCGACGACACGTTGGTGGCGCTCGCCCTGAAGTACGACGCGATGCGGCTCGAGCTCGATCGCGTGCTGAAACAGCGCAACACGCTGCTGAAGCAGGCGGGTGGGCGGCTCGACGAATCGGCAGAACTGACCCTCGACGTGTGGGATGCCAAGCTCGCACAGCTCGGTGATCAGTTCGGCCACGCCCGGGCGGTCCTCGTCGCGAAGCTCGACCCCATGGTGGTCGAGGCGTACGAGCAGCTCGCCGGCACCAGTACGCCCATCGAGCTGCGCTATGAGCCACCCTGGCGTCAGCGTGGGCTGGCCCCAGCCCTGGCAGAGTCGCGGCGTGACGACGTCCGCCGTGGCGTGTCGACGGTCGGCCCTCATCGTGATGACGTCGAGTTGTTCATCAACGGCATGCCGGCCCGTACGCATGCCTCGCAGGGCGAGCAGCGGACCCTGGCATTGGCGCTGCGTCTGGCCGGGCACCGGCTGGTGGCCGACCGGTCCGGCAGTGCACCGGTGCTGGTGCTCGACGATGTGCTGAGCGAACTCGATGCCGAGCGGGCCACCGCACTCCTCGGCCACCTGCCGCCCGGTCAGGTGGTTCTGACGACGGCGTCGGCCCTGCCGGAGGCTGCCCGACCAGACGCCGTGGTGCGCATCGTGGCCGGTACCGTGGCCGACGAGTGAGCCGCGACCCCATCCCGCTCGGCGAAAGCCTCACCGGTGTCGTGCGGTCGCTGCGCGGTCCCGAGCCGGCCGGTACGACGTCGTCGGCGGCCGCCATGGGCGGCGTGTTCGGCAAGTGGCACGACGCGGTCGGCGACGCCGTTGCCCGGCACGTACAACCGATCAAGCTCGACGGCACGCGCCTGGTGGTCGAGGTCGATGACCCGGCGTGGGCGACGCAGCTGAAGTTCCTCGAGGCCGACCTCCGCGCTCGCCTGCTCGAGGTCACCGGGGCCCGCATCGAGCACTTCGACGTCAGGGTCAAGCGGCCGGGTCGCTGAGGCGTCGGGCACTGGGCCGTCCACCGTTGCGTCACACCCCCACGGTAGGATGCAGGCAGTTCGCGACCACGGCTGCTGCGCCTTCGGCGCCTCTCTCTGCAGCCCGGCTGTCGCCGCCATCACCGCAGGTCACCGCCTGTTTCCTGCCGAACGATCGAGGTGTGCGTGTCAGCTGACACCAACAAGCCACAGGGCAACTACAACGCCGATGCCATCCAGGTGCTCGAGGGGCTCGACCCCGTCCGTAAACGCCCCGGCATGTACATCGGATCCACCGGACTGCAGGGCCTCCACCACCTCATCTGGGAGGTCGTCGACAACTCCGTCGACGAGGCGATGGCGGGCTACTGCACACGCATCGGGGTCACCATGCTGGCCGACGGCGGGTGCTGCGTCGACGACAACGGACGTGGTGTGCCGGTCGACCCGTTCACCAGCGGGCCCCACAAGGGCAAGAGCGCTGCCGAGGTCGTCCTCACCGTCCTCCACGCCGGCGGCAAGTTCGGCGGCGAGGGCTACAAGGTGTCCGGCGGCCTTCATGGTGTCGGCGTCAGCGT
This sequence comes from Ilumatobacteraceae bacterium, assembly GCA_040878255.1. Classification (GTDB taxonomy): domain Bacteria; phylum Actinomycetota; class Acidimicrobiia; order Acidimicrobiales; family Ilumatobacteraceae; genus VFMC01. Next base: position 14,887 of record JBBDMO010000088.1, read on the forward strand.
CGTGAACGCCCTGAGCGAGCGGTTGCTCATCGAGATCGACCGCAACGGCAAGCGCTACCAGCAGGAGTACGCGAAGGGCGGCAAGCCGCAGGGCAAGCTGGCCGAGGTGGGCGCTACGCCGCCACGCGGCCGCACCACCGGCACGTCGGTCAGCTTCTGGCCGGACCCCAGCATCTTCGTCGCCGAGGGCACCGAGTTCGTCGCCCGCACCGTCCTCGAGCGGTTGCAGACCATGGCCTTCTTGAACAAGGGCCTCGAGATCGTCTTCACCGATCTGCGCGAGGGCCGCGAGCAGACGATGACGTACCAGTACAAGGGCGGCATCGTCGACTTCGTGAAGCACCTCAATGCCTCGAAGGAGGCGTTGTTCAGCAAGGTCGCCCACTACGAGGACGAAGACACCGAGGGCGGCCAGACCCTCGACATCGCACTCCAGTGGAACACCGGCTACCACGAGGGCATCCACGGCTACGCCAACGGCATCTCCACCATCGAAGGTGGCATGCATGTCGAGGGCTTCAAGACCGCGCTCACCAGCGTCGTCAACAAGTACGCCCGTGCGAAGAACCTGTTGAAGGAAAAGGACGAGAACCTGCTCGGCGAGGACATCCGTGAAGGCATCACCGCCATCGTCTCGGTGAAACTCCGCGAGCCCCAGTTCGAAGGCCAGACCAAGGCCAAGCTCGGCAACGTCCCGATGCGGTCGTTCGTGCAGAAGGCCACCAACGAGCGCCTGGCCGAATGGCTCGACGAGAACCCCGTCGAGGCGAACCGCCTGATCAAGAAGGCCCAGTCCGCCGCCCAGGCCCGAATGGCCGCGAAGAACGCCCGCAATGCCATCCGTCGCAAGACAGCACTCGGTGGCGCCGGCATGCCCGACAAGTTGAAGGACTGCACCAGCGGGAACCCGGCCGAGAGCGAGTTGTTCATCGTCGAGGGTGACTCCGCTGGCGGCACCGCGCTCGACGCCCGCGACCCTCGTACCCAGGCGATCCTGCCCATCCGCGGCAAGATCCTGAACGTCGAGCGCTCGCGCCTCGACAAGATGCTGAAGAACAACGAGATCCAGGCGCTCATCACCGCGATCGGCGGCGGCGTGGGCGACGAGTTCGACGCTGCCAAGGCCCGCTACCACAAGGTGATCGTGCTGGCCGACGCCGATGTCGACGGCAGCCACATCCGCACCCTGCTGCTCACGTTCTTCTACCGCCAGATGCGCCCGATGGTCGAGCAGGGCTACGTCTACATCGCCCAGCCGCCCCTGTTCTCGACCGAGGTCGGCAAGGAAAAGGTGTACCTCAAGGACGAGTCGGCGAAGGCCAAGTTCCTCGAAGAGCGCCCCAATCACAAAAAGGAGTTCCAGCGCCTGAAGGGCCTCGGCGAGATGGACTGGGAAGAGCTCCGCTCCACCACCATGTCATCGACCACCCGCACGCTGCTCCAGGTGACCGTCGAAGAGGCTGCCCTGGCCGACGAGATCATGAGCGTGCTCATGGGTGAGAACGTCGAGCTCCGCAAGGCCTTCATCACCACCAACGCCCGCGACGTGAGGAACCTCGATTTCTGATGAGTGACACCCCCGACAACCCGATCACACCCGACGGCGACGATCCGTCGCTGTCGGTGCAGCCCGTCGCCCTCCAGGACGAGATGGAGCGCAGTTTCCTCGACTATGCGATGTCGGTCATCATGTCGCGCGCCCTGCCCGACGTGCGCGACGGCCTCAAGCCGGTGCACCGCCGGATCATCTGGGACATGGAGGAACAGGGCTTCCGCCCCGACCGCCCGTTCGTGAAGTCGGCGCGCGTCAGTGGTGACACGATGGCCAAGTACCACCCACACGGTGACGGCGCGATCTACGACGCCCTCGTGCGCATGGCTCAGCCGTTCTCGTTGCGCCACCCGCTCATCGACTTCCACGGCAACTACGGCTCACCCGACTTCGGGCCGGCAGCGTCGCGCTACACCGAGTGCCGTCTGCACCCGCTCGCGATGCAGATGCTCGCCGACATCGACGAAGAGACCGTCGACATGATCGCCACCTACGACGGCAGCCGCACCGAGCCGGTGGTGCTGCCGGCCCGTTTCCCGAACCTGCTCGTGAACGGCAGCCAGGGCATCGCCGTGGGCATGGCCACCAACATCCCGCCACACAACCTCGGCGAGGTCATCGACGCCACGATCCACCTGATCGACAACCCGGCCGCCGACTCCGACGAGCTGATGCAGTTCGTGAAGGGCCCCGACTTCCCCACGGGCGGCAGCATCCTCGGCCGTGCCGGCATCATCGACGCGTACCGCACCGGTCGCGGCAGCATCAAGATGCGCGCCACCGCCACGATCGAAGAAACCCGCCGCGGCGGGTACCAGATCGTGGTCACCCAACTGCCGTACCAGACGAGCTGCTCGTCGATCGCGGCTCGCATCAAGGAGCTCGTCGACAGTGGCGAACTCGAGGGCATCAGCGACTTGAACGACGGGTCGTCGGGCGGAAAGACGAACCTCGCCATCGGCCTGAAGCGCGACGCGAACCCCAACGTCGTGCTCAACAACCTCTACAAGATGACGCAGCTCCAGACGAGCTTCGGCGTCAACATGGTGGCGCTCGTCGACGGTGTGCCGCGCACGCTGAATCTCGCCGATGCGCTGAACGGTTACGTCCGCCACCAGGTCGTGGTCGTCACACGACGCACCGAGTATCGACTGCGCCGTGCCAACGAGCGGGCGCACAAGGTCGAGGGCCGCCTCAAGGCGCTGAACGTCATCGACCAGATCATCGCCCTCATCCGCAGCAGCGACGACGCCGGCGCTGCCAAGGAAGCGCTCATGGTCGCGCCGTTCGAGTTCAGCGAGATCCAGGCGATCGACATCCTCGACATGCAGCTCCGCCAACTCACCCGGCTCAGCCGCATCGACCTCGAGCGTGAGGCCGAAGAGCTGCGCGAGCGCATCCTCGAGCTGCAGAGCGTCCTCGACGACCCGGCCAAGCTGCGCGGCGTGATCAAGACCGAGATGAGTGCCATCAAGGACGAGTTCGCGACGCCACGCGTGTGTCAGGTCACCTTCGACAGTGGCGACATGCGCATCGAGGACCTGGTCGACGACAAAGAGCTCGTCATCGTCATGACCGAGGCGCAGTACGTCAAGGCGGTCTCGGCGGCCAGCTTCAAGACCCAGGGTCGCGGCGGCAAGGGCGTCAGCGGTGCGCGGATGAAGTCCGACGACATCGTGCGCAACGTCATCTTCACGACGGCGCACGCGTTCCTGCTGTTCTTCAGCAATCGCGGCCGGGTCTACCGACTGCGGGCGATGGACATCCCCGAGCGCGAGCGCACGGCGAAGGGCATGCCGATCGTGAACCTGCTGCCACTGCAGGCCGGCGAGACGATCCAGGCGATCATCGACACCCGCGACTTCGCGGCCGAGCGATTCTTGTTCTTCGCCACCCGCAACGGTGTCGTGAAGAAGACGTCGATCGATGAGTACGACAACGGACGCCGTGACGGTCTGATCGCGCTCAACCTCCGCGACGGCGACGAGCTGGTGCGGGTCATCGAGACCACAGGTGGCGACGACATCTTCATGGTCAGCCGGTTGGGCATGACCATCCGCTTCAGCGAGGACGAGGTGCGTGCCATGGGCCGTGCCGCATCCGGTGTGCGCGGTATGAAGCTGAAGCCGAACGACACCGTGGTCAGCGCCGACCTGGCCAAGGACGACACCTCGATCCTGATGATCACCGAGCTGGGCTTCGGCAAGCGCGTGCAGCTCGACAAGTTCAACCGCCAGTCCCGCGGCGGCCAGGGCGTCAAGGGCATCAAGTTCGTTCGGAACAAGGGCAACAATGTCGTCGCTGCATTCATGGTCGGCGACGAGGACGAGATCGTGGCCGTGGCGTCGGGGGGCACCACCATCCGACTCGGTGTGCATGCGATCCGCCACATCGGACGCGACGCCACCGGGGTGTCGATCATGAGCATCCCCGATGGTCAGAGCCTGGCCTCGGTGGCGCTGATCCTGGCCCAGGACGACGAGGACGAGTGATCGCTGGTCGG
>JBBDMO010000089.1:0-10789 GCA_040878255.1 Ilumatobacteraceae bacterium
GTTCGTGGGGGTTGGGGGTCAGATGGTGACGGCGGTGAGGTCGTCGCCCAGGACGATCGGGCCGGCGAAGTGCTCGGCTGCCTTCGCCCGCCACTCGTCCTCCTGGCCGGGTGCGATGCCGGGCACGTAGTGGGTGAGCACCAGGGTGCCGACACCGGCCTTCGTCGCGGTGCGGGCGGCATCCTCGACCGTCGAGTGGTAGTCGAGGATGTCCTGGAAGCGAGCGTTCGGCACCATCTTCACGATGTCGGCGCGGATGACGGTCTGGACGTACGCGTCGGCGCCGGCGCAGAGCTGGTCGAGACCGGCGCAGGGCACGCCGTCGCCGCCCAGCACGACGCTGCGGTCGTCGGACTCGATCCGGTACGCAACGGTGGGCTCGACCGGCCGGTGGTCGGTGGCCGCGACCGTGATGACGGCCCCACCGATCTCGAGTCGGTCGCCCGGCTGCACCTCGATGACGTCGACCTGCGGGCCCTCGACCATGTCGTCGTGATGGGCGATGCGATAGCTCACATCGGGTGCCAGCGCGGCGAGCGTGGCGTCGACGATCTCGCGCATGCGCGGCGGGCCGACCACCAGCAACCGGCTCGGGCCCTGGCTCATCACCCAGTGGGTGGTGATGACGTCGTTGAGGTCGGTGAGGTGGTCGCTGTGGAGGTGCGTGACGAGCACGGCGGTCAGCATCGGCGGCAGCACGCCTGCCCCGGCGAGTCGCATCAGCACGCCGCGACCGCAGTCGACCAGGAACCGGTCGGTGCTCGTGGCAACGAGCGTCGATGGCCCCGCCCGCCGAGGGTCGGGAATCGGACTGCCGGTACCGAGGAGCGTGATCGTCACCATGTGACACACCCTATGCCACATTCCCGCCAGTGCGAGTCACACGCCCCCGACCGAGGGTCTCGACCACACCCGAGGGTCTCGGCGCACCCGTCACGCGTCGAGACCCTCGGATGGCGGGCTGGCGCGTGGTCACCGGTGCGACGGCCAAGGCCGACTGGTCAGTCGGGCAGGCCGTAGAGCTGGATGCGCGGCGGCAGGACCGGCGCAACCTGGAGGTCGATCCGGACGGGGACGCCCGACGGATGGGCGAGCTCGACCATGCCCGATGTCGCCGAATCGGCGACCACGTCGACGATCTCGAGCAGCCCGCCGCACGACACCATCAACCGCTCGCCCGCAGCCCGCCGGCGGTCGTACGGCAGGTCGAGTGCGACGTTGTCGGTGAAGAGCGCATCGGCCTCGTCGTCGGACCAATCGGCCAGGAGGCGGACGAGCCGCCGCCCGAGTGCGTCGACCAGCGGCGCATCCGGCCGCGACGCCGCCGGCACATCGCCGTTGTCCCACAGGATGCGCAGCGCCTCGTAGGTGAAGCCGCTCATCGGCGCGTAGGTGACGTTCGCGAGTGCGACGATGCCGAGACCGCGCCCTGCGATCCAGCGCATGTTCGACCCGTACCCGGGAAGCCCGCCCGAATGCGCAACCGTCCGGCCGAGGTCGGCGTCATGGCGGACGACGAGCCCGAAGCCGTACCCGGTCGGTGCCGCGTGACCGGCAATGTCGCGCATGCCGGCGTACCGCTGCATCTCCTGCATCTCGCGCCGCGATGCGAGTGACAGGGGGCCTGGCGCGTCGCTGTCGAGGAAGGTCACCCAGCGGGCCAGGTCAGCGACCGTGGTCCACAACCCACCCATCGGCGCAATCTCGCCGTCGCCCAGCGGTGCTACCGGGTCCGGCTCGGCGGACTCGCCCTCCCACGACACGTGCGGGCGCGCCCAACCGGGGTGTTCGGGCTGCAGCCAGGTCGTCGAGGTCAGCCCGAGCGGCCCGAGGAGGCGCTCGCTGACGACGTCCTGCACGCGCCGACCGGTGGCCCGCTTCACCACGCGGCCGAGCAAGCCGAAGCCGAGGTTCGAGTACTCCCACACCGTGCCCGGCGCGGCGGCGAAGAACACGCCCCCGGCGATGGCGAGGTCGAGTTCGTCGTCAGTGATGTCGAGGTGCCGGTCGGCCCACGCGTCGTCGGTGGCGATGCCCGACGCCATCGACATCAGGTGGCGGATGCGGATCGGCCCGCCCGACGCCAGCGCCACCACGGCGAGCTCGGGGGCGTGCAGCGTGATCGGGTCGTCGAGGGAGAGCGCACCCTCGTCACGCAGGGTCAGGATGGCCGCACACGTGAAGCTCTTGGTCATCGAGGCGATGCGGTAGACGGTGTCGGCGGTGGGAGCCGACCCGTCGACCGTGCCCACTGCGCCGGTGTGGGCGAGCTGCCCATCGACGACGAGGCCCCAGGTGATGCTGGGGCAGTGGTGATCGTGCGCGTACCGTTCGGCAGCTGCCTGCACCGCCTCGAGCCCGGAACCGCTGACGCTCACGGACGCAACACGTCGGTGATCGCGGCGAGCAACTCGTCGTAGGTGTGCATCGGCCGGAACGCCGGGAACTGCTCGGCGATCGAGTCGGGGGCGTGGAACCAGAACCCGACATGCGCGGCCCCGAGCATCGCTGCGTCGTTGTACGAGTCGCCGCCGGCGATGACCCGGTAGTTCAGCCCGCGTAGCGCTTCGACGGCGTGTCGCTTCTGGTCGGCCATGCGCAACCGGTAGTCGACGATGCGGTCGTCGGTGACGACGAGCTGGTGGCACAAGATGGTGGGCATGCCGAGCTGGCGCATCAGCGGTGCGCCGAACTGCTCGAACGTGTCCGACAGGATCAGCACCTGCGTGCGTGAACGCAGCTCGTCGAGGAACGCCTTGGCTCCCTCGAGCGGCTCGAGGCCGCCGATCACGTCGGCGATGGTGCTCATCGTCAGGCCGTGCTCATCCAGGATCTGGAGGCGGCCCTGCATCAGCACGTCGTAGTCGGGCTCGTCGCGGGTGGTGCGGCGCAGGGCTTCGATCCCCGTCCGTTCGGCCACGGCGATCCAGATCTCGGGTACGAGCACCCCCTCGAGGTCGAGGGTCACGATCGTCTGCTGGGGCACGTCCGGCGAGGTCACCGCCACATTGAAGCCGAGACAGCACGCTCGTGCCCACCTCACTACGCTGCCGTCGACCGTTCACAGCGACTCCAGGGGGAACCATGCTGCGCAGCACGATGCAGGACGACTACCAGCTCACGATCAACCCGATCCTGGCCCACGGCCGGCAGGTGCACGCGAACAGCACCGTCACCACCTTCACTGGCGACGGCTACACGGTGGCCACGTTCGCCGAGGTCGCCGACCGTGCCGACAAGCTGGCCGCGGCGCTGCATGCCTTGGGTGTCGGTGAGGGCGACCGCGTCGGCACGTTCATGTGGAACAACCAGACGCACCTCGAGGCGTATCTCGCCATTCCGTGCATGGGCGCGGTGCTGCACACCCTGAACATCCGCCTGTTCCCCGAGCAACTCGCCTACGTCATCAACCACGCCGAGGACAAGGTCATCATCATCGATGCCTCGATCGCTCCGTTGCTCGCCCGCGTGCGCGACCAGCTCACCACGGTCGAGCACATCATCGTGAAGGGCACCGGTGACACGAGCGGCCTCGGCGACGGTCTGCTCGACTACGACACGCTCGTCGACCAGGCACCCGCCGGGTTCCAGTACCCCGAGGTCGACGAGAAGCAGGGCATGGCGATGTGCTACACGAGCGGCACGACGGGCAACCCCAAGGGCGTCATGTACAGCCATCGCAGCACGTACTTGCACTCGGTGATGGTGACCTCCACTGCAAACATCGCCCTCAGCGAGCACGACCGGATGCTCGTCATCGTGCCGATGTTCCACGCCAATGCGTGGGGTGTTCCGTATGCGGCGTGGATGATCGGCGCCGACCTGATCTTCCCGCAGCAGTTCCTCCAGGCGGGTCCGTTGTCGCGCATCATCGACGACACCAAGCCGACGCTCACGGGTGCCGTGCCCACGGTGCTGAACGACCTGCTCAACAACGCGTCGGGCACCGACATGTCGAGCTTCCGCCTGGTGATGTGTGGCGGGTCGGCGGTGCCGCGCGGCCTGATCGACGGGTTCCGAGATCAGTTCGGCGTGCCGGTCGTGCAGGGCTGGGGCATGACCGAGACGAGCCCGGTGTGTGCGATCGGCAACCCGCCGAAGGACATGGCCGGCCTCAGCGACACCGACTGGCGGGTGAAGACCGGTCGGATCATCCCCGGTGTCGAGTTGCGGATCACCGACGACTCCGGCGCTGTGGTGCCGTGGGACGGCGAGAGCCTTGGCGAGATCGAGGTGCGCGGCTCGTGGATCACGGGCGAGTACTACAACGTTGTCGACCCCGAGAAGTTCCACGACGGCTGGCTCCGCACGGGCGACGTCGCTTCGGTCATGCCGAACGGCTACGTCATGATCAGCGACCGTGCCAAGGACGTCATCAAGAGCGGTGGCGAATGGGTGTCGTCGGTCGATCTCGAGAACACGTTGATGGGCCATCCCGATGTGCTCGAGTGCGCGGTCATCGGCGTGCCCGACCCGCGTTGGGACGAGCGGCCGATGGCGTGCGTGGTGCTGAAGGAAGGGTCCACGGCCGACGCCGAGGGCCTGCGGACCTGGCTCAGCGAGCGCACCGCGAAGTTCTGGCTGCCCGAGCGCTGGACGTTCATCACCGAGGTGCCGAAGACGAGTGTCGGCAAGTTCGACAAGAAGGTCCTGCGGGCCAAACACTCCGCCGGTGAGATGGACGTCGAGATCGTCGGCTGACCGGACCCACGTGGCGCGGTTCCGGTCGCGCATCCGTACGGAGGCCGTCACGATGCGCGACCAGAACGGGGTTGGGGTTGGGCTTCGATGGGACGGGTGTAGTTTTTCACCATGATCGAGGCGGACCTGGTCGTCATCGGAGCAGGCATCGTCGGGCTGGCGACGGCACGCGCAGCGCTGCTCGCGCAGCCCGACCTCCACGTGGTGGTGCTCGACAAGGAGGGCTCGATCGCCGGCCACCAGACGGGCCGCAACTCGGGCGTCATCCATGCCGGCGTCTACTACAAGCCCGGCTCGGACAAGGCCCGGCTGTGCACCCTCGGCCGTCAGCGGATGGTCGAGTTCTGCAAGGAGCGCGAGATCGCGCACGAGGTGTGCGGCAAGCTCGTGGTGGCGGCGTCGTCCGACGAGCGGGTCCGGCTCGCCGACCTCCACCAGCGCTGCGTCGCAAACGGCGTGCCGGTCCACCTGGTCGGCCCCGGACGAATGCGCGAGATCGAGCCGCACGTCGCCGGTGTGGAGGCGCTCCACGTCATGGCCACCGGCATCGCCGACTACCCGGGCGTGTGCCGTGCGTTCGTCGACGACCTTCGCGCCGGTGGTGCCGACCTGATGCTGGGCGCCGAACTGACCGCTGTGCACGAACGCGGTGGTGAACTCGTGCTGCAGACCACGTCTGGTGAGATCTCGGCGAAGCGTGTCGTCAACTGTGCAGGGCTCCACGCCGACCGGATCGCCCGCATGTTCGGCGGCGAGGAGGCGGCACGCGGCATGCTCATCGTCCCGTTCCGTGGCGAGTACTTCGAGCTCGCTCCGTCCCGCACGCATCTCGTGAAGGCGCTCATCTACCCGGTGCCGGACCCGCAGTTCCCGTTCCTCGGCGTGCACCTCACCCGCGGGGTGAACGGCCACATCCACGCCGGCCCGAACGCCGTGCTGGCACTCGCTCGCGAGGGGTACTCGTGGCGAGCGATCAACGGGCGCGATCTCAAGGAGACCGTCTCCTTCCCGGGCTTCCAGACCCTCGCCAAGGCGCAGTGGCGGTACGGCCTCAGTGAGATGGCCCGTTCGTTCAGCCGGACGATGTTCGCCAATGCGCTCGCCCGTCTCGTGCCCGAGGTCCGCAAGGAGGATCTCGAGCCGGCCGCCGCAGGGGTGCGCGCCCAGGCCATCCACCCTGACGGCCGCCTCGCCGACGACTTCGAGTTCGGCCGCAGCAACGGTGGCCGGGTGCTGCACGTGCTGAACGCGCCGTCGCCCGCAGCCACCGCGTCGTTGGCGATCGGCGACCAGATCGCCGCCGAGCTCCTGGCCGTCTGACCGAGTCGTTCGCGACACAACGGGTGCGCCGAACCACTCGGGTGTGCCCGAGCGACTCGGACGACGGTTGGGGACTCGGGTGGTCAGGTGGCGAGGGATTCGCCGAGGCGGGTGCCCTCGCGTGAGCGCAGGGCTGCGTTCACCCGCTGGCGTTCGAGCACCTGCTCGAGAGTCTTCGCCGACTGCGGGATCGGGTGCTCGGAGAAGAACGACTGCACGTCGGCCACGACCTCGGGCTCGGTCAGCAGGCGCACCGGGTCGATCATGCGGACGATCGTGTTGTCGGGGAAGACCGCGGTGGTGCGGTCCCAGTGACGGCGCACGAAGTCCCATGCCATGCGACCCTGCTGGCGGTTGGCGATGCAACGCGCCAGCAGGAACGGGGCGTTCTGGGTCTTGACCTCGCCGCTGAGCGCGAGGTCGAGTGCGCGCTGCACCAGTTCGGCAGAGGGGAACTCGGCCAGCGCGAACATCGCCCGGAGCTGCTCCTGCGGCGTGCTCGCGGTGCGGAACTCGGCGAGGAACCGGTCGAAGTCGCGCTCGTCGCCCACGGCGGCGACGACGTTGACGGCTGCCGCCACCAGTTCGGGGTGCACGCCCGCCGGCGCGGCCACGATGTCGCGACACCGCTGCTGCGTCTCGGGGTCGTCGCCCAGCACACCGAGCATCCCGACGATCACCCCGCGCAGCTTCGCGGTGAGGTCGTCCTCGCCTGCATGTGGCTCCCAGCCGAGGTCGGCCATGACCGGCCCCACCAGCGTCCGCACCCGCCGCTGGAACGCCGCGTACGCGTCGCCGTCGACCAGGCGCCCGATGCCGCGCAGCGCGACGCCGATGATCTGCCACACCGCAAGGTCGCGCTCGTCGCCGAACTCGTCGAGGAACGCGAGCAGCTCGACGGTGCCGAGACGACCGGCGACCACGGCGTTCCAGGCGTCGTCGACGAGGGCGTAGCGGTCGATGATGCCGAGCGAGGCGAGCATCGGCCCCTCGATGCGGGCAAGGAGTTCGTCGGAGTAGGCCACCCGCACGAAGCCGTGCCCGCCGGCGTTCACCTGGACCGGTTCGTCCGGGTGGGGCAGTGTCACGGTCAGCGCCTCGGTGTCGAGCAGCACCTTCCACTCGGCGTCACCGTTGCGGAGATGGACGGGCACGACGAACACCGTTGCCGCCGCTGTGCCGAGCGCCGCCTCGTCGAACGAGAAGCGCTGTTGCGACAGCACGAGCGTGCTGCCCTCGACCCGGGCGCCGATGAGCGGGTGCCCGGGCTGCCAGATCCAACTGTCCATCATGCGGCGCACGGGCGTGCCGGGATTGACGGCCTCGATCGCGTCCCACAGGTCGCCGGTCTCGGTGTTCCCGTACGCGTGGGTGGTCAGGTAGTGGCTGACGCCGTTGCGGAACTCGTCGGGCCCGAGGTACTGCTCGAGCATGCGGAGCAGCGCCCCACCCTTTTGGTAGGTCAGCACGTCGAACATGCCGGCGCACTCGTCGGGCTTGGTGACGGGGAACTCGACCGGCCGGGTGGTGACGAGCGCGTCGGTGTCGAACGCGACGCTGCGCTCGAGACTGAAGGTGGTCCACCGCTTCCAGTCGGGGCGGAACGCATCGCAGCACAGGATCTCCATGAACGTCGCGAACGCCTCGTTCAGCCAGATGCCGTTCCACCAGCGCATGGTGACGAGGTCGCCGAACCACATGTGCGCGAGCTCGTGGGTGATGACGTCGGCGACGTTCTGCTGCTCGGCCTGGGTGCTCGTGGCGGTGTCACACAGCAGCAGGTTCTCGCGGTACGTGATGAGCCCGAGGTTCTCCATCGCCCCGGCGGCGAAGTCGGGCAGGGCCACCATGTCGCACTTGTCGGTGGGGTAGGCAATGCCGTAGTACGTCTGGAACCAGTCGATCGCGAACGCCCCGACGTCGAGCCCGAACGAGGTGAGGTGGCTCTTGCCGGGGACGTGCACCAGACGCAGCGGGATCTCACCGCCCCCGAGCTTGGGCACCATGACTGGGTCGGTGGCCTCGAGCGGACCGACGACGAAGGCCACGAGGTAGGTGCTCATCGGCATCGTGGTGGCGAAGCGGACCACGTGCTTGCCGGCGGCGCCGATGGTGCGCTCGACCTCGGCACCGTTCGACAGCGCGAGGAGATGGGGCTCGATCACGAGGGTGACGTCGTAGACGGCCTTGAAGTCGGGTTCGTCCCAGCACGGGAAGGCCCGACGGCAGTCGGTGGTCTGCATCTGCGTGGCGGCGATGACCTGCTCGGCACCCGACTCGTCGGTGAAGGTGCTGCGGTAGAAGCCGCGCAGCTTGTCGTTCAGCGTGCCGGTGAACTCGATCTCGAGGCGCACGTCGCCCGGCTCGACGCTCGCCGAGATGCGCAACCGCTCGGAGGACGCATCGAGCGAGTACGCGACTGCGGTGCCGTCGACCCTGACTGCGGTGATGTCGAGCTCGTCAGCGTTCAGCTCGATGTGGTCGACGGTGTCGTGCGCTACTGCGTCGATGCGCACTGTGCCGGCGAAGCTCGCATCGGCCAGATCGGGCTCGAGCACCAGCTCGTAGCGCACGGGCAGGACGGCGCGGGACAGTCGGTACGCGTTCTCGTTCACGGCTGCGAGGCTACCCAGTGACCCAGCGGGCCAGACCCGAAGCGGATAGCGTTCCCCGCCGTGCCAGACGAACCGATGAGCTCCGTTGCCGTGCGGTACGACGTGGTCGGTATCGGCAATGCGCTCGTCGACGTCATCTCCCACGCCGCGGACGAATTCATCGACCGTCACGACCTGGTCAAGGGTTCGATGACGCTGGTCGACACCGACCGTGCGCTGCACCTGTACCGGGCGCTCGGGGGTGCGGTCGAGATGAGCGGTGGGTCGGCCGCCAACACGATGACGGGCGTCGCCAGCCTCGGCGGGCGTGCCGCGTACATCGGCAAGGTCAGCGCCGACGACCTCGGCGAGGTCTTCGGCCACGACCTTCGCGCCGTGGGCGTGCAGTTCCGGCCCGGTCGGCTCGACCCGGAGACACCCACCGGTCGATGCATCATCGTCGTCACGCCCGATGCCGAGCGCACGATGAACACCTACCTCGGTGTCTCGTCGCTGCTCGCCGTCGACGACATCAGCGACGAGACGGTCGCTGCCGGCGCCGTGCTCTACATGGAGGGCTACCTCTTCGATCGTGACGAGGCGAAGGCTGCGTTCCGCCACGCCGCACAGGTCGCGCACGCGCACGGCCGACTGGTCTCGCTCACACTCAGCGACTCGTTCTGCGTCGACCGGCACCGGGCCGACTTCCTTGCCCTCGTCGCCGACGAGGTCGACATCCTGTTCGGCAACGAGCACGAGCTCGTCGCGCTGTACGAGGTCGATGGCCTCGACGCGGCGGTCGCAGCGGTGCAGCGCCACTGCCAACTCGCGGTCATCACCGTGGGTGCTCACGGTTGTCTTGTCGTCACGCCCGACGGTGTGATGAGTGCGCCGGCCGAGTCGGTCGAGCAGGTGCTCGACACCACCGGCGCCGGCGACCTGTTCGCGGCGGGCTTCCTCTTCGGGTACACCCAGTCCATGTCCCTCGCCGACTGCGCCCGCCTCGGGGCGATCGCCGCCGCCGAAGTCATCTCGCACGTCGGGCCACGACCCCTCGTCGAGCTCAAGACCCTGCTGCCCTGAGCGCTCGCTCGGGACCCGTTCCGGAGGAGCCATCGTGACCGACCATCGCCTCACTGCTACCCGTTGGTTCGAGGCCGAGCCGGACGCCGACATGCGCGACGAGTTGCAGGCGCTGCTGGCCGGCGGCGGCGACGCCGAGTTGGCGCGTCGTTTCAGCGGGCGGCTCCAGTTCGGCACCGCGGGCCTGCGCGGCGCGATCGGTGCCGGCCCGCAGCGGATGAACCGTCTGGTGGTCCGACAGGCGGCGGCCGGTCTGGTCGATCACCTGTTGGCCACGATGCCCGATGCTGCGCACCGCGGCGTCATCATCGGTTACGACGCCCGCCGCAAGAGCGATGCGTTCGCGCTCGACACCGCGCGGGTGTGCGCGGCCAAGGGCGTACGGGCGCTGCTGTTCGATCACGTCGTGCCCACACCGGTGCTGGCGTGGAACATCACCGGCACCGGTGCGGCTGCCGGAGTCATGGTGACCGCCAGCCACAATCCGCCGGCCGACAACGGGTACAAGGTCTACCTGCACACCGGTGCACAGATCGTGCCGCCGGCCGACGAGCAGATCGCGGCGTGCATCGATGCGGCCGACCCGTGCGCGGTGGTCCTGTCGGCGGCCGATGACCCGCTGATCGAGTTCCTCGACCACACCCTCGTCGACGCCTATCTCGATGCCGTGCCGGCCGTGCGGTTCCGGCCCGAGCTCCGCGGCCCGAGCATCGCGTACACCGCGATGCACGGGGTCGGTGGCGCCACCCTGGTGGCGGCCTTCGATCGCGCCGGCCTCGAGCCGCCACATGTCGTGGCCGAGCAGCAGCAACCCGACGGCACCTTCCCCACGGTCAGCTTCCCGAACCCCGAAGAGCCTGGTGCGATGGACCTGCTGATGGCGGTGGCTGCTGCGTCCGGCGCGTCGCTCGCGCTGGCCAACGACCCCGACGCCGACCGGCTCGGCGCGGCGATCCCTGCGGGTGCCGACCCCACCGGTCCGTGGCGACGCCTCGGTGGTGACGAGATCGGGTGGCTGCTCGCTGACCACGTCTTGCGCCACACGTCCGGCGACGACCGACTCGTCGTGACCACGCTCGTGTCGTCGTCGC
>JBBDMO010000089.1:10799-18853 GCA_040878255.1 Ilumatobacteraceae bacterium
CCCCCCCCACCACGGCGTGCACAGCGCCGAGACGTTCACCGGCTTCAAGTGGATCGGTCACACGATTCTCGAGCGGCCGGACCTGCGTTTCGTCTTCGGTTACGAGCAGGCGCTCGGCTATCTGGTGTGCGGCCGCCCGCTCGACAAGGACGGCATCTCGGCGGCGGTACTGCTGGCTGAGGTGGCCGCGCTGGCCGAGGCCGAGGGCGTCACCATCGCCGACCGCCTCGACGCGATCGCAACGCAGTACGGCCGCCACGTCGTTGCCGAGCGATCGGTGCGCCTCGATCCAGCGGTGGGTCAGGCCGCAGTGATCCGCATGCGCGAGCAGCCGCCAGCTGAGGTCGGTGGCCGCACCGTACGGTCGGTCGAGTGGTTCGACGAGGCCACGCTGCTGCGCCTCCGCGTCGACGGCGACCTGCGCCTGCAGGTGCGCCCCAGCGGCACCGAGCCGAAGGTGAAGCTCTACGGCGAGGGCCTGGGTGTCGACCCGTCGCCGTACCTCGACGCGCTCGCCGCCCTGCTCGTCTGACACCCTCCCCATCCCGCTCTCGTTGCGCGTGGTTGCGCAACGTGCGGTTGTGCGCAACGAGAGTGGCGGCCCTCCGGGTCGCTCAGGTCTGCGCGGCGAGCACGATCGGGGCGGCCTCTTCGAGGTGGGCGACCCATTCGTCGGGTGAGGCCGGCTCGACGATCGGCAGGATCACGAACTTCGTCGTCCCGATGCGGACGAACTGGTCGAGGGTCGCCATCAGCGCGTCCCACCCGACCGGCACGAGCGCGGACGGGTCGTCGAGGTCTTGTCGACGCTTCGCGAGACCGGCCATCACGGCCGGCGGCACGGCACCCATCGCGTACGGCACCAGCACGCCGTAGTGGTCGTCGTCGATGGTGCGGCCGTTGGCGGCGAGCTGTCCTTCGATGACCTCGCGACCACGCGCCGCGTCGTCGGGTGTGACGAAGCTCGGCAGCCAGCCGTCTGCCAGGCGGCCGACGCGCCGCAGCTCGGACGGGGCGATCCCGCCGAGCCACACGTCGAGGTGCGACTGCCGCGGTGCCGGCAGCACGCGCAGGTCGTCGTAGTGGAAGCGGGCGCCGTGGTGCGTGAACGGCTCGCCCGTCCAGCAGTTGCGCAGCACCGTCATGCTCTCGTCGAACCAGGCCGCACGCTCGTCGCGTGCCACGCCGAACGCCTGCTGCTCGTGTGGGTCGGCCACGCCGAGCCCGAACGCAGGCAGCAGCCGACCGTTCGACAGTCGGTCGAGGGTGGCGAGCTCCTTGGCCAACACCACCGGGTTGCGACCGGGCAGCACCATGACGCTCATGCCGAACTTCAGCTTCGTGGTGCGTCCGGCGGCGAAGGACATCGCCACGAGTGGATCGGGCGACTCGCCACCGATGCGCTCGCTGAGCCAGAGGCTGTCGAACCGCAGCCGTTCGAGCGTGTCGACCACCGTGGCGAAGCCGTCGTCGTTCAACCGGCTCCGCACCCCGAAGCCGTACCCGATGCGGACCTTCATGCCCCGGCCACCACGTCGGCGAGGATGCGGGCGACATCGGCCGGCATCGAGACGAACGGTGAGTGATCGGTGTCGAGCGTGATCGTCGCCGTGCACCGCGTGGCCATGATCTCCTGGTGCGCCGGGGCGATCGCCTCGTCGTTCGAGCACACGACGTACGTCGACGGAATCGAGTCGCGGGGCGAACCGTTCGGCGCTTGCAGGAATGTCACCATCGGCTGCGGCGAGAGCCGCTGGGTCGCGGCTGCGGCCTGGGCGGGCGTGCAGCAGCCGTACAGCGCTGGCACGGCGGTCGTGTGATCGAGCACGCTCGTGCCGTCGTCGCGCATCACCATCGCCTTGCCGAGCAACGTCGGCGAGACCGGGAAGCTGCCGATCGCACCCATGATCGTCTCGTCCTGGTCGAGCGCAAACGCCGTGAGGTAGACGAGGTGGTGCACGTGCGGGGTCCGCAGGGCGGCCTCGGTGATGACCGCACCGCCGTAGCTGTGGCCCACCAGCACGACCGGGCGGCCGACGGTGTCGATCACGTCGGCGACGTGCTGGGCGTCGCCGTACATGTCGCCGAGCGGTGCGGTCGATGTGCCGTGACCCGGGAGGTCGATGGCGAGCGAGGCGATGCCGGCATCGTCGAGCCGTGCCTGCAGGGCTGCCCAGCACCACGCACCGTGCCAGGCGCCGTGCACGAGCACCACGAGCGGGGCCGGGGCGGTCGGAGTGGTCATGCCCGCATCGTGGCACACACCCCGATGGGTCAGTCGCGTCGTGCTGCGCGGCCGACGGCGGGGCGATGCTCGAGCTGGAACCAGCTCACCATCGTGCCGGCCACGATGACCGAGACGACCAGTGCGGTCTCGCCGACGAGGCGGGACAGGAGGAGCGCCGAGGCTGCGGCGAGGATGCTGACGACCAGCGCGAGGCGGCAGGTTCCCGCCCAGTCGATCGTCTCGTGTGTGTTGATCTCGTCGTCGTACATCGTCACCCCCGTCTGATGCCCAGGATGCCGCCCTGGTTCCCTTGCATCGGCAGGAAGTCGCGGAACTGGAGCATTTGTCACCGAATCGGCACACGTCGACCACCGTCGGTACTCTCGGCGTTCATGTCAGCGCCCGATCCGTCCGTCCTCGCACCGCTCGACCTGTTCCGGCTCGACGGCAAGGTTGCAATCGTCACGGGGGCGTCGTCGGGTCTCGGCCACCGGTTCTCGCGGGTCCTGCACGCCGCCGGAGCGACGGTCGTGGTGGTCGCCCGCCGCGCCGATCGGCTGGCCGATCTCGTCGCCCAGATGCCTGGTTCGATGGCCGTGGCGGCAGACCTCACGATCGCCGACCACCGCGAGCGGGTGGTCGCCGACACCGTGGCCGCGCACGGCCGCGTCGACATCCTCGTCAACAACGCCGGCATCGGCCACAAGGTCGCGGTCGAGGACGAAGAGCTCGAGACGTTCCGGCAGGCGATGGAGCTGAACGTCACCGCCCTGTGGCACCTCTCGAAGTTGTGCTCGCCGTCGATGATCGCCTCGGGTGACGGCAGCATCGTCAACATCGCCTCGATGCTCGGCCATGTCGGTTCCACCCCCATCAAGCAGGCGCACTACTGCGCGTCGAAGGGTGCCGTGGTGAACCTCACCCGCGAACTCGCGCTGCAGTGGGCCCGCAAGGGTGTCCGCGTGAACGCGCTGTGCCCCGGCTGGTTCCCGAGCGAGATGACCGAGGGCATGGACACCGACGAGGGGAGCCAGCGGTTCATCGCGCAGATGTCACCGATCCCGCGCATGGGCCACGATCACGAGCTCGACGGCGCGCTGCTGCTGCTCGCCTCGCCGGCCAGCTCGTTCATGACCGGCCAGAGCCTGATCGTCGACGGCGGCTGGACCGCTCGCTGAGCGAGCTCAGATCGAGGGGTGCCGATCGGCCCAGGGCTGGGCCTGCTCGAGCTGCGATGCCACTCGGAACAGCACGTCCTCGCGACCGTACGCGGCCACGAGCTGGACGCCCACCGGCAGGCCATCGGGCGTCCAGTGCATCGGCAGGCTGATCGCAGGCTGACCGCTTGCGTTGAAGGCCGGGGTGAACGGCACGAAGGCCGCAGCGCGTGCCATCGGTGCCATCGGTGCCGACGGGTCGTTGTCGAACGTACCGAGCGGCGGCGGGGGCTCGGCGGCCGTGGGCGTCACGAGGAGATCGAAGGCCGGCTCGCCGTCGGTGCCCACCCACCACTGCTGCACGGCCCGTCGGAAGGCGACCGTCGCGGCAAGCGCCTGCGCGTAGTCGACGCCGCTGACGTTGCGGGCGAACTGCGCCTGCGCCCAGTCGACCAACTCGACGTCGTCGATGGTGATCTCGCGCCCGAGTTGCGCGCCGATGCGTTCGATCGCCATCGCCATGTTGGTGCTCCACAGCGCACCGAAGCGTCGGCCGAATTCGGGGTCGGCGAGCGGTGCCGGGAACGCGTGCTCGACGTGGTGCCCCAACGATTCGAGCAACGCTGCGGTGTTGCGCGCAGCGGCAGCGCACTCGGGGTGCACGGCGCCGCCCTGGGGATGATGGTCGAGCAGGCCGATGCGGAGGCGGCCCGGATGCGCACCGAGCTCGTCGAGGTAGGGGCGATCAGGGCGCGGTGCGATCACCGTGTCACCTACACCGGGGCCGTGCACCGCGTCGAGCAGGGCGGCGGTGTCGCGCAGCGATCGGCTGACGCAGAGCTCGACACCGAGGTTGCTCTCGTCGCGCAGCGGCCCGAGCGTGATTCGACCCTGCGATGGCTTCAGGCCGACGAGGCCGCAGCACGACGCGGGGATGCGGATGGATCCGCCGCCGTCGCTCGCATGGGCGAACGGCACCATGCCGGCAGCCACCGCGGCTGCGGAACCGCCGCTGGAACCGCCGGGGGAGCGGCCGGTGTCCCACGGGTTCGCCGTGCGGCCCCACGCCTCGGGCTCGGTCGTGGGCAGGGCCCCGAACTCGGGGCTGGTGGTGCGCCCGGCGATGACGAGGCCGGCGGCACGGAACCGCGACACGAGGGTGGTGTCGGCGGCCGACACGCCCCCCGCTGCCTTGAGGGCCCTGTTGCCGTTGCTGATCGGTTGACCCGCATAGGTGGCCCACAGGTCCTTCAGCAGGAATGGCACGCCGCGGAACGGACCGTCGGGCAGTGTGCTGGCGGCGACCTCGCGCGCATGGTCGAACCAGCGGATGTTGACCGCGTTCAGCGAGGGGTCGATCCGTTCGATCCGTTCGATCGCTGCCTCGAGCAGCTCGGGCGGCGAGACCTCGCCAGAGCGGACGAGGGCGGCCTGGCCGGTCGCGTCGAGCCAGCGTGATTCATCGGCAAGGGATGTCATTCGGGTGGTTCTAGCACCCACCGCTATGGTCGATCTCCCGTGAGCGACACAACAGACATCGCGACCGAGTTGTCGCTCGGCGACGTCTGGCGCTTCGGTCCGGTCCGCCGCCTCGTCATCTGCAACTTCGCGCTGTACGCAGGCGTTTCCCTGCAGGCGGCTGCGCTGTTCAAGCAGGCATACGACCTCACCGGTCGCGAAGTCGACCTCGGCCTCATCGGCCTCGCCGAGTTCCTGCCCGCCGCGCTGCTGGTGCTGGTGACGGGCAGTGTCGCCGACCGCTACAACCGCAAGAACGTGGCGCTGTTCGCAGTGGGCGGTGAGCTGCTGTGCTCGCTCGGGCTGATGTTGTACGCGACCACCGACCCGAGCGGGGTGTACCCGCTGTTCGGCATCGCGTTCCTGTACGGGATCGCTCGTGCGTTCCAGGCGCCGGCGATCAGGTCGATGCCACCCATGGTCGCCCCCGAGGGAGGTCTGCCGCGGGTGATCGCCCTCTTCTCGGCCACCTGGACGGCTGCCATCATCGTCGGTCCGGCGGCGTCCGGCTTCCTCTACGCGATCGAACCGTGGGTCGCGTTCGCCGGATCGTCGCTGCTTCTCCTCATCGGGTGGCTGGGTCTGCTCACGCTGCGTTTCGTGCGCCAACCCGAGCCCCCCGACCCTGACGAGCGCGCGACCCTGCACTCGGCGCTCGAGGGGCTGCGGTTCATCCGGCGCACCCCGATCCTGCTGGCAGCGGTCTCGCTCGACCTCTTTGCCGTGCTCTTCGGTGGCGCAGTGGCACTGCTACCGGCGATCGCCGAGGACCGCCTGGGGGTGGGTGACATCGCGTACGGCTGGCTTCGCGCAGCCCCCGGCATCGGTGCGGCCGCGATGGCGGTGCTCATCGCCGTTCGGCCGGTGCATCGTCACGTCGGTCGGGCGTTGTTCATCGCCGTCGGGGTGTTCGGCGTCGCCACCATCGTGCTCGGCCTGACGCACAGCTACGCCGTTGCGTTCGTGGCGCTCGTCGTGTTGGCGGGCGCCGACATGGTCAGCGTGTTCGTGCGCGGCTCGCTGGTCCCACTCGTCACGCCCGACGAGAAGCGGGGCCGCGTCCTTGCCGTCGAGAACGTGTTCATCGGCGCCTCGAACGAGTTGGGCGCGTTCGAGAGCGGGGTGGTGGCGCAGGCCTTCGGGACGCCGATCGCAGTCCTCGGCGGCGGCGTCGGCACGCTGGTGGTGGTGGGCGTCTGGGCGGTCGCCTTCCCGCAGCTGCGCCGGATCGATACCTTCGAGCAGCTCGAACGCGAGCATGCCGCGGCGCTGGAGGAGGCCGCAGCCGAAGCCGTGCACCGCTCGAGCTGATCAGAGCCCCGGCGCCACCGCTGCGGGATCGATCGCCAACGGACCGGAGGGTTGGGGAACCGTCCTGGTGGCCGGCATCTCGACGGTCTTCACGAGCAGGGTCGCCGAGCCGTCGAGCAGGTTCCAGATCCACACGTCGGCTGGCCCGTCGCACCCGAGCGTGCGCGAGGCAACCACCAGCCGCGCCGCGTCGAGCCACCCCACCGGCGAGAGCGACAGCCCCTCGAGCGGTGTGTCATCACCCACCTGCATCACGTTCCCGCTGCGGTCGTCGCGCACGACCGTCTCGGTGTCGTCGTTGCAGAGCCCCACTCGCCAGGCAACGGTGCGCCACGCCGGGCCGACGACGAGCTGGGCGATGGGGGCCTGCTCGACGTCGAGCTCGCTGGTCGTCAGCATGGCCAGTGCAAGTCGGTGTACCCGGAACTGCACGCCGTTGTCGGTGATGAAGTACACGACGTCGCCGGCGTCGTCGATGGCCAGTTCCGTGATCTGTTCGTCGGGGTTCAGCAGGGTGAGGAGTGGCACGGGCGGTCGGTCGGCGGCCACCCGAGCGGCCAGACCACGCCGACCGTCGTCGGCCACGCCGGCCGCCACCACCACCCCGGCCCCTGCCGGGTGGGCGGCCAGCGCCCAGGTGCGAGAAAGGAACGCGATGGTGGTGCGATCGTCGGCCGCAGTGCTCGAACGCCGCACCACGGACGAGCCCGAACTGTTCGGTGACACGAGGCCGTTGCCGTCGGCCTCCCACCGCACCCGCGTCGACCCGACCTCGAAACCGCTCCGACGGGCCCCGGCAGCGTCGAGCACCGTGCCGCCGGCGAGGAGGACACGGTCACCGGGGGGTGACCACGAGACCGCGCCGCGCTGGTCGCGGCTCAGCTCGGCGAGGCAGCGCACTGCAGTGCCGTCGGGGGACGAACCGAACAGTCGATCGCCCACCACGAACGTGATCTCGGTGAGCGAGCCATCGGCGGTGGCCGCGGCGAGGTCGGCGAAGCCGCACGGAACGTCCGGCATCGCGTCCAGGATCGGGTCGTCAGGCGGACTGCTGCGCACGATCGACGTCGTGGTCACCGCGGTGGCAGTCGGCAGTTCATCTGCCGGGACGAGCGGGGTGAGCGACGGGAGCGGTTCGGCTTCGGTTCGCGTGCAGCCGACAATGAGCGCAAGGGCCACGATCCACGTCACCCGTGCCGCTGCCCGCCGTGTCGCCATCACGGCGTCGATGCTGCCACAGGCGCTCGCCTGAGCGACATCAGCCGCCGAGCGAAACCGACACTCCTTCGGAACCGTGTCGGCCGATCCGCCAATGCCGACCTCCGATTTGGGAACATGGAAGCCACATCGATGCACAAGGAGCACCACCAGCCATGTCAGATCCTCTCACGCCCAACACCAAGAGCCCCGGGCTATACCAGGAGTTCAAGGACTTCATCGTCTCGGGCGACCTCATGTCGTTCGCGGTCGCCTTCATCATGGCGGCGCTCATCAAGGATCTCATCGGGTCGTTCATCGACAACATCTTCAACGGCATCCTCGGGCTGTTCCTCGGCGACAAGTGCGCCACCGACCCGGAGACGAAGAAGCAGGTCTGCAAGACCTTCAGCGATCTCCAGTGGCGCACCATCAACTACGGCGCCTTCTTGAACTCGATCGTCACGTTCGTCGCCACCGCGCTCGTCGTGTTCGTCATCATCAAGATGTACCGCAAGTCGACGGGCCGCGGTCTTGCGCAGGACGGTCCGTCCACCAACGATCTGCTCACCGACATCCGCGACGAGCTCCGCTCGAACCGCCAGGGCTGAACGGTCGTCCGGACGCACGTCACGGCGGGGTGA
>JBBDMO010000090.1:0-6426 GCA_040878255.1 Ilumatobacteraceae bacterium
CAGATGGCCGACGACTGGCGGCGGGCGGAGCCGGGCCGCACTGTCACCGTGCTGCGTCCGGCAGTCGCCATGGCCGCGAACGGCACCAGCGGCATCGCGCGCGCACTGGCGTTCGGCATGGGCCAGCGCTTCGCGGTCGACGATCCACCCGCGCAGTTCGTCCACCTCGACGACCTCGCCACAGCCGTTGCGCTGGCGGTCGAGCGTCGCCTCGACGGGGTCTTCAACGTTGCGCCGGACGGCTTCATCCCCGCCGCCCAGGTGCGCGCACTGGCGGGTGCGACGCCACGGGTGCAGCTGCCCGACCGACTGGCCGAGGTGGTCGATCAGCTGCGGTGGCGGTTCCAGCGGGGCCCCATCCCGCCCGGGCTGCGCAGCTACACCCGGTCGCCGTGGCTGGTGGCAAACGATCGGCTCAAGCTGCAGGGGTGGCGACCCACCGTGACCAACGAGCAGGCGTACGTCGAAGGCACCGATGCCAAGTGGTGGACGATGGTGACCCCGAAACGCCGTCAGGAGCTCGCGCTCGGCGGCATGGTGGCCGCAGCGCTCGGGGTGGTGGCCGGTGTGGTGGCCGTCATCCGATGGGTGCGACGGCGCCGAGCGTCACGCTGACCGTGTGTTCGACCGCGGTCGGGTTCGCCGCCGCGGTGACGGCCGGTCGCGACAGCACTGCGAGCAGGACCACATCACCCGGCGCATGACGCCGGATCTCAGCGAGGAGTGCATCGACGGTATCGACCGATCTGCCTCCGACGGCGGTGATCCGATCGCCGGCAACGATGCCGGCCGTGGCCGCGGGACTCATCGGCGCAACGCCCGTGACGGTGAGCAGAGCGGAGGTGGGGGCACCGTCGAAGCGGAGTCCCGCCCATGCGACCATGACGGGTGTCGCGGGGGCGGTCGGCACCGTGCCGCCGCCGGTGGTGATGGTTGCGGCGGCGGTGGTGGCGGTGACAGTCGTCGTCGTCGTCGATGGCGAGGCCGTCGACGTCGCCGGCACGGTGTCGCTGGTGGGGTCGCTGGTCTCGGTGGTGGTGGTGGCCACGTCGGGGAACGTGATCGGCACCATGTCGACGTAGGCGCCGTCGCCGTCGACGATGAGGGTGCACAGTGCCACCAACGCACCGTCGGCATCGACCACGGGGGTGCCCTCGAGAACGGACGACGCGTCGAGTTCGGGCACGCCACCATCGGGCGCGTACACCGCCTCGGTCGGGGTGTCGGTGAGCACGGTGACCATGTCGCCGGGTTCGGCAGTGGCAACGGCCGAGAAGCTGGCCACCTCGATCGCCCAGCCGGGTTCGATGAACGCCAGCTCGCGACCCACCGACACCACGGTGCCGCTGGCCGATTCGCCCGGGCCGATGATGCTGACGCCACGGGACGCGAGGACCGCATGGGCCGTGGTGATCATGAACGGCTGATCGGTCACGGAGACGGCGATGGCCATGACGGTGACAGTCCCTCCGGTCGTGGACACGCTGTCGGCTCTGACGAGCACGGTGCTGGGCACCTGCTCGCCCGGGAGCAGCGCCGCTCCGACGGTGGTGCTCGAGCCGGTGGTGCTGGAGACGGTGGTGCCGAGCAGAGCGGTGCGGGGGGTCGAATCGGGGATCTCGGTGGTCTCGACCGCGAACGACGAGGTCGCCGAGGGCGACGCAGTCGGGGCCAGACCGCCGCCGATCGGGACGAGCAGTAGCAGCACTGCGATGCCGAGGATGCAACCGACGGCCCCCGTGGTGACGAGCAGGCCCCGACCGATCGCCACCGGCGGCTCGGTGTTCTGCCAGTTGGACTGACCGATCTCGGACGGGTGCCGCCACGGTCGCTCGTGCGCCGGAAGCGGAGCCGGCGGGTACGCGGACGCGGACAGGTCGTCATCGCCGCCGTCCCAGGGCTCACCCCATCCATCGTCGTGACCGCTCCGCTCCACGGGTGGGCAGCGTAGTGACGAGGCAGGGCCGGGGGGCATCGCGCGGTCGCCATGGCCCGGACGGCTCATCACCGGGCGATGGCGGCATGTGGCCCCGGGGGGTCGGGGGACGCGCGGGCTAGTCTGCACACTGTGCAAGCGCCCGACGAGCAAGACACCTGGCTCGGGCTCACCGATGCCGAGCTGCCCGTTGCCGCCGCCTACGACTGGTGCGTGCTGCCCTCGTGCGGTGCCGTCGTGCTGTTCAGCGGCACCGTTCGCGATCACGCGGTCGACGACGACGGGGTCATGCGCACCCAGGTGCAGCACCTCGTGTACGAGGCCTATGACGAGCAGGCTGTCGTCGCGTTCGCGAAGATCGCCGACGAGGTGCGCGTCCGCTGGCCGCACACCGGCCGCATCGCCGTCCTCCACCGCACGGGCCGCCTCGAGTTGTGCGACAGCTCGGTCGTCGTCGCGGTCAGTTCGCCGCACCGCCCCGAGGCCTTCGAGGCCGCTCGGTACGCCATCGATGCGCTGAAGGCCAGCGCTCCGATCTGGAAGCACGAGACGTGGAGCGATGCCGAGGGCATGCTGTCCGACTGGGGCACTCGAGCACATGATCTGGTCGATCCGTCGACGGTGCCGACGATCGGGAGCATCTGAGTGCTCGTCACCATCGTCGTCGTCGTCGCTCTCGTCGTCGGACTCGTCATCATCATCGGCATGCGACGTCGACCGCGTCAGGATGAGGGCATGCAGAACTTCCGGCGGCACATCGACGCACTCTCGCCCGAGGCGCGCCGAGAGGTGCACGACCGGGCCCGCAGACATGATGAAGGGCGCAACTGATGGCACGTGACCTCGCCATTGATCTCGGCACCGCCAACACCCTCGTGTACATGAAGGGCAAGGGCATCGTGTTGAACGAGCCCTCCGTCATCGCGCTCAACCGTCAGACCGGCGAGGTGCTCGCCACCGGTCGCGAGGCGTGGCAGATGATCGGCCGCACACCCGGCTACATCGTCGCCGTGCGCCCGCTCCGCGGCGGCGCGATCACCGACTTCGAGATCACCGAGCGCATGATCCGCCTGCTGCTGCAGCGTGTCGGCGTCAGCCGGTTCACCCGCCCCAAGGTCGTCATCTGTGTGCCATCGGCCATCACCGAGGTCGAGCGCCGCGCTGTCACCGATGCCGCCCGTCGTGCCGGCGCCGCTGACGCACAGCTCATCGAACAGCCGATGGCTGCGGCCATCGGGGCCGACCTCCCGATCGACGAGCCGGTCGGCAACATGGTCATCGACATCGGCGGCGGCACCAGCGAGACCGCTGTCATCAGCCTCGGCGGCATCGTGGCGCTCGAGGCCGTGCGCGTCGGCAGCTTCGACATCGACGCCGCCATCCAGAGCTACGTCCGGCGCGAGCACGGCATCGCCGTCGGCGAGCGCACGGCCGAAGAGGTGAAGGTTGCGATCGGTTCAGCCGAGCCGGCCGACGACGAGAACCAGGCCGAGGTCCGTGGGCGCGACCTCATGACCGGCCTGCCGAAGACGGTCATCCTCACCCCGGAAGAGATCCGGTTCGCGATCGACGATGTCGTCAGCAGCATCGTGGCGTCGGTGGTTCGCTGCCTCGCGAAGGCGCCGCCCGAGCTCGCCCAGGACTTCCTCGGGCGCGGCATGTACCTGGTCGGCGGTGGCGGGCTGCTGAAGGGTCTGGCCCAGCGCATCGAGCGCGAGACGCAGGTGCCGGTGAAGATGTCGAACGTGCCTCTCGAGGCCGTCGTGCTGGGTGCCGGTCACTGCATCGAGCACTACGACGCGTTGAAGAGCATGTTCATGGGCGCCCGCCGCTAGACCATCCGCTCGGGGGCCATAAGGTCGGCCCGTGAGCGACATCACCTGGGAGCTCGGCGACGATCACGTCGGCGTCATCACGCTGAACCGGCCCGAGGCGCGCAACGCACTCACCTGGGGCATGTACGCCGAGCTCGAACGGATGGTGCGTTCGGCACCGGCGACCGGCGCGAGGTGCATCGTGGTGACGGGCGCCGATCCGGCGTTCTGCAGCGGTGACGACGTCCGCCAGGTGATGGGTGGTGGCGCCGACGGCGCAGCGCCGCTGGCGCAGTCGGACCGCTCGCCGCGGCTCACGCCAGCCGCCGATGCACTGCTCCACACCGACGTGCCGGTCATCGCTGCGGTCAACGGTGCTGCGGTGGGTTGGGGGATGGAGCTTGCGCTCATGGCCGACATTCGGGTGGCGAGCGAGCGTGCCAAGTTCGGCGAGCTGTTCGTGCTGCGCGGCCTCGTCAGCGACGTGGCCGGCCTCGGACGTCTGGTCCAACTGGTGGGTCGCGAACGTGCTGCCGAACTGCTGTTCACCGGCGAGGTGATCGATGCCGCCGCAGCGCTCGAGCTGCGGCTCGTCAGCCGCGTGGTGCCACACGACGAACTCATGCCCACGGCCCGGTCGATCGCAGCGCGCATCGCTGCAAACCCCCCGCTCGCCGTGCAAGGGCTGAAGCGAGGTCTGCGCCGGGCGGTCGACCCGGACTGGATCGAGCTCGGTGCATGGGTGAGCGCCACCCTCGGCGAGCTGTTCACGACCGCCGATCACCGCGAGGGCGTGCGGGCGTTCCTCGAAAAGCGGCTGCCGCACTTCGAGGGTCGCTAGTGCGTATCGGCCCCGCCGGTTCGGCCGAGATCACCGAACGCCTGCAACGGATCCGCGAGGAGATGGAGGTGCCCTCGAGCTTCGCGCCCGAGGTGCTCGCTGCTGCCGACGAGGCAAGCCGGCGGGTGCCGGGTGCCGTGCACGTCGACCGCACCGACCTCGAGTTCGCCACGCTCGACCCTGCCACGGCGACCGACCTCGACCAGGCCTTCCACCTGGAACGCGACGGCGACGACATCGTGCTGCGGTATGCGATTGCTGATGTCGGCTGGTTCGTGCAGCCGGGCGATCCCGTCGACGCCGAGTCGTGGCGGCGCGGGCTCACGATCTACCTCCCTGATGGCAAAGCACCCCTGCACCCACCCGTGCTCTCCGAGCGAGCGGCCAGCCTGCTGCCGGATGGGCCACGGCCCGCTGTCGTGTTCACGGTTCGGTTGGCGGGCTCAGGCGAGCCCGTGCTCGACAGCGTCGAACGCGCGCTGGTGCGCAGCAGGGCCAAGCTCGCCTACGAGACGATCGGGGATGGTGTGCTGCCACCCGAGCTCGCCGAGTTCGCGGCGCGGATGGTGACGGCCGACGAGGCGCGCGGAGCGACGCGGGTCGAGGCGCCCGAACAGGAGGTGCATCGCGACGGAACCGGCGCCTACCGGCTCGAGTACCGGCCGCGGATGCCGTCCGAGGACGTCAACGCGGCGATGTCGCTGGCCGCCAACCTCGCCGTCGGCCGGGCGCTGTTCGCAGCGCACACCGGCCTGTTCAGGGTGATGGACGAACCCGACGCTCATGAGCTGCAGCGGCTGCGCACGACGGTCGAGCGGCTCGGTGTGCCGTGGCCAGTCGGTCAGAGCCTCACCGTGTTCGAACGGAGCCTCGACCCGACGAAGCCGGTGCACGCCGCTGTCGTCATGGCCATCCGTCGCGCTGGTGGCGGAGCTGGCTACGTGCCCTTCGCCGAGGGTGCCGTCCCATGGCACGCAGCGGTGGCCGGTACCTACGCCCACGCCACGGCACCACTCCGCCGCCTCGCCGATCGGTACGTTGCTGCAGCAGCTCTGGCCATCTCGGCCGGGTTCGAAGTGCCGGCCTTTGCTGAGCAGGCGTTCCAGGCGTTGCCGGCGGTGATGGAGCGCGCCGACGCGCGCGCCGGGCGCATCGAGCGGCTCGTGATCGACCTGGTCGAGGCTGTTGTGCTCGAAGGGAGTGTGGGTCAGGTGTTCGATGCCGTCGTGGCCGACGTTGACGAGCGCGGCGCACGCATCCAGCTCACCGATCTCGCCGTGGTGGCACGGTTGGCCACCGACGGGCTCGAGCCGGGTCATCATCTGCGCGTCCGACTGGTCGAGGCATCGCCCGAGCGGCGTCAGGTGCGGTTCGCGGCAGTGTGAGCCACGGTCGCGTCGATCAGCCGGCGACGATGCGGGCGACGGTGCCGTCGATCGACACCGCCACGAGCTCGCCGTCGGGCGCCGACCGCACCGTTGCCAGCGCGGGTAGGGCACCGAGTACCAGCACCGAATCGAGCGCTTGCTCGGCGGTGCGCAGGCCGGTGATGATGCCGCTGCAGTAGTCGCCGAACACGTACCAGCCGGTGAGCGCAGGGATGCTTGCGCCGCGGTACACGGCGCCACCGCTGACGGAGCACCCGGCGTCGCCGTGCTGGTACTCGTAGATCGGCGGCGTGGCGCCATCGGCCGATTGGTCCTCGTTGAAGCGGGCGGTGCCCTCGAAGGCGCTCCAGCCCCAGTTGAAGCCACGACCGCCACCCTCGTCGGCCCAGGCGCCATCGATCTCCTCGACGTCGGTCCAGGGAAGGAAGATGTCGCGGCCCCCGGCCA
>JBBDMO010000090.1:6436-18579 GCA_040878255.1 Ilumatobacteraceae bacterium
CGCCCTGGCCGACGTCGCCGAACCAGAGGTCCTCGGTGACGCTGTCGAAGCTCATCCGCCACGGGTTGCGCACGCCAACGGACCAGATCTCGGGCCGGGCGCCGGCCACGCCGACGAAGGGGTTGTCGGCCGGGATCGTGTACGAGGTCGACGCCGTGGGGGTGGGGTCGATGCGGAGGATCTTGCCGAGCAGCGTGGTGACGTTCAGCGACCGGCGTTCGGGATCCCCGCCGGAGCCACCGTCGCCCATACCGATGTAGAGCATGCCGTCGGGGCCGATCGTGACGTTGCCGCCGTTGTGGTTGCCGTACGGCTGGTCGATGCCGAGCAGCACCCGGCGGCTCGATGCATCGAAGGTGCCGTCGATGCCGACCAGGTACTCCGCGATGATGGTGTTGCCGTCGTTGTCGGTGTGGTTGACGTAGGCGGTGTTGCCGTCGGTGCCGAAGGTGAGGCCGAGCAGCCCGCGTTCGCCTTCGCCCTGGGTGAGCTCGGAGATGTCGAGCACCGGCGTGCCGGTGGCACCGTCGCGCACCGGGACGATCGTGCCGCCGCGCTCTACCACGAACATCGTGTCGTCCCCGGCTCGCCACGCCACGTCGACCGGATCGGCGAACGTACCGATCGGCTCGAGTGCGATGACCGGATCGCCGAGCGGTTCGGTCGTCGTCGGCACCGTCGTGGCGACAGTGGTGGGGGTGAGCGAAGGGGGAACCGTCGTGGCTGGCGGGGCTGTCGTCGTGGTCGCGGGTGGCTGCGTGCCGAAGGTGACCGACGGGCCCGGTGACACCTGATCACCACCACCGCATGCCGCGATCGCGAACAGCGACGTGGCTGCGGTCAGGGCGGTGGCCACAGCACGGCGAACACTCATGCGCCACCCTTGCCGACGCGGGCGAGACCCTCTTGGACCACCGTCACGGCCAGGGTGCCGTCACGTGTGAAGATCGCACCTCCGGCGAGGCCGCGACCGGCACCGCTCGAGATTGCGCTCTGGTCGTAGAGCAGCCAGTCGTCCGCGCGGAACGGGCGGTGGAACCACATCGCATGGTCGAGGCTGGCCATCTGCATACCCGGGCTCTCCCACGACAGGCCGAACGGGAGCACGGTGGTGTCGAGCAACGTCATGTCGCTGGCGTAGGTGACGATGCAGGCATGCAGTGTGGGGTCGTCGGGCAGCGCGCCGTCGGCACGCATCCACACGCGCTGGCCGAGCGCAGGGTTGCCGTGGCGGCTGAACGGGTCGAGATCGACGTGGCGCAGGTCGATCGGTCGCGGCCGGTCGTACCACTCACCCATCCGCTCTTTGTACGGCGCCATGCGCGTCCGGAAGTCGGGCAGCGACTCGGGGTCGGGCACATCGGCCGACATCTCGATCTGGTGGTCCGGACCCGGTTCGGACACATGGAAGCTCGCCTGCAGGTTGAAGATCGCCCGGCCGTGCTGGATCGCGACCACTCGTCGCGTGGTGAAGCTGCGGCCGTCGCGGATGCGGTCGACCTCGTACACGATCGGTGTGGCCGGATCGCCGGGCAGCAGGAAGTAGGCGTGCAGCGAGTGCACGAACCGATCGGCATCGACGGTGCGCGTGGCGGCGACGAGTGCCTGGCCGGCGACCTGGCCTCCGAACACGCGTTGGCGGTTCTCGTCGGGTGAGCGGCCTCGGAAGAGGTTGACTTCGATGGTCTCGAGGTCGAGCAGCGTCACCAGATCGTCGAGGGCATTCGGCACGGCATGCAGTCTCGCATTCTCCAGCCGCGTTCCGCACGGTTACTGTGCGGCTCATGTCCGTTCTGCCGTTGTCGCCCGATGAGCTCCTGTCCACCACGCGTGCGGTGCGCAAGCGCCTCGATTTCGATCGCCCCGTCGAGGACTCGGTCGTGCGCGAGTGCGTCGAACTGGCGATGCAGTCACCCAGCGGCTCGAACGCGATGACGATGCAGTTCGTCGTCGTGCGCGACCCCGACAAGCGCAAGGCGCTCGGCGAGATCTACCGCCAGTGCTACGGCATCTACTCGTCGATGGACGGCGTGTACATCCGCTCGATCGACAAGGGCGAGGCCGATGCCAACGCGCAGCAGCAGCGCAGCGCCGACTCGGCCGACTTCCTCGGCGAGCACATGGGCGACGCGCCGGCCATCGTCATCCCGTGCACCGTGGGCGGCCGCCTCGACGGCGCCCCGGCGATGATGAGCGCGTCGATGGGCGCGAACGTGATGCCGGCGATGTGGAGCTTCATGCTCGCCGCCCGCGCCCGGGGCCTCGGCACCTGCTGGACCACCGTGCACCTGATGATGGAGCAGGCCGCGGCCGATGTGCTCGGCATCCCGTTCGACGAGGTGCAGCAGATCTGCATGAGCCCGCTCGCCTACACCAAGGGCACCGATTTCAAGCCCGCCAAGCGCCCCGCCGCCGACACCATCATCCACTGGGATCAGTGGTGACCATCGACCCAGCGCTGCGAGTCCATGCGCTCGCAGCCATGGGGTTCATGCCGCCCGACGAGGGCGATGCGCTCTACGAGGCCGCCGTTGCGACAGGCCAGGCGCTGCCCGGCCTGTCGTTCCTCGAGGTCGGGTCGTACTGCGGACGTTCCACCGTGTGGCTCGGTGGGGCGGCGCGCGAGTGCGGCACGGTGCTGTTCGCCGTCGATCACCATCGCGGCAGCGAGGAGAACCAGGCCGGCTGGGAGCACCACGACCCCGCCCTCGTCGACCCGCGCCTCGGCGTCATGGACACGCTGCCCGTCTTCCGCCTCACGATCTACGAGGCCGAGCTCGAGGAGCATGTCATCGCCGTCGTGGGTCGTTCGCCCACGGTTGCGCAGCATTGGACCACGCCGCTGTCGTTCGTCTTCATCGACGGTGGCCACGGCGAAGAGCCCGCACGCCTCGACTTCGAGGGGTGGGCCCCGCGCGTGGCGGTGGGTGGCACGCTCGCCATCCACGACGTCTTCCCCGATCCTGCTGACGGCGGTCGGCCGCCGTACGAGCAGATCTTCCTGCCGGCGATCGCCAGTGGCCGGTTCGAGCTGGTCAGCGCCACCGGCAGCCTGCGCATCCTCCGCCGCCTCGACTGACCCGTGCGGTGAGCGATGAGCGGCTCTCGGCCCCTCACCGCTCACCTCGTGGGGTCACCAGTCGGTGGGGCGGTAGTCCTTCAGGAACTGGCCCCACACGTGGTCGCCGGTCAGGACGCCGGAGATGATCGGGTCGACGATGCGGGCTGCGCCGTCGACGATGTCGAGCGGTGGGTGGAAGTGGTGGTCGGCGACCTTGCGTTCGGCGATGTGCGCAGCGTCTTCGTCGCTGACCCAACCGGTGTCGACGCTGTTCATGTGGATGCCATCGGCCTGGTAGTCGGCAGCCGACGTGCGGGTCATCATGTTCAGCGCCGCCTTCGCCATGTTCGTGTGGGGATGGCGGGTCGTCTTCATGCGCCGGTAGAACTGCCCCTCCATCGCCGACACGTTCACGATGTGCTTCTGGCGGCCGGGGGTCGCGAGCATCAGGGGCTTCAGTCGCGCGTTCAGCACGAAGGGCGCCGCTGCGTTCACGAGTTGTGTCTCGAGGAGCTCGACCGACGACACCTCGGCGAGCGTGAGGCGCCACGAGTTGCGATCGCGCAGGTCAACCTGCTGCAGGTCTGCGTCGAGGCGGCCGACAGGGAAGCGGTGCGGTTGCTCGGCGTCGTCGGCGACGAGCTCGGCCTGTGACAGCTCGGCCGAGCGCGTGAGCCCCACGAGCGCCTGATCGTGGTCGATCGCCGCCAGGCCGGTGTCACCCGACTGCAGGAGGTCGACGCCGCGGAGGCCCTCGTAGGCACCGAGGAGGGCGTGCACACCGGTGGGCATGTCGGCCAGGGCGGCGGCCTCGACCTCCATCATGTGGCGGTAGAACGCGGGTGGCCGCCGAACGGTCTGGCACGCGTTGTTGATGATGACGTCGAGGCGGTCGTGGGTGTGCAGCAGGTGGCGGCAGAACCCTTCGATGCTCGGCGTGTGGCGCAGGTCGAGGCCGTAGATCTCGAGGCGATGGCCCCACTGGGCGAAGTCGGGCTCGTGTGCATAGCGGAGCGCCGAATCACGCGGGAAGCGCGTGGTGACGATGAGGTGCGCTCCGGCGCGGAGCAGCTTGATGCCGGCCTGGTAGCCGATCTTCACGCGGCCCCCGGTGAGCAGCGCGACCCAGCCGCTGAGGTCGGCGGTCTCGCTGCGCTTCGCGAAGTTGAAGTCGCCGCAGGCCGGACACATCTGGTCGTAGAACGGGTGGATGCGCGAATAGTCCTGCTTGCACACGTAGCAGTGCTGCGGCTCCATCGCCTCCGGAGCGTCGTCGGAGTCGTCGATGGCGTCGGCCGGGACGAGCTCGGGCGGGAACACGTTCGGCGTCGTGAACACCGGCTTCGACCGCAGGGTGCGGATGCCCGTGTCGGACAGGGTGGCCTGATCAGCGCGCACCTTCGACGCCTTCTGTTGGCGGCGTTCGGCCTTGATCTGGCGCCGGCGCGCCTCGACGTCCGGGGCGAACACGTTGCCGGTGGCGGTGAGCAGCCGCGTGCGCTGATCGATCGGCAGCGTCCTCAGCAGCGAACGGTCGGCGACGATCTCCTCGAGCAGCTCGGTGGCGGCGCGCAGTCGCTCGGACAGTTCCTCGTCGGGCACGGACGGTCAGTCGTTGTCGAGCTTGTCGAGCAGATGGTGGGCGCCGTCGGCGAGCTTGCCCTTGATGCCACCCTCACCGGCGATCTCTTCGAGGCGGGCGTCGACGATGCCGAGCCGGGCGCGCATGTCCTCGGTCGCCGACACCTTCCCGTCGTGGTCGAGGTCGAAGATCTCGAGGTCGAGCTCGGCGGCCACGTCGTCGCCGATCACGTCGACCTCGGCAGCGATCTCGGTGTCGGGCGTCTCGGGGGTGTCGTTCACGTCGCTCACCCCCTCAGTCTGGCGGGTCAGCCGGGGAGGAGCACCGTGTATCCGTCGATCGTGGTCAGCCACGACGATGTCGGTGCCGGGGGAAGGGCACGGTCGAGGTGGTCGCGGCGCACCTCGGCAATCCACTGGCTGTGCTGGTACTCGTGGTTCACGAGTGCTGTGACCAGCGTGCGAGCCACGATGGCGAGCTGCGCGGGGGCGCCCACGCGACCGTCGCGGATGTTCCCGATGCGGAAGCGAACTCGTTCGGCAACGGCCGTGCGGTACCGGTCGATCCGGTCGACGTCGGGGATCTCGTCGCGCCGAGCTTCGGGATGCGCCGAGTCCATGACGGGGTCGAGATCAGGGTCCGGACTCGGCTCGGCCGCGGTGAGGTTCCTCACCATGAAGTGCGCGACCGCCGACTGGTGGCCGAGGTGCCACCCGATCGGGCTGAAGTCGGCGTGTGGCCGCCACCGCACCTCGTCAGGGGTGAGGTCGCGCCACAGCGCATCGGTGTGCGTCAGCGCCCGGTCGTACTCGGCGAGCAGGTCGTCGATCGAGGGGCCGTTCATCCGAACTCGACGCCCTGCGCGAGCGGCAGCTCGTTCGAGAAGTTGATGGTGTTCGTGGCCCGCCGCATGTATGCCTTCCACGCATCGCTGCCGCTCTCGCGGCCGCCGCCGGTCTGCTTCTCACCACCGAACGCACCGCCGATCTCGGCGCCGCTCGGCCCGATGTTGACGTTCGCGATGCCGCAGTCGCTGCCGTCGGCCGCCATGAACCGTTCGGCCTCGCGCAGATCCGTGGTGAAGATGCTGCTCGCCAGGCCCTGCGGCACCCCGTTCTGGATCGCGATCGCCTCGTCGATCTCGTCGTAGGGCATCACGTACAGCAGGGGTGCGAAGGTCTCGGTGGCGACGATCTCGGTCTGCGCCGGCAGGCTCAGCAATGCTGGTCGGACGTACGCCGCGCCCGGGGCCTCGTCGGCCAGCAGCCGCTGGCCACCGGCCACCAGGGTGCCATCGTCGTCGAGCGCCCGATCGATCGCATGCTGCATCCGCTGATACGACGCCGTCGTGATCAGCGGGCCGACGAGCGTGC
This sequence comes from Ilumatobacteraceae bacterium, assembly GCA_040878255.1. GTDB lineage: Bacteria > Actinomycetota > Acidimicrobiia > Acidimicrobiales > Ilumatobacteraceae > VFMC01. Next base: position 12,453 of record JBBDMO010000090.1, read on the forward strand.
CGCCGTGCAGCGGGTCACCCACCGCAAGCGACTCGAATGCACCAGCCACGCGGGCCGTCACCTGTTCGAGGTGTGATCGGTGGACGATGAGCCGGCGCAGCGTCGTGCAGCGCTGGCCGGCGGTGCCCGCGGCAGAGAACGTGATGCCCCGCACGGCGAGATCGAGGTCGGCCGATGCCGTGACGATGGCAGCGTTGTTGCCGCCGAGCTCGAGGATCGAGCGGCCGAAGCGTGCGGCGACGACGGGTGCCACCTGCGCGCCCATCGCCGTCGAGCCGGTGGCACTGACCAGGGGCACGCCATGGTGCGCGACGAGTTCGGCACCCACCGCGGCATCGCCCATCACGATCTGGTTCAGGTCGGCCGGCGCACCGCACTCGTGCGCAGCGCGCCGGAGCAGCGCGTCGGTGGCCACTGCCGTCAGCGGGGCGAGCTCGCTCGGCTTCCAGATGACCGGGTTGCCGCACACCAGGGCGAGCGCGGCGTTCCACGACCACACCGCGACCGGGAAGTTGAACGCGGTCACCACCACCGTCGGGCCGAGCGGGTGCCACTGTTCCATCAGCCGGTGGCCGGGGCGTTCGGACGCAATGGTGAGGCCGTGCAGTTGGCGGCTCAGCCCGACGGCGAACTCGCAGATGTCGATCATCTCCTGCACCTCGCCGAGCGCCTCGCTCTCGATCTTGCCGGCCTCGATCTGCACGAGCCTGGCGAGGTCGGTCTTGTGGCGCCGCAGCAGGTCGCCGAGACAGCGCACCAGCTCGCCACGACGCGGAGCCGGCACCGTGCGCCACACCCGGAAGGCGGTGGCCGCTCGATCGACGGCCTCGTCGGCAGCGACGCCGGCCCCGATCGTGCCGAGCGTGCCGCCGGTGATCGGGCTCCGCGCCGGCCGGCCGTCACCGGCGGACACGAGCGGGGCAGCGCCGCACGCGCCGAGCGCGTCGGAGGCAAGCGAGACGAGGGCGTCGGTCGAGGTGAGCGTCACACCCCCATCCTGCCCGACCATCGTCTCCGCCGCGGCGTCTGTGCCGCGGCCTCAGTGGTGGGCGTCAGTGGTGGGCGGCAGGCGCAGGTGGTGGCCAGACGGCCAGAACGATGGCGGCTGCCACGGTGGCGAGCGCCATCGACGGCCACGCTGCACTCGGGAAGAAGATGAGCAGCAGCAGGAAGGTCATGAACGGCCGCCGGATGAGCACCGCGCTGGCTGCGGTGAAGCCGGCGGCCACGAGCGAGAGCTCGGACCCCACACCGAGTGCATGACCGATCGCCAGCGCAATCGCTGCGCCGGCAAAGCCCATGGGGAAGATCTGTCCCCCGAACCACCCGGCGGCGAGCACGGCCACGAGCAGGAGCAGCTTCAGCGCCGCGAGGCCGAGCAGCGACCAGGCGCTGCGGGTGTGGGCATCGAGCAACAGTTCCTGTGTCTCGTGGTGCCCCGAGAACAGCACCAGCGGCGTGATGAACCCACCGATGCCCAAGACGATGCCGCCGAGCAGACCCTGCGGCACCGGGCCACCAGGCACCAGCCGGACCGTCATCGCCCTGGCCGGTGTCATGAGCCCCAGCGTCGCCCGGGCAACCAGTGCGGCGACACCCGCCGCCAGCCCGGCCCAGGCGAGTCCGGAACCGAAGCGGGCGACGCCGTCACCGGCGGCCGCCACGAAGGGTTGGAGCACCTGATCGGGCAGCACCTGGCGCAGGACGATCAACCCTGCGATCGCAGCGACGGCGACCGGGCCGATCTTGGCGAGTCGCCCGCCCGTGACACCGCCGGCGTCGTCGACATCGACCGTTGCCGCCACCGACAGCGGGGTGCCGAACAGACCGCCGAGGGCTGCGGCGACCGAGAGCTGGACCGACTCGTCGGCAGCGACCTTCAGCAGCGCGCCGACGCGAACCCCCAGCGTCGAGACGTAGGCGATGACCGGCGCTTCGGGGCCGAGCGCCCCGCCGAAACCCAGCGACGCCACACCGAGGCCGACGCGGGCGACGAACACGCCGTCGGATGGTGGTGGGTCGCCCTGCGCAGCTCGGTGGGAGTCGGCGATCGCTTCCTCGACGTCGTGGGCTTCGTTGCGGCGTGCGCCGACCGTGTTCAGCAGCCCGACCACCAGGCCTCCGGTGCTGCACACGATGAGGATCCACCAACGCGGTGCGATGTCGAGGTGGCCCGGGATCGTGGTGAACAGCAGATCCTGGAGGTGGAATGCCGCGAACAGGAACGCGACGGCGAACAGCGACATCGAACCGCCGAGCACGACGGCGAGTGCGTAGGGGCGAAGTGCGGCGAAGCGGGTCACGGCATCGGTGGGTGAGCGAACACCTTGGCGGCGGGCGATGCGCCGGTGATGGCATCGGCGGCGAGGATGACGGCGGCAGCCGTGTACGCAGACGTCTCGCCGGCGGGGAAACGGACGAGCGACGGATACACGATGCCTGTCCAGTACGACCCGTCGTCGAGACGGTGCGGGCGGGTCCACCGCACGAGGTCGGTGGCCGTCGACAGGTCGCCGATGGCGGCGTATGCGATGGCGGCTTCGGCCGTCTCGGACGCCGTGATCCACGGCTCGTCGCTGACGCACCGGATGCCCTTGCCCTCCATCGCGAACAGGTCCCACTTCTCGGCGAGCCGCGCCTTGGCCTGCTCGCCGGTGAGCGCGCCGGTGAGCACCGGGTAGTACCAGTCCATCGCCCAACGCTCCTTCGGTTCGAAGGCATCGGGCGAGCCGGCGATGACGGCGGTGAGTTGGTCGCTGGCGGCACGCCAATCGTCACGTGGCTCGTTGATCAGGTCGGCGAGGTCAGCGGCGCAGCGGAGCGCATGCATGATGCTCGATGACCCGGTGAGCAGCGCGTAGTCCCACGGGTGACCCTCGTCGGTGCGGGCCCAGAGCACGGTGCCGTCAGGCTTGCGCATACCGAGCACCCAGTCCATCGCCCGCTCGACGGTGGGCCACAGGTGGTCGACGAAGGCGCGGTCCCACGTGCAGAGCCAGTGGTGCCACACACCCGTGGCGATGTACGCACAGACGTTGGTGTCGAGCTTGGCCTCTTCGACGGAGCCATCGGGCAGGTAGTAGTTCCACCAGCTGCCATCGGGGCGCTGCATCTCGACCAGCCACTCGTAGGCCCGCTCGGCCTCGGTGTGCAGGCCGGCGACATCGAGTGCCATGGCGGTCTCGACGTGGTTCCACGGGTCGCAGTGACCGTCGACGAACCACGGGATCATGCCCGTGGGCAACTGGAGCGCAGCAATGGCCTCGGCGCTCTGGACGACCTCGTCGGCGCTGAGGACTCCGTCGATGTCGGGGATGCCGGTCATGGCTTGCGGCCGTACACGATGAGGCTCTTGCCGAGCATGGGGGCGAGCGTGCGCTCGAGCACCTTCATGCCTGCCGGCTGCTCGGTGATCTCCCACTCGAGCAGCTGCTGGTACCGGTTGACCGCGGCGACGTCGGTGCGGCGTGGCCCCACGGCGCACTTCAGCCACCAGTACGGCGAGTGCAGGGCGTGCGCATGGTGGCTGCCGATGACCTCGAGGCCAGCGGTGCGCAGCTTCGCTTTCAGTTCGGTCGCCGCGTAGATGCGGACGTGCCCGCCGATGCTCTTCGGCGCGTGGTACTCGTCGCTGAGCATCCAGTTGATCTTCTCGGGGAGCCACGTCGGCACCGTGCAGGCGAATGTGCCACCCGGCTTCAGCACCCGGACCAGCTCGGCGATCGCGTCGACATCGGCCTGGATGTGCTCGAGCACCTCGCTGGTGATGACCCGGTCGAAGCTGCCGTCAGCGAAGGCGAGCTTCGTGGCATCGCCGCGCAGCACCCCGACGTACCGGTCGGGCAGGATCTCGCCCGCCTCGGACATCGCGCCGAACACGTTGCGCGTGGCGATGACCTCGTCGGCCGCGTAGTCGAGCGCGACGACGTTCGCGCCGCGGCGCGCGAGCTCGAAGGCATGCCGGCCGAAACCGGCACCGGCATCGAGCACGAGGTCACCGGGGCGCACCCCGAGGCGGTCGAATCGGACGGTCAACACCCGTCAGGCCCGACCGTTCTGACGGAGCTTGCGGACGTTCTCGGGCATGGCCAGGACCTCGCGGTACTGGTCGACGGTGAGTTGCGCGCAATGCGTCCAGCTCCACCGCTCGACCACGCGCTGACGCCCTGCAGCACCGATGCGCGCCCGGAGCTCGGCGTCGTCGAGGCCGCGCCGCAGGGCGGCCGTGAGCGACTCGACATCGCCGGCCTTGCAACCGATCACCGTCTCGCCATCAGTGCCGGTGACCTCGGGCAGGGCACCACCGTCGGTGGCGACGAGGCACGTGCCGGTGCACATCGCCTCGATGGCAGGGAGGCTGAAGCCCTCGTAGAGGCTTGGGACGACTGCGAGCTCGGCTTCGGAGTAGAGCTCGACGATGCGCTCGTCGGACACCCCGGACACGAAGTCGATGTGGGGTCGCAGACCGAGCTTGTCGATGAGGTCGTTGCTCGCACCCTCGCGCGGCTTGCCGATGATGGTGAGGCGAACGTCGCGCTCGGTGCGGAGCTTGGCCATCGCCTCGAGCAGGTAGGCAAGACCCTTCAGCGCCACGTCGGCCGAGGCGGTGGTGATGAGCTGACCGGGCTTGCGCTGCACGCCCGGGATCGGCTTGAACAGCTCGGGGTCGACGCCGACCGGCACGAGCCGCATGCGGTCGAGGCTGACGCCCATGTCGGCGTGGATGTCCTTGATCGAGTTCTCGCTGACGACCACGATGCGCGGCATGCGGCTGGCGACCCGGCCCTGCATCTTCACGAAGTTGTACCAGCGGCCGATGCTGCGGCGCTTGCTCCGCTTGGCCGTGTGCTCCATCTCGAGCGCGCGATCACGGGTGATCGGGTGGTGGAGGGTGACGATGGTGGGGATGCGCTTCTCGATGCCGAGGATGCCGTACCCGAGGCACTGGTTGTCGTGCACCAGGTCGAAGTCGCCCTGGCGCTTCTTCAGTTCGTCGAGCACCCGGACGCTGAAGCCGAGCGGTTCGCCGAAGGTTCCCTTCAGGTGGGTGAGCACCTCGGCCAGGTCGCCCTTGGTCTTGATCTCCCAGTAACCGGGGAAGCGGCCGGGGTACAGATCGTTCCAGAGGTCGAGACTGGGCAGCTTGTGCAGGACGACGCGCTCGTCGAGCACCGGATATGGCTGCCCGCTGAACACCTCGACGTGGTGGCCGAGGTCGGCCAACGCCTTGGTGAGGTGACGGGTGTACACCCCTTGGCCGCCGACGTGCTGCTTGCCGCGATAGGTGAGATACGCGATGCGCAGCGGTGCATCGGGGGAGAGCGGTGTGGGCGACGCGCCCGGCCTCACAGACATGGAGACGCAGGCTACCGGTCGGTAGGTACGACCCTGCAGTGGGGTCAGGACGTCCAGGCCACGGTCATCGTGCGTTGGAACATCTCACCAGGTGACAGGACATGCGCCATGCCCAGGTGAACCGCATCGGGTGGGCCGCTCTGCGGTTCGACGCACGTGGCGTGGATGGGTTCGTCGTAGACGACCCAGTGGCCGGCATCGCTCGACACCGTCACCGTCAGGCCGGCCGCGTACCGGAGCTGCAAGGGTGCGGTGGGGTTGACGAAGCAGTCGTCCCACGGCCGTCCCTTCGGCTGAACGATGCGGCCGGTGGGCAGTCCATCGGGTCCGCGTTCGTACATCGCGGCGAAGCCCAACCGATCGTCGATCGGTTTCAGGAACCAGGGGTGCCACCCGATCACGACCGGCATCGGGTCGTGACCGGCGACCACGGTGAGCACGCACACGAGGGCCTCGGGGGTGAGCTGGACGTGCTGGTGCGCGGTGCCACCGAGGCTCCAGGTGAGGGCGCACTGCATCTCACAGTGGTCGAGCCCATCGTCGATCACATCCCACGCCGTCACGAATCCGCTGCCGTGGATGGCATTGGGTCCGAGGTTCATCGGCAGCGTGACGGTGCGGCCCTCGAAGTCGAACGACGCTCCGCCGACGCGCCCGGCATACGGCACCATCGGGTAGCTCCCCCACGATGTCGGATTGTCCAGCGGCGTTCCACGCACGAGCAGGTCGGTGCCTCTGACGGTGATCGAGGCCACGCGACCGCCATCGGCTG
>JBBDMO010000091.1:0-18048 GCA_040878255.1 Ilumatobacteraceae bacterium
GCGACCTACTCGGCGTTGTCGGAGCAACTCACGGCGACCGACCCGTCGGGTGCGCGCACGACGTGGGGCTACGACACCGGCGGTCGGGTGGCATCGGTGACCGACCCGCTGTCGCGTCGCACGGCGACCGAGTACGACCTCGCGGGTCGTGCGGTGGCCACCCGCTCGTACGGTCCGACGGGGACGTTGCTGTCGACGGTGAGAGCGACCTTCGACGCTGCGGGGAACCGCATCGGGGTGGTGTCGCCACGGGGCAACGTGACCGGGGCGGCGGCTGCTGCGTTCACCACCACGTTCGGCTACGACGTGCTGTCTCGCTTGGTGAGGGTGACGGAGCCGACGTCGGCCACGGTGTCGATGGTGACGTCGTACGGCTACGACGTTGCGGGCAACCAGACGCAGCTGACCGATGGGCGCGGGAACGTGACCTCGTATTCGTTCAACGTGTGGGGCTTGCAGTCGGGTGTGGTCGAGCCGTCGACGACGGCGTTCCCGAGCCTGTTGGACCGTTCGTGGTCGACAACGTTCGATGCCGGTGGTCTGCCGGTGCGCGAGGTGCAGCCGGGTGGTGTGGTGGTGACCCGTTCGTTCGACGAGCTCGGTCGCCTGACGTCGGAGACCGGGAGCGGGACGGGTGTGGTGACCGCGTCGCGGTCGTTCACGTATGACGCGGGTGGTGTGCGGACGTCGGTGTCGTCGCCAGCTGGGGTGATCGGGTTCGTGGTGGATGATCGTCGGTTGTTGACGGCGACCACGGGGCCGGCTGCTGTGGTGTCGTCGTTCTCGTACGACGCGTCGGGTCGGATGGTGTCTCGGACGGATGGTTCGGGGTCGTCGTCGTTCGGGTGGGATTCGCGCGGGTTGTTGCGGTCGGTGACCGATCCGTTGACGGCGACGGTGCAGACCCGCGGGTATGACGCGGCGGGTCAGTTGGTGTCGGTTGCCTATGCCGGTGGCGGTTCTCGTGCGCTCGGCTATGACGGGTTGGGTCGTCGGACGTCGGATGTGTTGAAGACGTCGGCGGGTGTGGTGTCGTCGTCGGTGGCGGTGGGTTTCGATGCTGATTCGAATGTGACGTCGCGGGTGGTGGTGCTGCCGGGCAACAGTGGTGCGGGGTCGAACAGCTACGGGTACGACAACGTGGGTCGTCTGGTGTCGTGGACGGCGCCGTCGGGTGCGGTGAAGGTGTACGGGTGGGATGCGGCGGGGAACTTGACCGGGAACGCTGGTGTGAGCCAGGTGTTCGATGCGCGGAATCGGTTGGTGTCGTCGGGGTCGGTGTCGTATGGGTGGTCGGCTCGTGGGACGTTGACGTCGACGAAGGCGGGGACCGCGGCGGTGGTGGTGTCGGTGTTCGATGGGTTGGGTCGTCAGACGACATCGGGGTCGCAGGTGTTGGTGTATGACGGTCTGGATCGGGTGGTGTCGAACGGTTCGACGGGGTTCGGGTTTGCGGGTGTGGGGCTCGACCCGGTCACCGTCGGGAACGTGAAACTCGCTCGTGGTCCGGCTGGTGGTCTGGTCGCTGGCAAGGTCGGCACCACTCAGGCGGTGTTGGTGGGGTCGGATGGTCATGGAGATGTGACGCATCTGTTCACCGCAGCCGGGGTGGTGTCGGGGTCGCGGTTGTATGACCCGTTCGGTGGACCCACTGGGTCGGGCGGGACGTTTGGTGTGCCGGTGGGGTTCCAGGGTGATTACACGTCGCCGGTGTCGGGTGATGTGTGGATGGGGGCGCGTTGGTATCGGCCGGGCACCGGGAGCTTCACGAGCCGTGACAGTGTGCAGGGCCAGTTGGTGACGCCGGTGAGTGCGAACCGGTACACGTATGCGTGGGCGGACCCGTTGGGGATGTGGGATCCGGATGGTCGTGCGCCGGCGGGGTCGGCGTGTTCGGCCGACGTGGGCTCGATGAGCGCAGAGGATTTCGCGGGGTGGGTCGACTCGTTTGCTTCTGGTGGTGGCCAGTCGGGGTGTGTGGCTGGTCGGGCCAAGACGGTGGTCAAGGACGTGGCGGTGTTTGCGGGTGGGGTGGCGGTCACAGCGGTCGCGGCTGCGGGGTGTGCGGCGGTGGCTGGTCCGAATCCGTTTGCGTCGGGTGCGGCTGCGCAGGTGTGTGGTGGTGCTGCGTCGAGGGCCTACGGGACGCTGGTGGCGGGCGGGACGGTCAAGCAGGCGCTGGTGAACGCTGGGAATTGGAAGAGGGGCCTGCGTGATGGCTTCGTTGGCTCGGTGACGGGCGGGTTGGGTTCGATGAGTGCTTTGTCGTCGCTGTCGGTGTCGGCGAAAGTTCTCGGGCAGGGGTCGTTGGCCGCTGTCGGCGGGGCGGCGTACGATGCGAGCGATGTGCTGCTCTCGGGTGGGTCTTGGTCGTCGGCGCTCAGCGCTGCGTGGAACCCGACGAGACGGATCACCGAGGCGGCGTCGGGGTCTGCTGCGGGCTATCTCGGTGCACGGAAATCGAGCAATGAACCAAGCCCACGCAGCGAACCAACCCCTTCACCCAACCCCGGCGCCACAGAAGCGGTTCCGGGTGGCAGCAACCGTGCGATCGTCATCGGTGAGGACATGGAGGGGCGGGTCATCCCGAAGGCTCGTGAACTCGGGGCTGACTACTACGACCCGCCGGTAGCGCCTCGCAATCAGTGGATGGAGAACAACCGCCAGTGGATCAACGACCGCATGGACGGGGGCTGCACGCTCTACAACTGCGGTCCCGCACCTGGCCGAGCGAACTACCCGAATCCAACGAGCCCGTACTACCAGATGGAGTTGGACGAGATCGCGAAACGCAACTACCCGATTATCGAGGTCAGGTGATGAGTATCGAGATCAGACGCGTCGGTGACCGCTACGAGGCTTCAGTCCGTCCTCCTCATGGCGGCGGACGCTCGTGGGACACAGCGCGGCCGCTCGCGCTCGATGAACTGATCGACTGCCTCCTGGCCCGAGGTTGCCATCAGATGGACATCGGTGACGCCCTGTTCGACGCAGATCCGGAGTGGGAGTTTCGTGATCGCCCGCATGCCGAGGACCAGTAGTTGGTGAAGGACGAACGACGGCTGCTCCGTCTGGTCATTGCCGTGCTCGCCGTCGTGGGCACGGTTACGACGACGGGTCGAACGGACGCGTACGGATACGACGTCAGCCCCAGCGCGCTCCTTTCGGTGCTTGCGCCTTCAGGCCCCGAGGCCAGTCCGGTGCAGCCCAGCGTCACGTGGAACAAGCCTGATTCGCCTTCCGGTGAGGGTCGGGGTGCATCTTCGACCTCCTCTGGCTCTTTCATTGCCACAGAAGCGGGTACTGACCTTGTCAGGTACGACCCAGAGTGGGCGTCGCGGCAGTTGCTTGATCAGAACCTTCCAGGATCGAATGGTTATGGAGTGACTCCGGGCGGACGAACGGTCAGCGCTCACGCAGCCGACGTAATCGCCAACGGAGGTAGGGGCAGGCCTCCAACGTCGTTGTCCACTGTCGATGAGATCCTGGATACCGGCACAGCGGTTCGCTGGGACCCAATCAAAGGCACGGTACGCGTCACGCAGCCAGGCATGCCGGGAAGGCCGTTCGTCGCAGTTGACGCGACAACAGGGAACCTCATCGTCACGGCAATGGTGCCGAAGTGATCGAGCAGGATTGCGTCGATCTCCTCGAACGGATCACCCGATTCGTCAGCGGTGAGACCACGAAGGAGCTCGTCGATGACATCGAAGGGATCGTGCTGGAGTGCTTTCGTGAGGAGGAGTGGGCCGATCAACTGATCTGGGTGCTGTCCTGCTTCGAACCGGGAGGCGGTGAGCACTACTACGACGAGCGTGAGGTCGCTACGGAACTCGCGGCAGTCGCCCCACTCCTCGCTGCAGAGCGGGGCGCTCAATGCGATTGAAGCTTCTCTTGGTGGTACTGCTGGCAGGTCTGTTCGGAGCCGTAACGGCTACGACTGCGGCCAGCCCAACATCGTTCACCTACGACTCCCCAAACCCCGCACGTGCTGACGTTCTTCAGATCGATGCCGGCGAGCTCGTTCCAGCTCAGCTTGCCAACACGCGAGAGCGGTCGGCCGCGATTACCGTCGATGCACCGGGCACGTCTACGACCCCGCTCCCGCGAAGTGTTGCCACAAACACGGTCGATGACCTCGACTGGTCGATCGTCAAGCAGTCGACCGGTGAGACCAGGTATCAGCACGTGTCGGCACACAATGTGCCGAACATCGACAAGGCGTCGCACGGTGTGTTCATCGACGACGCCGTGACCACGACGAATGAAGCGTGGTTGATAGCTCAGCGCACCGGCATCCAGCCGGTGTCATCTGGTGGAGTCAACGTGTACACGGTCCCGATGGGCCGCAACGTCGGCTTCGCTGGCGGGGCGAACGCGAATCAGCTCGCGGGGGTGCCGCACGCCTCAGTGCAGATCATCGTGAAACCGGGAACGACGCAGATCATCACGGCATATCCGGTGGTGCCGTGATGAATGCCCCTATTTTCAGCGACCTTGACTGCACCGTCTGTCGCAACGGTCGGCTCGTCTTCATGTACGACGAGGTTCATGGCCGGGTGTTCCTCGAGTGCGAGGAGTGCATGACGGGGTACTGGAATGTCGCCGGACCCTCGGATGTGTTCCGCACGGAGGACTGGACGAACCCGACTCGGCTCGCACGCATCGATGAGGTCACGTAGTGCAACGACGGCTGCTCGTGTTCGTCGCCATGCTCGTGGTCGCCGCTGCCGGCACGGTTGGTGGGCTAGCCACTGGTACGACGCCCGCGAATGCCGCGACCTTCACCTACGACGTCCCCGCCATCGCGCGCGCTGGCGTTCATGCGATCGGAACCGCCGAGTCCAGCCCGACCCAGCTCAGCGACGTGCGGGAGGGGTCTGCCCCGTCCGCTGCCGAGCATCGAGGTGCATCTACGACCCTCTTCCGCTCATTCATTGCCACAAACACGGCAGGAGAGTTCCCGGCGATCAAGCCTGGTTCGGCTGGTGGGCCGACGGCGAGTAAGCCGTTCTCTCAGGCTGTGAGGCAGGAGGAGCTGGCCAACAATCCGAGTACGTGTGTGTACTGCCACATGGAGACGAATGCTCCGCAGGTTGATCACGCTATTCCGCGAGTGCAGGGTGGGAACGCAACGATTGAGAATGCGCAGACGACGTGCGGCTGGTGCAACGCATCGAAGGGTGGCAGGTTGTTCCCGGTGAATCCTCCGCCGGGGTACGAGGGTCTGTGGCCTCCGCCGTGGTGGAGTCAGGGTGGTTGACGTGGTGGACGAGCAGTTCTCGGTTCATGAGGATCCGGTGTGGCGCGATCGCGCCGACTTCATAGTCAATGCGCCTCTTGCGGAGGATGGTCGCTTTGAGCAGTTGTGGTGTCGGCGGCTCTCAGATGACACCTTCGAGGTGTGTTGTATTCCGTTCTTTCTCTACGACGTCGCGTTGGGTGACACGGTGAGGACGGAGGCGACCAAGAGTCGGACCTACCTTGTCAGCAAGGTGCTGGTCGCTTCTGGTCGTTACGTGTTCCGGGTTCACTTCGATCGTTCGATGCTTCGCCATCGAGATGAGGTGGTCGCGGAGTTGATGGCGATGGGTGCGCTGGTGGAGTGGTCGTCGCCGAGCATGTTTGCGGTCGACGCTGTCGATGCTGATCACGCGCAGCGGGTCGCCGATGTGCTGTTCGCGCATGAGCAGGCGGGCCGGCTCGTCTATGAGACGGGGCGCTCGGCCTGACTCAGTGGCAGCGCCGGTGGGTTCAGCTGGCGGCGAGTTTGCGGGCTTGGTGGCGCAGGAGGGTGCCTTCGACGAGGGTGCGGATGGCGTTGCGTTCGTCGGGGTCGAGTTGGTTGATGTCTTCGAGGTGGTGGCGCAGGTCGTCGGCGAGGGCGTTCTTCTGGGTCGAAGAGGAGCACATGGGACTGCTGCACGACAGGGTTCGCCCGGCCGTGTCTCACGGGCCGCCCGCTTGGTGGCGGCACTCGCGCTTGATCAGCAGGTTGTTGCCGGAGGTGGTGATGCCCATTCGGAGGCCAACGAGTCCGTATCATCGGTGGTCGGGACGTCCCCGGCCGGGCGTGACCACCGCCCCTCGCGGGCCCGTACGCGCCGCCCGCTGCTGCCTCGAACGCGAACAAGCAGGCCGCGGAACACATAGGCTTGGGAGATGTCGATGACCGTGAACGTTCCCGACGACGTCGCCCGGCGCCTGGAAGTAGCGGCTGCAGCGCGCGGGGTCACCGTCGAGGAACTCGCTGCCGAAGTCCTCACCGATCATGCTCCCGACGTCGGTGCTGCGCCTCGCCGCCGCCACCTCAGCTTCGCTGGAATCGGAGCGAGCGAGCACGGCATCAGCCACCAAGTCGACGAACTCCTCGCCGACGGGTTCGGTCGTGACTGACCAGTGCTGATCGTTGACACCGGCCCACTCGTCGCTGCCGCCGATCGCACCGACCGCCACCATCACGCCTGCCTCGAGCTCCTCGAAACAGCGTCCGGGCCACTGGTCACCACGGCGATGGTCGTTGCTGAAGCCGTTTATCTGCTCACCCGAGAACTCGGCCCACACGCCGAACCAGCGTTCTACGACGCCATCATCAACGGCACCCTCACCGTCGAGCCGCTCCGCAGCGTCGACTGGCAACGCATCAGGGAGCTCGTCGAGCGCTACCAGAACATGCCCCTCGGCGGAACCGACGCCAGCCTCATCGCGATCGCCGAACGTCTCGGTGCGACACGCATCGCCACCTTGGACCGCGCCCACTTCAGCATCGTGCGCCCCGCGCACTGCACCGCCTTCGAGCTCACCCCAAGCTGATCACCGCCCCGCCAACGCGCCGACTGCGAGACTGCACCCGTGAGCACCACCCGCCGGCTTCTTCTTTCGCCGCTGCTGGTGCTCGTAGCGCTCTCTGCCGTCCTCACCGCCGGAACCTTGTCCGCGTCTGCCTCCAGCGGGCCGGGAACACGCGTCCGCGCGATCCCGACCGCCGCAGTCGATGCCGTCGGACAGCCCAGAAGCGAAACAGCAGGCCACGTCGGGTGTCTACGACCCCCGAGGCCCGATTCCGTGTCGGGTTCGTGTGTTGCCACAAACACGGCGACGTCACGGACGTTCGGCATCGCCGATCGTGTCGCTGGGCAGCTCGACGACGTGCGGCTCGGATCGTTGCGGGGACAACTCGGCCCTGACGACCTGCAGGGGCTGGTGAACGCTCCGGGGGCGCAGCGCTACTACGACACTGCGACCAGGAACATCAACGTGATCCAGCAGGTCGACGACGTTCTCCTGCGCATCACCACAGCGAGCGATGAGTTCAAGATCATCTCGGTTGGGCCGATCCGCCCCAACCAGGTGACCAACGGTGTGACGAACGGTCGGTTCGTCCCGATCGGAGGGGCTGGTTAGCCATGGCGTCGGTTCACATCAGCGAAATCCAGCAATGGCTTCACAGCTCTGGTCAAACGGACGCACTCCCCGGGCCGGGCGGGATGTTCCTTGAGATTCGATTCGACGTGGAGAGCGCGCCCGTTGAAGCGATCGACGAGGAGTTCGCCGACAAGGTGCTCACCGCGGAGTCGCCGTGCGGGTCGGTCACCATCATCTTCGACTCGGCGGGCCAACTTCGTTCGCTCGACATCTCATGATCGACTGGGTCCGGGGATGGCTGCTGCTGGCGGTGGTCGTCGCAGCGGCGGTCGTCGTTGCGATCGCGCCGTCTACCACTACTGCGAGCGCCGCGGCGTTCACCTACGACGTCCCCGCCATCGCGCGTGTTGGCGTTCATGCGATCGGAACCGGCGAGGTCAGCCCGACGCAGCTCAGCGGGATGCGGGAGAGGTCTGCCCTGCCTTCCGGTGAGGGTCGTGGTGCATCTACGACCCCATACGCGCGCAACGACGCCACAGAAGCGGTGGTGTTGGAGGCGCGCGGGCATGGCTGACGGAGAACCTCAACTGTGGTGATGGTGATCAGCGTTGAGGAACTTGCCTCTTGGCTCAACGCCGAAGCAGCGCGCCGCCACGTCACCGTGGAGGAACTGTTGGACATCGTTGCCGCCCAGTTCCCTGACCGTTCCGAACCCGCCGAACGGTTTGCGTTTGCCGGCACAGGGCATTCCGGGCGGGGCGATCTCAGCGAACGTCACAAACAGATCCGTGACGAATTGATCACCGAGCAACGCAACAACAGCGAATGATCGTCGTCGACACCGGCGTGCTTCTCGCTGTCGCTGTCGCTGTCGCTGATGCCGACGATGGCTGGCACTCCGCCCGCACGACCCTGCACGCCAGCTACCGGTCCGACCAGCTGACCCTGCCAGCCCCAGTGATGCCTGACACCCGATGGATGATCGCCGGCCGCACCTTCGACGACGGTCTACGCGTTCATGGAGTCGATGGGCGTCGTGAACGACCACGTCGGCGGGTGCCATGTGCGCGCGGCCTGCGGGTGAGGCGGCCAACGATCCCGTCGGGCAGCATGATCGCCGCCACCACGAGCAAAACCCCGTTCACCGCGAACTGGTAGCGGCTGGCATCACTGCCGGCGAGCAGTGTGAGCACGCCACCAGAGGCGAGCACGCCGGCTGCCATCGCCCCGAGCGGTGTGGCGATACCGGCGAGGTAGGCGATCGCGACTGCCACGACGGCGGCGAAGGAGTCGAACGACCGCACCGACAGCGTCTGGCGCTGGTAGGCCGTCAACGCGCCGGCCAGCCCGGCGACGAATGCCGACATCGCGAACGCAGCGAGCTTCACGCGCGACACCGAGATGCCGAGAGCCGCGGCGGCGCGCTCGCTGCCACGCACCGCGAGCCAGCGACGCACTGTGGCGCTGCGGCCGAAGGTGACCGCCATCATGAGCAGCACGGCCGTGACGGTGACGACCATGAGGCCGAACGCGCGTCGCGGGTAGTCGTCACCCAGGGCCGCAATGTCGAGGTCGATGCCGAACAGGTGGGCGGGTGGCACGAGGGTGCCCTCGACGCCACCGGTGAACCAGCTCCATCCGAACACGAGCTGCTCGACGGCAAGTGACGCAGCGAGCGTCGCCATGGCAAGGTTGAGACCGCCGACACGCAGTGCCGGCAGGCCGATCACGACGCCGCCGGCCGTGGCCACGAGGGCGGCGAGAATCGGTGCCCAGGGGAACCCGATGCCCCAACCGGCAGCGAGCTTCACCAGCGTGAACGCGCTGATCCCGGCGAACGCTGATGTGGCGAGCGTGATCTGGCCGGTGTAGCCGGTGGGGATCACCACCGAGAGCGCGGCGATCGCCCCGATGCAACTGATGATCACGGCGCTGCGCCACTCGCTGCTGCCGGTCCACGTCACGATCGCAGCGACGCCCATCACCGCCACCACCACGGCACCGGCCCACGGCGGCAGGTAGGGCGACGGCAGGCGCACGGTGTCGAGCGCCCCTCGCGCCGGCGTCGGCCCGGCACCGAGCGCGAGTGCCACGAGGATCACGATGAGGGGCAGGCCCTGTTGGAGCCCCACGTCGGGCAGCCAGTCGACGGTCACCTGCAGGTTCAGCAGCTCGCTCTGCGCCATGCCGATCGCCAGCGCGACCAGCACCGTTGAGAGAATGCCGCGGAAGCGTGTCACCAGCGCGGCAGCGATGGCCGGCACGACCAGGAGGCTCGATTGGATCGGTGAGAGCTTCGTGATCGGTGCGGCGAGGATCATCGCCAACGCAGCGAAGACGCTCGCCGCCACCCAGTTCCCGACGGCGATCAGATCGGCGCGAATGCCCAGCATCGCCGCCGCGCGCTCGTTCTCGGCGACCGCCCGGGTGGCGATGCCGAATCGGGTGAAACGTGCCACGGCGCTCAGCGCGAGCCCTGCCACGATCGCGATGCCGGCGAGCCAGAGTCGATCGGCGTAGATGACGACGTCGTCGGTGATGCGCACGAGGTGCGTCGGCAGGACCGGGTCGATCACGAGTGATGTCGAGCCCTGCGCTCCGAACCGCAGCGACATCACCGAGACGAGGTAGAGCAGCACACCGAGGGACGCGATGAGCCGGGCGAGCGGCGACGCCGGGCGCAACGGCCGGTAGACCACGATGGCCAGGAAGGCGCCGCACAGCCCCGCGACGGCGCACACCAGCACCAGCGCGGTCAACGTGGTCGGCACCCCACCGAGGTCGATGTCGGGCACGCCGAACACCGGCAGCACGAGCCGCCCGGTCTGACGAAACGACGAGTAGGCGAATGCGGCGTAGCTGCCCAGCGCTGCATGCGCGAAGTTGACGACGCCGCTTGCCTGGTGCGTGACGACAAGGCCGAGCGCCAGCACGGCGATAGCCGCACCACCACCGAGGCCGAGGAGCAGGTAGGTGAGGTGGTTGGCGACGGCGAGCACCACTCAGCCGGCCGCGTCAGCCAGCAGCGCAGGCACGTCGATCCAGCCGTCGCTGACGCCTTCCACCGTGCCCGTGTCGTCGGGGAGGCGGAACAGCGTCTGCTGCGGCGAGCACAGCGCCGGGAAGCCGGGCACCTGTTTCGTGTCGCAGGTGAACGGATGGCCCCAGAAGCTCGGGGCGTTCACTGTGGCGCGCATCGCTGTCGCGATACCCGCCGGCGTCGGCTCGTCGAGCGTTGTCAGCACTGACCAGAGGTTCAACATCGCACGGAAGCTCACGGTTCCTGCGCCACCGCCGGGCCCGGTGGCGTAGCGGTCGATCACGGCCTGGAAGAGCTCTCCATCGAGGGCCGACGGCGTGGCATCGTCGTCGATCGGAGGGCCTTCGCTGTTGAACACGACTCCGGCCTGAATGTCGTCGGGCACCTGCTTGAGGATCTCTTCCGCAGCGCATGCCCCCACCAGGTACTGGAGGCCGTCGTAGCCGAAGTCGTGCAGGATCGTCATCACCGGCACGCACGCCGTGTCGGCGGCACCGATGGTGACTGCGTCGGCGCCCGAGTCGATGATGCTCTGCACCACGGGCAGAAAGTCGGTGGTGGTGATGGGGAACGGCACGAGGGTGACCTCCATACCGAGCGACTCGGCAACCCTCGCCCCGTACTCGGTGGCGGGGACGGAGAAGCTCTCGAAGTCGCCGTAGGCGAAGGCGATGCTGGTCGCACCCTTGGCGTGTGCGTCGGCCGCGAAGGCCACGTAGGCCCCCGTGACGCAGCCGCTGAACGAGAACACGTTGGTGCTGCGGTACTCGGCCAGCGTGGTCGGGATCGCACTGATCATCGGGATACCGTTCTGCTCGAGCACCGGCAGTGAGCCCGTCGACGTGATGTCGATGCCGCTGATCACTGCGACCGCGCCCTGCTGCACGAGTTCCTGGGCGCACGCCTGCGACTGCTCGACCGAGAAGCTGGTGATGCACGTCTCGAGCCGGATCGGCCGGCCGTTCACCCCGCCGAGTTCGGTGTTGATCCACGTGATCGCCGCGTCGACGGCGAAGCGGAGCTCGGGAAACGATCCGACCGGCGAGTTCTCCTGGTTGATCATGCCGATCACGATCGGCTCGGCGCTGGTATCGGCCGCCGTGGCACCGTCGGCCACGGTGCCGAACGCCCACTGCTGGCCCGCGAACTGCGCAAGGACCGACCCGTCATCGATGACGGGCGCCGTCGTCTCAGCGGCTGGTTCGGTCGTGGCCGGTTCCGTGGTGGCCGGTTCCGTGGCGGCCGGTGGGCTCGTTGACACGACCGTCGAGTCGGTGCCTGCAGACCCTTCGGTGCATGCCGCGAGACCGGCCAGCAGTACCGCCGCGCTCGCCAAAGCCCCAAACGCCGTTCGTCCCATGACGTGCCCCCTGTCGCCGGATCCCCCGGACCTGTGGCCGCAACCTAGCCGTGTCAGCCGAGGCGGTCGACGGCCTCCTGTTTCAGCCGCTTGTAGTCGAGCTTGCCGTTGGCGGCACGGCCGACGGTGTCGATGACCAGGATCCGCTTCGGGGACTTGTAGGCGGCGAGGTGCTCGCGCACGTGGGCGATGAGCGCGGCTTCGTCGATGGCGTCGTCGCCGTGGGGCTCGACCAGCGCAGTGATCGCCTCACCGAAGCGTTCGTCGGGCACACCGACGACGGCGGCGTCGGCCACCGTGGGGTGGGTCTTCAGCGCTTCCTCGACCTCTTCGGGGAAGACCTTCTCGCCGCCGGTGTTGATGCACTGGCTGCCACGGCCGTAGAGCTTCAGGGTGCCGTCGGCCTCGACCTCGGCCCAGTCGCCGGGAATGCTCCACCGCACGCCGTCGAAGGTGATGAACGTCGACGCACTCTTCGTCTCGTCCTTGTAATAGCCGACGGGGGTACGGCCGCGTAGCGCCACCCGACCGCGCTCGCCGGTGCCTGGCAGCACCTCACGGCCGTCCTCGGTGAGGACCTTGGTGTTCGGGCCCAGCGCGAACTTCGCCACGCTTGCCGCACCGGTGGTCGAGTCGTTCGCAGCACTCTCGGCCGTGGTCGTGTTGCTCGCCATGCCGATCGCCTCGCTGCTGCCCAAGCTGTCGATCATGATCAGCCGCGCGTTGTGACGCAGCAGACCGCGTTTGGTCTCCGACGCCCACATCACGCCGCTCGAGATGATGACGCGCAGCGACGAGATGTCCCACCGATCGGGCTCGGCGTCGAGTGCCCGCAGGATCGGCTTCGCAAACGCATCACCCACGATCGAGATGCTGTTCACCCGGTGCTCCTCGATGGTGTTCAGCAGGTCGACCGGGTCGAAGTGGCGGTTCACCAACGTGACCACCGAGCCGGCCAGCACCAGGTTCCACATCGCGTTGAACGCGCCCGTGCCGTGCATCAGCGGAGCGGCCGGCAGGTTCCGAGGCCCCGGCTTGGCCATGCGGCCGTCGAACTCGTCCCAGCCCGGTGTCGCCGGCAACGGTCGCTTCGACGCAGCGTCGAGGCTACCGATCATGTCGTCCTGGCGCCACATGACGCCCTTCGGCATGCCGGTGGTGCCACCGGTGAACAGGATGTAGAGATCGTCGGGCGACCGGCCCCACGGCGGCACGACCCGGCCGGTGGCGGCGGCCGCGGCGGTCTCGTAGGACACGGCCCAATCGGGACACTCCGACGTGCCGTCGTCGACCCAGATCCAGAGCTTCACCCGGGGCACCCGGACACGCATGTGGTCGCACCGCTCGGTGAACGATGCATGGAACACCACGGCTTCGGCATCGGCGTTGTCCCACAGGTACGCGAGCTCGTCGTCGGTGTAGCGGTAGTTCGTGTTCACTGGCACCAGGGCGGCCTTGAAGATGCCGAACATGCTCTCGAGGTACTCGGGGCAGTTGTACAGGTAGTGCGCCACCTTGGCCTGATGGCCGAGGCCGGCCGCCAGCAGCGTGGCCGCGAAGCCGTCGGCGCGCCGGTCGAACTCCGCCCAGGTGGTCGAACGGTCACCCTGCAGCTGGGCCGGCGCATCGGGGAAGCGGTCGGCGTTGCGCTCCCAGATCTCAGCGAGGTTCCAGCCGGTGGCAGATGTTGCGTTCACGCGGCGAGGGTAGCCCCACGTGGCCACCGTCTCCCTGGCCGAATGAACCCGCAGGCCGGGGTTACCGGCGGGTAGCTCGATCACTAAGGTGCACACATGGATTTCCACCTCACCGCCGCCGACGATCCCCGTCGCCTCGAGGTGCGCGAGTGGCTCGTCGAGCACCCGTCACCGTCGGGACGAGAGCTGGCCGAGGCCGGATACGTGGCGCCCCACTGGCCGGCACCGTGGGGCCTCGACGCCGACCCGATCCACCAGCTCATCATCGATGACGAGCTGTCGAAGGCCGGCGTGCGACGCCCGACCAACCCCATCGGCATCGGCTGGGCCGGTCCCACCATCCTCTACGCCGGCACCGAGGAGCAGAAGCAGCGCCATCTCTTCCCGCTGCTGTCGGGCGAGGAGTTCTGGTGCCAGCTCTTCAGCGAACCGGGTGCGGGCAGCGACCTCGCCAACCTCGGCACGCGTGCCGTGCTCGACGGCGACGAACTCATCGTCAACGGCCAGAAGATCTGGACCAGCGGTGCGCAGTACGCGAAGTACGGCATCCTCATCGCCCGCACCGACCCGGACGTCGCGAAGCACAAGGGCATCTCGTACATCATCTGCCCGATGGATCTGCCGGGCATCGAGATCCGGCCGATCACCGAGATGACCGGTGGCCACACGTTCAACGAGGTGTTCTTCACCGACGTCCGCATCCCGGTGTCGAACCTCGTCGGCGAGATGAACGACGGCTGGCGCCTCGCCAAGGTCACCCTCGGCAACGAGCGGGTGTCGCTCAGCACCGGCGGCGTGCTGTGGGGCAACGGACCCACGGCGAACGAACTGATCGAGTCGATCCGCGAGCTGCACCCCGACGGTGTGAACGACCCGTTCATGCGTCAGCGCATCGCCGAGGTCTACATCGAGCACACCCTGCTCGACCTGATCCGCATGCGCACCCTCACCGCTGCGCTGAAGGGCGAGCAGCCCGGGCCCGAGGCGAGCGTGCGCAAGATCCTCGCCGACGAGCACGGCCAGCACGTGATGCTGCTCGCCCGCGACATGATCGGCGCCAGCGCACTGCTGACGGGCGGCGACGGCACCGGCGAGTTCGTGCCGGGCACCGACACCAAGGGCCTCGGCCCCGACAAGCCGGCCGGTGGCCTGTTCCACCCGGGTTGGTACGACGGGTTCATGTTCAGCCAGGCGCTCACCATCGGCGGCGGCACCGGCGACGTGCAACGCAACATCGTTGCCGAGCGCGTGCTCGGCCTGCCCCACGACGTGAACGTCGCAGCCGGCATGACCTGGGTAGAGGCGCAGCGCGCCGCCGGGCGCGCCTGATGGCGGTCGATCTCGTCGAAGCCGCCGAGGGCGTCCAAGAGCTCGTCGAGGCACATGCCGACAAGGCCGAGCAACAGCGCCGAATGCCGAAGCGCCTGGTGCAGGCGCTGCGCGACGCGCAGCTGTTCCGGATGTGCGTGCCCGCTGTCTACGGCGGACCCGAGGCCGACCCGGTCACGTTGGTCCGGGCCATCGAGAAGATCGCGATCGCCGACGGAGCTGCGGGTTGGTGCACCATGATCGCGTCGACGACCTCGTCGATGTCGATGTTCATGGATCCCGACTACGCCCGCGCCGTGTACGGCGACGCGAAGGTCATCACCGGCGGGGTGTACGCACCGAACGGCACGGCTGTGCGCGACGGCAAGGGTTGGCGCGTCACCGGTCGCTGGCAGTGGGGGAGTGGGGCGCAGCACTGCCAGTTCCTCACCGGCGGGTGCCGCACCACCGACGGCCAGTTCCACCTGATGTTCCTCGACGCGAGCGACGTCACGATCCACGACACCTGGTACACGTCGGGGCTGCGCGGTACCGGATCCAACGACTTCAGCGTCGACGGCGCCTACGTGCCGTGCGGCCGCTCGGTGCAACCCGAGTCGCGTCTGCCCACGGTCGACAGTCCGCTGGCCGCCTTCCCGAACTTCAGCCTGCTGGCGGCCGGCGTGGCTGCCGTGTCGCTCGGCATCGCCCGCCACGCGCTCGACGAGTTCACCGAGCTCGCCCAGGCGAAGACACCGCAGTTCGGCTCGCGCACCCTCAGCCAGTCGGGTTCCACCCAGGCCGGACTGGCCCGGGCCGAGGGCGTGCTCCGATCAGCCCGCGCCTTCCTGCTCGACGAGCTGGCCCAGGCATGGGACCGGGCGTGTGCGGGTGACCCGGTCGACATCGCCACCCGGGCACGCATCCGGCTCGCGTGCACCCACGCGGCCACGTCGGCGGCCACCGCCACCGACGTCGCCTACACCCTCGGCGGCGGCACGTCGGTGTACGAGACCAGCCCGCTGCAGCGGTGCCTGCGCGACGTGCATGTCACCACCCAGCACCTCATGGTGTCGCCCCGTTTGAACGAGACGCTCGGTCGTCTGTTCTTCGGCCTCGACGTCGCCACCAGCACGCTCTAGTTCAGCGGCCGAGCTCGGCGCGGAGGCGCTTGCCCGACCGTGCCAGCAGCACTGCCACGGCGATGATCAGCACGCCCGACACCGTGATCAGCAGCGGCACACGCCCCTCGCCGGGGAAGAAGTGGGCGATCGCCCACGGCACGTTCACCAGCAGGCCGAGCGAACCGAACACCGACAGCAGCACGTGGCCCGGCAACATGCCGAGGGCCACCAGCGCCACAGCCGTCACCAGTCCGAACACCGTGGCGAACGCCACCGACTGCACACCGGTGAGAGCGGCACCGCCCAGCACGAGCACGCCGCCGGCGATCATCACGAGCAACGGGACACGAACGACGTCGCGGCGGCCCACGACGAGCAGGGCGACACCGGCAGCCCACACGACGAGGCCGGTGACGATGCCGGCATCGGTGGCGAAGTGCCCGAGGGTCGCCGGCACGGACTGCAGCAGGGTGAGGACGCCCACGGCACCGAGGAGGCGCTGCATCACCAGGTCGTCGATCCTCGGCGACACGGCGAGCGTCATCACGGCGATCGCGGTAGCGACCACGAACAGGAGTCCGGGGCCGATCTCATCAGGCATGGTGATGACCGCGCCGACAACAGCAGTCGCGGCACCAACGACCACGGTGATCAGCGGCAACGGCGTCAGCGCCCGGAGTCCGGCAACCACGAACCCGACACCCACCACCCACACGGCGACACCCGCCGCCGGCCGGGTGGTCACCATGCCGACCAGGGTGCCGGTCGTGACGGTGAAGGCCACCAGCGTGGTGAACTGCTGCAGCGGTCGTTCGCGCCAGGCCCACAGCGCCCCGCCGACGGCGAGCACGAAGCCGGCGATGGTCAGCGCAACACGATCGCTGCGGTCCGAGTCGAACGCATCGACGGCGAGGACTGCGCCGAACGCTCCGGCAGCCGCGGTCGCGAGCAGCCAGAGGAACCAGCGGAGGCGGGCCAGCGCCGGGTCGTTCTGCTCGGGCACGAACAAGCCGGCCACGATCAACGCCACGGCCGCCGTTGCGGTGACCAGCAACCGCGTCACAGTGAGCATCTCGTCCCACCACTGTGCGATCGCCAACGTCAGCCCGACGGCGGCGAGGATGCCGCCGAGATAGCCGAGCGCTTCCGCTGCCGCGGGAATCCGCCGGGCGGTCGGACCGCCGGAGCCGACCGGTGCGATCAGACCGGTCGTGCCGGTCGTGCCGGTCGTGCCCGTCGTGCCCGTTGCATGACGATGCGACGACATCGCGATGACCGCTCCGATCACCCCGATGATGATGAGTGGGCCGAGAGCCATCATGGCGTCACCTCCTTGCTTGTACCGTCAGCATGAACGGCGGGCACGAAAGCTGACCAGGGCCGGAGGTCCTCAGGGGACGACGGTGGTGATGGTGGTGACGGGCGCCGTCGGGGTGGGGTCGCCCCAGTTCTCGAGGCCTGCGCCCGCGGCACGGATGCCCTCCCACGAGCGGGCGTCGTCGTTGCCGAGCGCCCACAGCGCGACGCCGCGCAGATCGTTGCGATAGGCGATCCAGGCCCGACGATGGATCGCCTCGGCGTCGAGGTAACGCACCGTGCGTTGCACCGTGCACGTGGTCTGCGCGCCGTTGGCGTCGAGTCCGGTCAGCGTGTCGGTGTAGTCGAATCGACGCTCGGCGGTGGCCTCGTCCCACAGCGGTGTGATGCCGCGCTCGGCCACCGTGCGCGCCGCCCGGGCAGTCGACATCGCCTTGCTCTCGGGCAGCTGGTCGGCCGGGCAGGCGCCCTTGGTGGTGACCACCCAGTCGTAGCCGTAAGTGGGAATGCCAAGATCGATCTTCGACGGTGGCACCAGCTCGGTCACGGCATCGACCACCTGCTCCACCCAGCTGATCGGGGCGATCGGCCCCGGTGCGCCGGACGCGATCGAGTAGTCGTAGGTCATCACCCTGATGCGGTCGACGAGCGGCGCCATCGCCGCGTAGTCGTAGACCCAGTAGCCGCTCTCGTCGCTGCGCCGCCCGTCGTACACGGGTGGCACGCTGACGATGAGTTGCTTGCCGAGTGGCCGCAGCTCCGCCGACAGCTCGGTGAGGAACGCGATCCAGTTCGGGCTCGTCGCCGCCCAGGTGTCGCGACCGTCGCTGAAGGCGA
>JBBDMO010000092.1:0-17990 GCA_040878255.1 Ilumatobacteraceae bacterium
CCCCCTCGCCCCGGTGTCGATCAGCGCAATGGTGAGGTCGTCGGTGAAGGTCGGGGCGCTCGAATCGCACACATGTGTCGCGCCGAGATCGCGCAGCATCGCCGCCTGCTCGGGACGGCGCACGATGTTCACGAGCGGGACGCCGTCGGCGACGCAGATCCGCACGAGCATCTGGCCCAGGTTCGATGCCGCAGCGGTGTGGACGAGCGCCGTGTGCCCCTCCATCCGCATCACCTCGACCATGCTGAGCGCAGTGAGTGGGTTGACGAAGCAACTCGCACCGTCGACCGGGTCGGTGCCGTCGGGCAACGCGACGCACGACACCCATGGGACCGCGCGGTACTCGCCGTAGGTGGCCCCGCCGATGATCGCCACGGTGCGCCCGAGCAGCGCCTGTGCCTCGGGTGCCGAGCCGGCAGCCACCACCACGCCCGACCCCTCGTTGCCGACGGGCATCGATTCGCCGAGGCGCGCCTGCATCGTGGCGAGCGCGCCGGCCGGGACGGGTGCCACGACCACGGGCGCTTCGGCCGGACCGGTGCTCGTGGCCACAGCAACATCGGCTCCGGCGAGCAGCAGCCCGAGGTCGGACGGGTTGATCGGGGCGGCCTCCATCCGCACGAGCACCTCGTGGTCGGCCGGGGTCGGCGTGTCGACGGTGGCAATGCTGAGCTCGAGGGCGCCGTCGGCGGTGACGAGTGAGCGCAGCTGGCGCATGGTGGCGGGGATCGTGGTCATCGGCCCACCCTATGACCGGCTGCCGGGTTGATCAGCCGCGAGGGCGGACGGCCTCGACGTTGCCGTCGGACCAGACCTGCACGAGACGGCGGAACACGATGCGCCAGCCGTTCGAGGTGCGCACCAGCTTGTCCTCGTATCGCCCGGCGATGACGAACAGGTCGCCACCGGCGGTACCGGCGCGCACGTGCTGGGCATGCAGGTAGCACTGGCAGGTCGCGCTGTCGCCGTCGACAGTGACGATGTGGTTGGTGACGATGTGCTGCGTGGCGTCGAGCGGTGTCAGCGCCGTCCGGATTCGGTCGCGGATCGTGTCGCGCCCCTCCAGCAGCGGCGACAGCAGCTCGGCGGTCGCGTTGGGCAGGAACACCTCGTCGAGGAGGTCGAACTGCTTCGAGTCGAGCGCCCAGCAGTAGGCGTGGGTGAGGTCGGCGATCGCGATCCGGTCCTCGACGCTGGCGGGCGCGGTCATGCGCCGAGCATCCCGCCATCGACGGCGAGCGCGTGGCCGGTGGTGAACGACGACGAGTCGGAGCAGAGCCACAGTGCGGCGTCGGCGATCTCGTCGGGGGTGCCGAAACGGCCGAAGCGGCTGAGCCGCTTGGCGACCTCCTGTGGGTCGCGGCCACGCCGCTCGATCGCGTTGCGCAGCATCGGCGTGTCGATCGTGCCGGGGCAGATCGCGTTGACCCTGATGCCGTGCGCTGCATAGTCGAGCGCTGCACTGCGGGTGAGCCCGAGCACTGCGTGCTTGCTGGCGGTGTACACCGGCTGGTGCGGCTGCGGTTTGAACGAGTTGGTCGACGCGATGTTGACGATGCTGCCGCCTGCTCCGCCGTCGACCATCGCGCGCAGCTCGGCACGCATTGCGACGAACAGGGCGCGCACGTTGATGTCCATCATCTGGTCGTAGGTGTCGTCGTCGGTCAGGTGCAGCGGCACCGTCTCGTTCTCGATGGCCGCGCCGTTGACGGCGGCGTTGAGCCCGCCGAAACGCTCGACCGCCGTGGCCACGGCGCCGTCGAGGTACCCGGGCGTGGTGATGTCACCGGTGATGCCGACCACGTCGGACCCGAGCGACGCAACAAGTGCGTCGAGCGCAGCACCGTCGCGGTCGCATGCGACCACCTTCGCTCCGGCTTCGAGGAACCGTCGTGTGATGGCGCTGCCCATGCCACCGGCAGCGCCGGTGACGATGCAGACCTTGCCTGCGAGATCAGCCATGTGAGTTCTCCTGTGTCGTCATCACGAACTTCAGCACCCAGCGGGGGCGCAGCCCCGCTGTGGGGCCGAAGTTCGTGGTGGTGGTGGTGGTGGTGGGATCGGTCAGCGGAAGCGGGCGACGCCGGCGGCGATGCTCGCGATGTGGTCGTCGGGGTTGGCCCACCCCGTGGTGCTGCACACCTCGAGCGACCACGGCGCGGTGGTGCCGGTGCCGTGCACGGCGTCGAGGAACGCAGCGACGTCGAACTCGCCGTCTCCCATCGGTCGGCGATGCGCCAGGCAGTCGGTGTAGTAGTCGGGGTTCTCCGGCACCCGGGTGCCGTCGTTGAGCTGGATGCCGGTGATCAGCTCACCGGGCAGTTCGGCGATCGCGTCGAGGTCGCGTGCGCCTCGCTCGTGGTGCCAGATGTCGACGCAGATGCCGCCGTTCGGACGGTTGGCTGCCTCGACGATGCGGCGCGCGTCGGAGACCGAGCGGATGTCGGTGAACGGTAGGAACTCGAGACCCACCACGAGCCCGTGGTCGGCGGCCCGGTCACAGAGCGCGCCGAACGCGGCGGCGGCTGCACCGATGTCGTCGCCGCCCGAGCCGATCACCTGCATGTACCGGCAGCCGAAGGCGTCGGCCATGCGGTACGCCACCGCTTCGCGCTCGTCCTGACCGACGCCGAGCGATGGGATCACCTCGATCTCGCGCAGCCGGATGCCGTGCTCGTCGAGGAGGTCCTGGATCGCGCCGGGGGCCATGCCCTCGGCCTCGAGCTGCTGGTAGTGACCGACGAAGAGGCCGATGCCATCGAAGCCGTTGACCGCAGCGAGCCGGATGCGCGCGTCGATCGGGTGCAGCCGGGGCAGGCTGAAGTGGCTGAGGATCAGCTCGCGCGTCATGGCGGGCGCGCTCACGGGTGGTGGAACTCGACCGGGTCGGCGAAGAGAGCTGCCGTATCGGCGGGCGTCTCGGCACGGACCAGGTCTTCGACCCAGCCGTGGAACCGCTGGCACGGCCCCTCGTTGCGCCCGAACACGAACTCGCTCTTGACGCCGGTCTTCACGGCGCGCTGGATTCGGTTGCCCGTGTAGTAGTCCTCGTCGCGCACGACCCGCAGCAGGAAGTCCATCTGCTTGTCGATGACCGTCATCTGTTCGGCGTCGGGCTCGAAGGTCGCAAGAAAGTTCTGCACGGTCACCGAGGTCTCTGGCGTGTCGCCCGGAAAGAGCTGCGAGATCATGTAGAGCTTGCCGCCGGCGTCGAAACTGGCGATCGAGATGTGCGGGAAGATCGTCCACACGCCTGACACCATCTTCGTGATCTGCCACTCGTCCTCGGGGATGTCGGCGAAGGCGAGGTAGCGCTGGTCCGGCTGCACGTTGCGCTGGTGCGGGCCCCACGCGTCGTTGATCGTCTTGTTGTTGTAGTCCGGCCCGAAGGTGTTCTTGTGCAGGATCGGCAGGTGGTAGAAGTCGAGGTAGCCGTCGTAGGCGAGCTTCCAGTTCGGCCCGCCCACGCTCTGGTGTCCGACGAAGGTGCAGTTCTCGAGATCGAGGTGTTCGAGCATCTCGCCATAGCCGCACAGGAACTCGTCGATGTCGAAGTGCATGCCGGGGGTGATCCCGCCGAACACGATGCCGGCGCGCTCGGCAACGGGCAGCGGCGTGAGGCCGTGGCAGGCCATGTCGATCTCGCCGAAGTTCTGCTTGTCGAGCATGCCGACCAGCGCACCCTGGGTGTCGTACGTCCACGCGTGGTACGGGCAGGTGAACCGGCGCGACACACCGGTGCCCTCCTCCATCACGATCGCGCCACGATGGCTGCACATGTTGACGAACGAGCGCAGCTCGCCGTCATCGCCGCGCACGAGCAGCACCGGCATGCCCATGACGTCGAGCGCCTTGTACGAGTTGGGCTCGCGCAGCTCGGCACTGAAGCCGAGCACGAGCGGCAGTCGACGAAAGATCCGGTCCATCTCGAGCTGCCAGCGCTCGGGGTCGTAGTAGTTGGTCGACGGCACCCGCATGACGGCGTCCTCGAGCGGCACGGTGCCGTGCTGCGCGTGGGCGACGTTGCGCTTCGTGAGTGCAACGAGTTGCTCCCTGCTCATGCTGTCCTCCTCGGACGTCTCGATGCGGAGTGTCAGACCGCCTTGGGCGGTGTCTCGATCAGACGGTGGTTGCCGATGATCGGCCCGGCGACCCAGCCGACGAGCTGGGGGTCGCACTCGCGGACCTCACCCTCGATCCATTGCCCGTTGCGGGCGAACTTGCCCCACTTGTCGCCCTCGTGGACGATGACGTTGCCGTCTTCGTCGCGCTCGTACAGCTCGCGGGTGAACGGGTGGCGGACGCCGAGCATCAGTTGACCTCCAGGTACTCGTCGAGCTTCGCGTGCAGCCAACGGACCTTCGACTCCTGGTAGTTGGCCAGCGTGACCCCGGGCTTCCGGGTGCTCTCGAGGCCGGACTGGACCCTGGGCATGTTGAACAGGTCCTGGTCGAACACCTTCGCAAGCATGCCGAGCTCGGGAGCGTCGGAGAAGTACTCGAAGTCCTCGAGCCAGTGGACCTCGGCGGGCGGCGGGCGCTCGCCGCTGAACGGTGCCAGGAAGATGACCTCCATGATCGCCGTGCGGTGGTCGTCGCCGTTCGGGCGGAAGCGGTACACGATCCGGTTGAACGCACCCCACGGGTGGAAGTTCGGGAACACCGTGTAGTCGATGCTGTCCATCATCTCGGCGTCGCTGAGCGAATCGACCCACGCATCGCCAGCAACGGGGCGCCAGCGGTCGCGGCTGGCCTGTGCGGCGACGGCGCGCATCGTGCCCTGCTCGGGCACGCGCAGCGGGAGGTCCTGGTCTTCGCGCACGTCGAGCATGGCGCGCATCATCTCTTCCTCGGTCGGCGTCCAGTCGAGCAGTGGACTCGCGGTGCCGGCCGGCGTGATGACCCGACTGAAGTTCTCCCAGATGTCGATCTGGCTGTTGGTGTCGCCGAGGTAGGGCATCACCTGCGGGTGCGTGGCGTTGACGTGGAATGCCTCGCAGAACGCCTCCTGGGCGATCTTCCAGTTGGCCGGCACGATCTTCGCGATGTGCGCCTGCTTGTACCGGTTGGCGAGATCCCAGTCGGCGAACTGGTCGACGATCTCGCCGAGGAAGTCCTCGAGCGGCTCGGCGTCGGGGTTCGGGTTGATGAAGACGAACCCGGCCCAGGTACCGACCTTGCACTGCGGCAGGTTGAACTCGGATGCGCGGATGTGGTCGAAGTCCCACTGTGCCGGCGCGTCCTTGAACGTGCCGTCGAGCTCCCACGCGAATCCGTGGAACGGGCACCGGATCTCGGAGCAGTGACCGTCGTAGTCCTTCAGCTGGCGGCCGCGGTGCAGGCAGGCGTTCGGGTAGGCCTGGATGGTGTCGGGCGCCGAGCGGATGACGACGTACGACGTGGTGGCGATCGTGTACACCTGGTGATCGCCGACCTCGGGGATCTCTTCCTCGCGGCACACGTACTGCCACACGCGACTCCAGAGCTTGGCCTTCTCGAGGTCGTGCCACTCTTTGGTGATGTAGCGGTCGATCGACACGTCGGCACTGCCGAGGTACTGGGGCGACTCGAGCCGGAGCACGACGGGGACCGCGTGCGTGTCGGTGTCGAGGAGCTCCTGGTAGCTGATGCCCGGTGAACGTGGTGCGGCCTGGTCCGAACTCATGGATCCCTCCGATCGACCGGGCCCCCTAGCGGCCGGTGGTCATTATTGACTTTCGAGTTAATAACCTACTGCATTCGGTGTTTCCGGCCGAAGTCGGAGGCGCGCTCGGCTCACGCCGACGGGTGGCTCAGATCGTGCCGCCGGCCCACCACACCTCGAACCTCGGCAGGGCCGCCGACGCAACGAGCTCGACTAGCATCGCAGATCCCGGAGGCTGCACGTAGGTGTAGGTGCCGAACCCCTCGTCCGGTGAGCACTGTGCCAGCCGCAGCGTCCAGCCTGCGTCGATGCACTGCTGGGTCTCGCCGGCGACGTCGTCGGACCACAGTCCGACGTGGTGGAGACCCGGGTTCACGCTGCCGTCCCACACGCTGCCCACCGGACCCTGCAGCAGCTCGATGTGGTGTGGCCCCTCGCACGAGTAGGTGAAGTGCAGCTCGAGGTGCTGCTGGCCGTGCTCGGGGGTCCATGCCGGCTGGCCGTGCACCGTCTTCGGCGTGGCCCAGGTCACCCCGAACGCAGGGCCGAGTTCGTCCATCGCCGCACGCAGGTCGGGTACCCGGATGCCCGAGTGGTAGATCCGCTGGAAGTCGATCATGGTGGTGTCTCCTCGTCAGACCTTGGTCGTCGTCGAACCGGCGGGTGACCCCGCGAACATCGCTTCCGAGTCGAACCCGATGCGCACATCCGGGACGATCTCGATCACCACGCGACCCGGCGAGTCGAGGTGCGCCACGAAGGCGTCCTGCTTCGACTGATCGCCGGGCCGGACCTTCTCGGCGAGCGCCCGGTACATCCATGCGCGGGTCGCCTCGTCGTCGTGCACGATCGCGTTGCCCTTGTAGGTGACCGCCTGGCTGACGCCGATGTCGGTGCCGCGGCTCGAGATCGCGATCGCCACGCGGGGCCGCGCCTCGACTGCGGGGACGCGCTTGCGGCGACGAGTGCACGTCAGCCAGAACCGGCCGTCGGCGTGGACGAAGTTCATGATGACGCCGACGGGGTCGCCGGCCGAGGTGCTCCACATGAAGCAGCACTCGGTCTGGGTCGAGAGCAGCGCGGCTTCGCGCTCTGACGCGAGGGCGAACATCGAGACGTCCTCGTAGCTGTCGACGTACTGCTTGCCGGCTTGGTCGACACGCTCCTCGGTCATCACCGAAACCTATCGCAGGGTTAGTTTCGACCCATGAGCCAACCTCCCCGTGCTGCCGTCTTCGATTTCGGTGGTGTGCTGATCTCACCGATCATCGAAAAGGTGGCCATCCTGGCCGAGCGCCACGACACCACGATGCACGGATTGCTCGAGGTGCTCCTCGGCCCCCGAGCATCCGGCAACCACCCGTGGCACCGCTGCGAGCGCGGCGAACTCACCGTCGCCGAGATCCAGGGCGAGCTCCAGCACCCGTGGGCCGACGAGGCCGGCCTCACGTTGGTGGGCGACGAGATCGACCAGCTGCTCGTGCCGACGTATCGCGTCATCGACGAGATGATCGAGCGGGTCCGCACGTTGCAGGCTCGCGGCATCCGCACCGGGTTGCTCACGAACACCTTCCTCGAGTTCCGCTCGAAGATGCAGGAGGACATCCCGTTCGAGCTGTTCGACGCGGTGATCGAGTCGTTCGCCGTGCAGGCACGCAAGCCGGAGATCGCGATCTACGAGGCGACGGCGGCAGCGCTCGGTGTGGCGCACGACGAGATCGTCTACCTCGACGACTTCGACCAGAACCTCGAGCCCGCGGTGGCGCTCGGATGGACCGTCATCCACGTGACCAGCACGGCCCAGGCCCTCGCCGAGCTCGACGTCCTGTTCCCCTAGTTCAGGGGCGAGCGGTCAACTCCACTCGTTCCAGCGGATGACCTGATCGGCGGGCGGGCGCTTGGCCAGCTTGAAGTCGGTACCGATCGTGTACGCCACCGGGAACAGTCCGGCCTGGGTGTAGTCGTCGTACGGGATGTTCAGCAGCTCTGCGACCTCGCGCTCGTCGGGCAGGTGCATCGTGGTCCAGCACGAACCCAGGCCGCGCTCGCGCAGCGCGAGCATGAAGCTCCACACGGCGGGAAGGATCGACCCCCACCGCGACGCCTGGCGTGCCACGGGCGTGCCCTCGGTCATCCGGTCGGCGAGCAACGGGATGCACAGCACCGGCACGTGCTCGAGATTGTTGGCGAGGTAGGTGGCGGACTCCTGGATGGTGTCACCCGCCTGCTCGCTCGCCGGCTTGCCCGACTCGACCGCATAGGCGAAGAAGCGCTTGCGGTAGATCTCGGCAAGAGCGAGCTTCTTGGCAGGGTCGTCGACGAACACCCAGCGCCACCGTTGGGTGTTGCTGCCGCTCGGCGATTGGTGGGCGAGGTCGACGCACTCCGTGATGACCTCACGCGGCACGGGCCGCGTGAGGTCGAGTCGCTTCCGCACGGCGCGCGTCGTCGTGAGCAGCTCGTCGGCGCTGAGACCGAGGTGACCGGGCTCGCCGACCATCAGTACGGCATCGTGCCGCCATCGACCGGGAACATGCATCCGGTGATGTTGCGTGCGGCATCGCTGGCGAGCATGACGGCCACAGCAGCGACCTCTTCCACCTTGTTCGGCCGCTTGATCGACGACTCCTGGCAGAACATGTCGATCAGTGCGTCGTAGGTTCCGACGCCCATGGCGATGGCCGAGTCGGGCCCGGTCTCGCGAACGATGTCGGTCTCGATGATGCCGGGCAGGATCGAGTTGACCGTGATGCCGAGCGTGCCGACCTCCTGCGCCGCCGCCTTCACGAGGCCGTTCACCGCGTGCTTGGTGGTGGCGTAGCCGGGGATGCCGGGCTTGCCGAGCTTGCCCTCGACCGACGACGTGACGATGATGCGGCCGGCCTCGCGCGGGATCATGTGCTGCAACGCGCGGCGCATGCCCCAGAACACGTGGTTCAGGTTCCAGTCGATCTCGAGCAACCACTCCTCGTCGGTCATGGCCGCCACGGGCGCTGTGTTCAGCACCCCGCCGGAGTTCAGGCAGCAGATGTCGAGCTTGCCGTACTTCTCGATGGTGAAGTCGATGAGGCCCTCGACCGTCGACTGCTTCGAGGCGTCACCTGCGAAGAACGCCGCACGATCGCCGCCGTTCATCTCGGTGAGGCATTGCTGGCCCTTCGCCGCGTCGCGGCCGTTGACCACGACCGAGGCGCCCTCGGCGAGGAACGCGTCAGCCATCGCGCGACCGATGCTGCGGGTGCCGCCCGTGATGCAGGCGACCTTTCCTTCGAGCTTGTTTCCCATGTTCGTGTCCCCCTGCATCAGTACGGCGAGGTGCCGCCGTCGATCGAGATCATCGATCCCGTGATTCCAGCTCCGGCGTCGGACGCCAACAGGACCGCCACCATGGCGACGTCCTCGGCCTCGTTCAACCGCTTGATCGCCGACTCCTGGGCGAACATGTCGAGCAAGCCCTGATACGTCAGGCCCATCGACTCGGCCGCACCCGGCCCCTCGGCCATCATGACGTCGGTCTCGATGGCGCCGGGGCACAGTGCGTTCACCGTGATGCCGAGCGTGCCGACCTCGCGCGCCGCCGACTTCGTGAGACCGTTGATGGCGTGCTTCGACGCGACGTAGGTCGCGATCCCGGGTTTGCCGACCTTGCCCTCGACCGAGCTGACGCTCATGATCCGGCCCCAGCCCTGGGGGATCATGTGGTTGAGCGCGCAGCGCATCGTCCAGAACGTGTGCCAGAAGTTCCACACGAGCGCGTCCTGCATCGACTCGTCGGTGAGCTGCGCGACCGGCGCGTGGTTGCTGCCGCCGCCGGCGTTCGCGACGAGGATGTCGATCCGGCCGAAGTGGCCGACCGTGCCGTTGACGATCGCTTCGCAGTCCTCGCGCTGCTTCACGTCACCGGCGATGAAATGGACGTTGTCGCCTGCGTTCAGCGAGGCGATCGACGCCGCCGCCTTCACAGGGTCGCGGCCGTTGATGACGACCTTCGCCCCTTCGTCGAGGAAGGCCTTGGCAATGGCCAGGCCGATCCCTCGCGTCCCACCCGTGACGCATGCGACACGGCCGTCGAGCGCTCCCATGTTCAAGTCCCCCTCATCGGATCCCCCCTGGACCCGGAGGTAACGTACTCGTTGCTCACGAACCGTGCGACACGGCGACTCGTGCGACAGGGCGATCGTGCGCCACCCGGGGATCGCCGGACCCGAGCGGTCGTCGAACCGGCCGCTACGTTGCGCCGCATGGATGCAGAGATTGGTGCACTGCTGTCACTCGACGGTCGCGTCGCCCTGGTCACGGGCGCGGCGACCGGGATCGGCGAGGGCATCGCCACGGTCCTTGCCCGAGCCGGTGCCCGTGTGATCGTGAGCGACATCGACCAGGTCGGCGCGCAGCGGGTGGCCGATGCGATCGGCGGGCATGCCGTTCACCTCGACGTCACCGATGCCGCCGAGGCCGCCGCAGTGATCGGTTCGATCGAGGGGCTCGACCTGTTGGTCAACAACGCCGGCACCTACCACGAGGCGGGCAGCATCCTCGACCAGAGCTACGAGTCGTGGCACCGCTCGATCGACGTGAACCTCGTCGGTGTCTTCAACTGCAGCAAGCCGGCTGCCGCCTCGATGGTCGCTGCCGGCCTGGCCGGCGCGATCGTCAACATCTCGTCGGTCGATGGTTTCATCCCCTGCCTCGGCACCGGCTACGACTCGGCGAAGGCTGCGGTCAACCACTTCACCTCGTCGCTCGCCGTCGACCTTGCCCCACACGGCATCCGCGTCAACGCCGTCGCCCCCGGCGTCGTGCCAGTGCCCACCCTCGAGCGGATCCACTCGGGCGAGCTGCCGCCGCTGTGGCCGGTCGACTCGTCGACCACCGGTCTGATGGGTCCGTTGATGCGCAACCGCTCGGCCAACGTCCCGCTCGGGCGCAAGGGCACGCCGGCCGACATCGCCAACGCCGTGCTGTTCCTCGCATCGGCGGCATCGTCGTACATCACCGGTCACACGCTGCTGGTCGACGGCGGTTGGACGAAGGTCTGACGCGAGGTTCGGCTCAGCCGGCTTTGCGGCGCGCCGACTTGCGTTGATCGACCGACCTCACCAGGCCACCGGCGA
Source organism: Ilumatobacteraceae bacterium (assembly GCA_040878255.1). Taxonomy (GTDB): domain Bacteria; phylum Actinomycetota; class Acidimicrobiia; order Acidimicrobiales; family Ilumatobacteraceae; genus VFMC01. The sequence goes on from JBBDMO010000092.1 coordinate 10,758, forward strand.
TGATCGCTTTCACGGCCTCGATCGCCTGGAGGTGCATCGCTTGGTCGTCGCTCAGCGCGTCGGTCATGCCGGTGACCATCGCGATGATGAACGCCCGCACGAGCTGACGGTTCTCCGGGGCGATCTCGCCGGTGCGGACGCCGGTATCGATGATCCGATCGAAGAAGTCGTTCCGGAATCGGGCGCGGTGTTCGAGCGCGTCATACAGCTCGGGGCGCCGCTTCATGTCGGTGCGAGCTGCGGCCAGGAACTGCGCCAGGGTGGGGTCCTCGGCGTTCAGCTCGTGCGTGACGTTCAAGACCGCCAGCAGCTGCTCGGCGAACGAATCGTCAGGGCGCACGACCTCCTCGAACCGGTTGTACACCTGCTCTCGGGCGTCCTCGTGAACGGCCAGGTACAGGTCGTGCTTCGACGGAAAGTGGTAGTACAGCGCCGCGGTGGTCATGTGCGCGAGGTCAGCGATCTCCTTGTTCGTCGCCGCCTCGAAGCCGCGCTCGGCATAGACGCCCCGAGCGATGTCGAGCAGACGCCGACGGGTGTCGTGCGCCTTGACACGGGGCGGGCGGCCCAGCTTGCGCACCGGGCGCTTCGGAGCCACGTGCGGACCGGGCACGATGGTTCGAGCGTCGCCGGTCATGGGCGACAGTATGGCTGTTGCGATCGAGTCGTGCGCGACACCGCATCCGTTCACACCACGCCGATCCACCTTCGCTGAGATTTCGTTGCGCACGGGTTGACGATCGAACTGGTGTTCGTCTACAGTTCGATGTGTTCCGAGTTCCCCCGGAACGAGATCGGCCCGTCAGGGCCCCGCTGGTGTGTCATTGCGTGTCTCGAGAGGGGGTTGTCGATGTCGCCGTGGTGGTCGTTGTTGCGTGTGGTCTCTCATGATGCTGCGTCGGCAGACGAGGCGACGGTGGCAGGGTTGCTGGCCGATGTGGCGGGGTTGCAGCGATGGTTGCAGGCGCGTGAGGTCGATCTGAATCTGCGGTTGCAGGTGTTGGCCGACGAGTCGGGCTCCCTCGACCCCGATGCGGTCCACGCGAAGGCCACGAACCGCTCATCGCACGCCGCTGGCAAAGCACGCCAGCGTGCCCGGGCATCGAAGACCGCGCCGTCGATCAAGCACCAGATGGACCAGGGGCGCCTTGCCGGTGAGCACCTCGACGTGTTCCACGCCGCGCTCACCGGTCTCGATGAGCGCCTCCGTCCGGCGTTGCTGGCCCGTGAACCAGCGTTGGTGGCTGACGCACTCGCGAACCAGTTGACGGTCGAGGAGTTCCGCGGCCTGGTCCGCCGCACCGTGCAGGACATCGAAGCCGACGATGGCTGCAGCCGTCTCGCCCGCCAACGACGCGACACCGCACTCCGGATCTGGACCGACAAAGACACCGGGATGGGGCGGATCTCGGGGCGGTTCGACCCCGAGACGTTCATGGTGGTGCAACAGCGGATCGCTGACCAGCTCGAGGCACGGTTCCGTCAGCAGCGCGCGGCCGAGTGTCCGGATGACCCGTTGTTGGCACAGGACTGGTTGAGGGCCCATGCGCTGGTCGATCTCGTGTGCGGTGGCGGGGCGGGTGCCGGTCGGCCGGAGGTGATCATCGTGATCGACCAGGCCACCTACGAATCGGGCCGGCATGCCCGGTCGCGGGTCGATTGCGGTCCGGGGATCGACCTGCCGATCGAGGTGATCCGCGGCATTGGTGGGCGGGCCAGGTTCGTGCCGGTCGTCATCGACGGCAACGGGGTGGTCATCGTGCAAGGTCACAGCGTTGCCACCTACGGCCAGCTCTGCGAATCGTTACGCCGTCCGGTCCCCCTCGACCACGGTCGCAGCAGACGACACGCCAGCCGACACCAACGACGAGCGCTCAGGGCGATGTACCGGTCGTGTGCGATCCCCGGATGTGAACGACACGTCTCGATCTCCGAACCACATCACGTCGATCACTGGCATCGGGGCGGACTGACCGACATCGGACGGCTGCTCCCGCTGTGCAAGCACCACCACGACCGGCTTCACAACGAGCACTGGGACATCGACCTGTACGCCAACCGATCGCTCATCGTGCAGCGCACCGGGACCACGATCATGTCCACCGGCCCACCAGCCGAACAATGGGCCTGACCCGGGAAATGCGAAGGGCCCGGGTGCTCTCGCTCCCGGGCCCTCCTCGGTCATGGCTTCCCTCGCGCCTCCCGCTGCGGGGGCGGGGGATCAGCAGCTCACTCGCCGCGGACGCGCTTGATGATGTCGGTGGCGATGTTCGGCGGGACTTCCATGTACATGTTGAACTGCATCGTGTACGTCGCCCGACCCTGGGTGCGCGAGCGGAGGTCGGTGGAGTACCCGAACATCTCCGACAGCGGGATCGAGGCGCGGATGACCTGGGCGTTGCCCTGGGCCTCCATCCCCTCGATCCGGCCACGACGGCTGCTGAGGTCGCCCATGACGTCGCCCATGTAGTCCTCGGGGGTGACGACCTCGACCGACATGATCGGCTCGAGCAGCACCGGGCGGGCCATTTCGGCCGCCTTCTTGAACGCCATCTGACCGGCGATCTTGAACGCCATCTCCGAGGAGTCGACGTCGTGGTACTGGCCGTCGACCAGGCTGGCCTTCACGTCCACCGTCGGGTACCCGGCGAGAACACCCGAGTCGAGCGCCTGCTGCATGCCCTGGTTCGTCGGGTTGATGTACTCACGCGGGATGCGACCGCCGCTGATCTTGTCGACGAACTCGTAGCCCTTGCCGGGGTTCGGCTCGAGGGTGATCTTCACGACGGCGAACTGACCCGAGCCACCGGACTGCTTGATGTGGCGGTACTCGACCGACTCGACGGTCTTGGTGATCGTCTCGCGGTAGGCCACCTGCGGCTTGCCCACGGTTGCATCGACGTTGAACTCACGCTGCATCCGGTCGACCAGGATCTCGAGGTGGAGCTCGCCCATGCCGGAGATGACCGTCTGGCCGGTCTCTTCGTCGGTGCGGACCCGGAAGGTCGGGTCCTCGTCGGACAGCGACTTCAGCGCCTTGCCGAGCTTGTCCGAGTCGTCCTTGGTCTTCGGTTCGATCGCAACGTGGATGACCGGCTCGGGGAAGATCATCCGCTCGAGGATGATCGGGTTCGTGCGATCACACAGGGTGTCGCCGGTGGTCGTGTCCTTGAACCCGAGGCCCGCGACGATGTCGCCGGCCATCGCGACGTCGAGGTCCTCGCGCTGGTTGGCGTGCATCAGCAGGATCCGGCCGAGGCGCTCACGGCGCTCCTTGGTGGAGTTGTAGACCTCTTCACCTTTGTTGATCTGGCCGGAGTAGACCCGGAAGTAGGTGAGCTTGCCGAACGGGTCGGCAACGATCTTGAATGCCAGAGCGGCGAACGGCTCGGACTCGGAAGCCTTGCGCTCGAGGACCTCGTCCTCGTGGTTCGGCCTCACGCCCTGGGTCGGCGGGATGTCGAGCGGGCTCGGCAGGAAGTCGATGACCGCGTCGAGCATCGGCTGGACGCCCTTGTTCTTGAACGCCGAGCCACACAGGATCGGCACGAAGTCGAACGCCAGCGTGCCCTGACGGATGGCGCGCTTGACTTCGGCCTCGGTGATCTCTTCGCCGCCGAGGTACTTCTCCATCAGCTCGTCGTCGCTGGTGGCGATCGTCTCGAGGAGCGCCTCGCGGTACTCGGCGGCCTGCTCGGCCATGTCGGCCGGGATGTCGACCTCGTCCCACTTCGCGCCGAGTTCCTCGTCGCGCCAGATGAGCGCCTTCATCTTCACCAGGTCGATCAGACCGATGAACGGCTTGTTGCTCTCGGGGCCACCGGCACCGACCGGCAGGTGCAGCACCGCCGGAGTGGCCTGCAGACGGGTCTTCACCATCTCGACGGTGCGGTAGAAGTCGGCACCGATCCGGTCCATCTTGTTGACGAAGCACATCCGCGGGACCTTGTACTTGTTCGCCTGGCGCCACACCGTCTCGGTCTGCGGCTCGACACCGGCAACCGAGTCGAACACGGTGACCGCGCCGTCGAGGACGCGCAGCGAACGCTCGACCTCGATGGTGAAGTCGACGTGGCCGGGGGTGTCGATGATGTTGATCCGGTGGTTGTTCCAGATGCACGTGGTGGCAGCGGACGTGATCGTGATGCCACGCTCCTGCTCCTGCGCCATGTGGTCCATGGTGGCGGCGCCGTCGTGGACCTCACCGATCTTGTAGCTCTTGCCGGTGTAGTAGAGGATGCGCTCGGTGGTGGTGGTCTTACCGGCATCGATGTGCGCCATGATGCCGATGTTCCGAGTGCGCTCGAGGGGGAATTCGCGCTTGGCCATCTGGGTGTTCTCTTTTCCTCTACGTCGACTGGGTCCGCTCGTTGCGGAGGCGCGCCACGCCGAATCCGGCCACAGGCACAAGTGACGATGTTACCGGCCGCATCGCCATCAACAGCGCGAGGATGACCACTGCGGCGATCGCGAAGACCGCCAGCCGGAGCGCTTCGGCGGGGGTCGCGGGCAGGCCGGCCGGCATCGTCGGATCGGCGGGCGACACAACGGTCGTGGCAGGCCGGATGGGAACCGCAGGCTCCCGGGCGGCGCCACCGGCACCGGCCAGCGCCCCGAATCCGGGGGGGCGGAGCAGACCGACCGGCATGGCGAGGCGCTGCCCCGACACCAGGGTGAACACCCCGCTCTGACGGCTCCGGACATCGACCGATGTCGCGGTCGCCGGGACATAGCCGGTCGGCGGCTCGACCTCGATTGCATAGGGGCCGGGTTCGAGGTCGTCGAAACGGAACCGGCCGCGACCATCGGTACGGGTCGAGCGGACCAGCTCACCCGAACCACGGAAGATCCGCACCGCAACGCCCACGACCGGGCCCTCACCGTCATCGACAACGCCGTCGTCATCGGCATCCCACCAGACGCGATCGCCGATGGCAGCGAGCTCGTAGACCCCGATGTCGAGGTCGCCGAGGTCCTGGCCACCGGCCACGGTGACGAGTTGCGTCCGGAGGCCGACCGGGTCTGCGTCGGAGTCGAGGGTCGGGTCCGCCGCCGCGCCGCGCGGGCTGACCGCATGACCAACCGGCGGCACCACCTCGACCGAGTAGGCACCGGGATCGATGCCTGCGAACCGGAACGCGCCGGCTCCGTCGGTGATCGCCGTCGCTCGAACCGTGCCGTCAGCGGCTACCAGACGCACGATCACGTTGCTCAGGCCGGCCTCACCCTGGTCAGCGAGACCCTGATCATCGAGACCCTGATCATCGACACCGTCGGCGTCTGCATCGATCCATGTCCGGCCACCGATCGACGACACGAGTGGTTGGATCGTCGACACTGCGTCCGCCGAGACCGCTGCCAGCGCACCCGCCGCGGTCGGCGCAGGTGTCGCGACAACGGTCACCGGGGTGACCACCGGCGGGAGTACCGCCGGTACTGCGGTGACCGGACCGACGACGGTGGCCAGGCCGGCGAACACACCCGGGCCGGCGGGGACCGGTGAGCCAGGCACGACCGCGATCGATGTGCACGTGACCGACCGGCCGGGCGGAAGCGTGGAGCCCGGTCCGGGCAGCAGCGGACACCCGATCGCGCCCTGAGCGTCGTCGACGACGGTGAGTGCCGACAGCGGCCAGTCACCGGTGTTCGTGACGACGTACCGCCACCTGGTCGTCGATCCGGCATCGAGGCCCAGAGCTCCCGGCGTACCCACTGCCACGGCGACGGATACTGCGGGGGACGGCACCAGCACCTGCGCGACATCGGATGCGGTCACCAGTGGCGCACCGGTCAACGCATCGGCTGCCGTGACGATCGCCGTACTGGTCACCGGCCCACCGTCGGCGGGACGCTGCACGTTCTCGCTGCTCGCGCACCACACGGTGGCGCCGGGCTGCAGCGTGAACGACGAACACGCGGCGCGGGTCCGGTCGACGACCGAAGCGACGTCGACCGGACCGGTAGTCGTGTTCGTGACGGCATGCCGCCACCACACCGTCGTCCCAGCCGGAACGGCGTGCAGCATGCCGGGCCCGATCGCCGGCGCGAGGTCGCCATCGTCAACGACACCCGAGGGTGCGGCCGGCGAGGTTTCCGGCGGCTCGAGGGTGACGTAGCTCTTCACCGCAACACCCGGGGGGCCACCGGTGACATCGACGCGAGCGACGACCGGATCGATGGCACCGACCGCACCGGCCGCACCGGCCGCCAGCTCACCGGTCCCCGTCACCGTCACCGTGTGCGAAACCGACCCCGCCTCCGCAACACCGGGCACGGCGCAGACACGGATCTCGCCGACCGCGAGGTCGAACCCCTGGCCGTCTCCGGCTTCGCCGCCGTTGCAGTCGGGTGACGATGGCGCAGTGCGGTCGTCGACGACCTGCACACCGTTCACGACGACGTTGCCGGTGTTCGCAACCACGAGCTCGATGACGACCGGGGCGCCAGTTGCGACGGCGAGCGCCGGTGACCCGTTCGCGAGCGCCACGAGCGAGAGCGCTGCCGCCGGCCGGAACAGGCCGAGGTCGACCGACAGGTTCGAGGACGAGTCGGCGTCACCATCGGTGGTGGGTTCCGAGCCGACCGCGAGATCGACATGCCCGGACAGCACCAGCCCGCCCTCGGTGCCCAACGGTGTGGGCGACGAATTGTCGTCACGATCGGTGTCGTCGTTCGCATCGCCGCTGTCGGGCTGACCCGAGGTGCGCCACCCAGCAGGCACGGTGACACCGACGCGGTACGTTCCCGGCACCAGGCCGCTGAATCGGTATCGGCCATCGCCAGTGGTCACCATCCCACCGCGTCGGTCGTCGGTGGTTCCGACGATGCCGTCGGGACCAGCGGGGATCTCGGCCACGCCGTCGGCGGCGAACAGCCGCACGACGACGGCCGGCATGCCCGGCTCGTCCTCGTCCTGGAGCCCGTCGTCGTCGAGGTCGTTCCATACCGTGTCGCCCAGGCTGACCGATCGCCACAGGCCGATGTCGACCGCTGCACCATCGGCATCCGGGGTGACCGGGTCGGAGGTGGTCGAACGGCCGCGTGACGGCTGGTACCCGGGCGGCGGGAGCACCGAGACGAGGTAGGTCCCCGGCCCGATGCCGACGAACTCGTAGCGGCCATCGGCATCGGTCGTGGCGGTGGCCACCGGCAGCGCATCCGGCGCAGCATCGGCGACGAGCAACCGAACGACGACCCCACCGATCCCGGCGTCCGCGTCGACCTCGCCGTCAG
>JBBDMO010000093.1:0-17941 GCA_040878255.1 Ilumatobacteraceae bacterium
CGATCATCCATGGCCAAGCGCCGGGGATGCGCCGTCCCCGGCACGACGACCCCCCGCTGTGAGCGCCCTCCCGACCGTCGCTCACCCGGCCGCTCCGGCCCCGACCGCCCGATCGCCACGCACAGCGCGCAGCATCGGTACGCTGTTCGGGTGACCGAAGAGACGCTCCTCGATGCCATCGACAAGATGGAGAAGGCTGTCGAGCACGTGCAGTCCCAGTTCAGCACCGTCCGCACCGGCCGGGCCACGCCTGCACTGGTCGAGAAACTGCAGGTCGAGTACTACGGCAGCAACGTGCCGCTCCAGCAACTCGCCGGCTTCCAGGTGCCCGAGGCCCGTCAGCTCGTCGTCAAGCCGCACGACCGCACCACCCTCGCCGCGATCGAGCGCGCCATCCGCGACAGCGATCTCGGTGTGAACCCCTCGAACGACGGTGTGGTCATCCGCATCAACTTCCCGGCGCTCACCGAGCAGCGACGGAAGGAGTATGTCAAGGTCGTGCGCAACATGGCCGAGGACGGCCGGGTCGCCGTGCGCAACATCCGCCGAGATGCGCGCAAGCACATGGAGGCCGCCGAGAAGGCAGCCGAGATATCGGCCGATCAGCTCGAGCGTGCCGAGAAAGAGCTCGAGAAGATCACCCACGACCAGGTCGACCAGATCGACAAGGTGCTGGGGCGCAAGGAACAGGAACTGCTCGAGGTCTGACCTCGAGCAGCCCACAGGAAGCCAGTCGAAAGAACGAACGGGGAGACCCTCATGAGTGATGATGTGGGGCGTCGGGGGCGACGCGACAACGATGACGACTTCGGCCCGCCGCTGTTCGCCGACGACCTGAGCGCCACGGGCGACTCCACGAGCCAGATGGACCCCAGTGACTCGCTGTCCTTTGGTGACTCCGACACCGGCCCGTTGCCGCACTGGACGTCTCCGCCCACCGGCGAGATGCCCACCACCCTCATCACCGGCAACCACCCCGTCCAGGACCCGACCGACGACCTCGATGTGTGGTCGTCGTTCTCGAGAGACGCCCCGCCCGTCTGGAGCGACGATCCGCTGCCCACCGGCCAGATGGAGACGAGTCCTGCTGGCCCCGCCCCCGACATGTTCGACGATGAACTCGCCGACCCCAGCGTGCCCGTGGCACCGCGTGGGCCGAGCCGCATCACCATCGGCACCGACCCCACCGACGAGCGGATGGGCCGTCCGATGCCGAAGACCCGCAGCCGCTCGGGCCGCGTCGACCCGAGCCGGGGCACGCAGCGCCCTGGGCGTCCTGGCCCCGTCACGACGGCGACTGCCCGCACGGCCTCCGCGCCGTCGAATCGTGACATGCCCACCGCCGTCGCCGTCGGCCTCGCCATCGCGGCCGTGTTCATCGGCGCCCTGTTGTGGAAGCCGTGGGCCGTCCTCATCATCATCGTCGTCGTCGTGGCGCTCGCCGCGGTCGAGTTCTTCGACAAGGCGACCGAGAAGGGCTACCGCCCCGCCACCATCGCCGGTATTGCCGCCTGCGTGGCGCTGCCGCTCGCCACCTATTGGGTCGGTGAGACGGCGATCCCGCTGGTCATCGTGTTTGCGCTGGCAGCGGCGTGCCTCACTTTCGTCACGTCGTCGGGCATCGAGTCGAGCCCCCTGCCGAACTCGGCCATCACCATGCTCGGCGTGGTCTGGATCGGCGTGCTCGGTTCGTTTGCAGCGCTGATTCTCGCCTGGTCCAACACCGCGGGGCTCGGCAGCGTCGGCACCGACACCCTGTTCCTGCTCGCACTCGGCGTCGTGGCGAACGACGTCGGTGCGCTGTTCGTCGGTTCGGTGACCGGCCGCACGCCCCTGCGCGCCTGGATCAGCCCGAACAAGACGGTCGAGGGTTTCGTCGGTGGCGCGTTCATGACCATCATCGCCATGGTGGTCGTCGGTGCGCTCGACAAGAGCGACACCTGGACCAGCTACCGCGACCTGATCCTGCTCGGCGTCGTCGTTGCCGTGGCCGCCCCACTCGGCGACCTCACCGAGAGCATGTTCAAGCGGAACCTCGAGATCAAGGACTTCGGCAGCATCGTGAAGGGACACGGCGGTGTGCTCGACCGCTTCGATGGGTTCCTGTTCACCTTGCCAGCCGTGTACTACCTGACGCTCGTGATCACGCCCTGGTTGCCCTAGTCCACGCGATCCATCCCACGGTTGGACGCGGCCGCAGATCTCCTCAACGCTGGCACAATGGTGGACATGTCGTCGGTACGTGTCGCGATCGCTGGGTCCTCCGGCAGCATCGGCACCCAGACGCTCGACGTCATCCGCGCCGAAGCCGGGGCCTATGAGCTCGTCGGCCTCGGGGTCGGATCCTCGGCCGACGTCCTGATCGCCCAGGCGCTCGAGTTCCGTCCCAAAGTCGTCGCCGTCGCCGATCCGGCGCAGCGGGCCCGGGTGGCCGCGGCGCTGCCCTTCGCCGAGGTCGTCGCCGACCTGGCCGACCTCGCTGCCGATGCCGATGTCGTCGTCAATGGCGTGGTCGGATTCGCGGGGCTGCCCGTCACGATCGAGACGCTGCGCCGGGGCAAGCGTCTGGCCCTCGCCAACAAGGAGAGCCTCATCGCGGCCGGCCCGGTGGTGCAGCCGTTGCGGTTGACTCCTGGCGCCGAGCTCGTGCCGGTGGACAGTGAGCACTGTGCAGTCCACCAGTGCCTCAGGTCGTCGGTGAACGTCGGTCGCGAAGTCGCGCGGGTGGTTCTCACGGCCAGCGGCGGTCCGTTCCGCGGTCGCACGTCCGAGTCGCTGGCCGACGTGACCGTCGATGCGGCGCTGGCACATCCGACGTGGTCGATGGGTCCGAAGATCACCATCGACTCGTCGACGCTGATGAACAAGGGGCTCGAGGTCATCGAGGCACACGAACTGTTCGGCACACCGTTCGACCAGATCGAGGTCGTGGTCCACCCGCAGAGCATCGTCCACTCGATGGTCGAGTTCACCGACGGTTGCACCATGGCGCAGCTCAGCCTGCCGGACATGCGCCTGCCCATCGGGTACGCACTCGCGTACCCGGCTCGCATCGGCACGCCGTTCGGTCGCATCGACTGGTCGCAACTCGGCCGCCTCGACTTCGAGGCACCCGACGTCGCCACGTTCCGGTGCCTCGCGCTCGCCTATGCCGCAGGCCGAGCGGGTGGCACGGCACCGGCGTGGCTCAGCGCGGCCAACGAGGTCGCTGTCGAGGCGTTCCTCGACGGTCGGCTCCGCTGGCCGCAGATCGCCGAGGTGTGCGACGCCGCACTCCAGCGCTACGAGGCGGGGCCGCACGGCTCCGTCGCCGACATCATCGCCGCCGACGCACGAGCCCGTGCAGTCGCATCCCACGTCATCACCGAGGTCCTCTCATGAGCAGCGTCCTTCCCCCTCCCGCCATGCCATCGTCGCCGGGTGATCCCGACCTCCGGCCGAGCGAGAGCTCCTACTCGAAGCTCAAGAACGAGGTGCTCGCCGGCGGTGCCAGCGATCAGCCGGGCGAGCCCGAGACGGTGGGCGGCATCCGCGCCCTGGCCGGCATGACGCTGATCGCCGGCCTGCTCGTGGCGCTCGCGATGTGGAGCGTGTGGTCGTTCATCTTCGTCGTGCTGCTGCTGGTGTGCATCTTCCTGCACGAGCTCGGCCACTTCGCCACCGCCCGATGGACCGGCATGAAGGCCACGCAGTTCTTCCTGTTCATGGGTCCCAAGCTGTGGAGCTTCCGTCGCGGCGAGACCGAGTACGGCGTGCGGCTCTACCCGGTCGGTGCGTTCGTCCGCATCATCGGCATGAACAACATGGACGAGGTCGCCCCCGAGGACGAGCCGCGGGCCTACCGCAACAAGAGCTACCCGCGCCGCATGCTCGTGATCTGCGCCGGCTCGATGATGCACATGATCATTGCGATCTCGCTGCTGTTCGGCGTGTACGCCGTCAAGGGCCAGCTCGTCGCGACGGATGACGTCGTCGTCAGCGAGATCGTCGCCGGGGGTCCGGCCGAGGCAGGTGGCCTGCGTGCCGGCGACCTCGTCCGCAGCATCGATGGTGTGGCGGTGACGTCGTCGGACGCCTACATCACCGAGGTCCAGCGACGCAGCCCCGGCGACATGGTGACGGTTGGAGTCGAACGCGACGGTGTCGAGCAGACCCTCGAGGTCGGCCTTGGCAGCAACCCCAACCAGGGTCCGACGTTCGGTAAGGCCTTCATGGGCACCCGAACCGGCCAGCTCAGCGGCTGGGAGTCGATGAGCGTTGCCCAGGCGGCAGGACGTTCGATCACCGATCTCGGCACCGGCGCCAAGCAGGCGGTCAGTGGCGTCGTCACCGTGCTCAACCCGGTCAACATCTTCCAGCACGTCAGCGGAGCAAACACCGATCCAGCCACGCAGCCGACCACCGTGGTCGGCGTCAGCCGTTTCAGCGACGTCGTCGGCGGCGAGACCGGCCTCGCCGGCATCCTGATGCTGCTCGCCGGCGTGAACGTGTTCGTCGGGCTGCTGAACCTGTTCCCGATCCTGCCGTTCGACGGTGGCCACGCTGCGATCGCGACCTACGAGCGGCTCCGGTCGCGCAAGGGTGCCGAGCCGTACCGCGCCGATGTGTCGAAGATGGTGCCCGTCGCGATGACGATGATGGGCTTGCTGCTGTTCCTCATGCTGGCGGGCCTGTACCTCGACATCGTGCGTCCGATCGGTGGCTGACACCGTCGGGAGGTGAGCCGCAGCTGGCACACTGGCCAGGTGAACGACACGAATCCCACGTTCGAACGGCGGCGAACCCGCCAGATCCAAGTCGGCAAGGTGGCGGTCGGTGGCGATGCACCGATCTCGGTGCAGTCGATGACCATCACCAAGACGGCCGACGTCGAGGGCACGCTGCAGCAGATCTACGCCCTCGCTGCCGCGGGCTGCGACATCGTGCGCTGCACCTGCAACGAGGCAGAGGCTGCCGAGGGCCTGGCCCAGATCGTGCCCCGCTCGCCGATCCCCGTCATCGCCGACATTCACCACCAGTACAAGATGGCGCTGGCGGCCATGGAGGCCGGCGTGCACGGCCTGCGGCTCAACCCCGGCAACATCCGCCGGCCCGAGCACATCAAGGCCGTGGCCGCCGAGGCCAAGGATCGTGGCATCCCCATCCGCATCGGTGTGAACGGTGGGTCGCTCGATCCGGCGCTGTACGAGAAGTGGGGCGGTATCCGACCCGAGGCGATGGTCGAGAGTGCGCTCCGCGAGATCGCCTACTTCGACGAGGTCGACTTCCACGACTACAAGATCAGCGTGAAGGCGTCGAGCGTGCCGCTGATGATCGAGGCCTACCGTCAGCTCAGTGCGGTCACCGACGCTCCGCTGCACCTCGGCGTCACCGAGGCAGGGCCTCCGCCCGCCGGCCTGGTGAAGGCCACCGCCGGCATCGCCACCCTGCTCATGGAGGGCATCGGCGACACGATCCGGTACTCGTTGACGGCCGACCCGGTCGAGGAGGCCCGCGCCGGGCGACAGCTGCTCGAGGCCCTCGGCCTGCGCGAGCGCAAGAACATCGACCTCATCGCCTGTCCCAGCTGCGGCCGCGCCGAGATCGACGTCATCGACGTGGCGAAGCGGGCGATGGAGGCCTTCGGTGATCGCAAGATCCCGTTGCAGGTGGCCGTCATGGGCTGCGTCGTCAATGGACCGGGCGAGGCCCGCGAGGCCGACCTCGGCATCGCTGCCGGCAACAAGCGTGGGCACCTGTTCGTGAAGGGGCGCAACGTCGCTGTGGTGCCCGAGAGCGAGATGGTCGAGGCGCTGGTCGAATGGGCGGAGTACATCCACGAGCACGGCACCGAGGCGGCGATCGCACGGGTCGACACCACCATCGCCGAGCGCGAGGCTGCCAAGGACCGCGCCAAGCTGCTCGACGACCAGGGTGCCGACGCGAACCACGCCAACGAAAAGATCGTCGAGATCCGTCGCACGGTGAGCGGATCGTGACGTCGGGGTTCACCCGGGGATTCACACCCGGTGACGTCCCGCTGTTCGAGTTCGACCCGTCCCCCGACGCCGTCATCAACCCGTCGATCCACCGTCCTCGTCTCGGCTTCCCCGAGCGGGCGGTGGTGTGCTGGTTCGGCAACGTCGTGCGCGACCGGACGATCGGGATCGAGCCGGTGCACCATGTGCCGTTCGAGCACGGTGACCACGCCATCTGCATCATCGAACACGGCGGTACACCCGTTGCGCTCGTCAGCCCGGGGGTGGGCGCACCTGCGGCCGTGACGTCGCTCGAGGTGCTCATTGCGCTCGGTGCCACCAGCATCATCGGGTGCGGGGGTGCCGGCATCGTGAAGCCCGGCTTCGACGTCGGCCACGTCATCGTCCCCACCGGTGCCATCCGCGACGAGGGCACCAGCTATCACTACGCGTCTGCCGACGCCGCCGTGGTGCCCCACCCGCGCGCCGTGGCCGCGATCGACCAGACCCTGGCCGAGGCCGGAGTGCCCCACGATCGCGGGCTCACCTGGACCACCGACGCCTTCTTCCGCGAGACGCCCGCCAAGGTGGCGCGCCGCCGCGCCCAGGGCTGTATCACGGTCGAGATGGAGGCATCGGCGATGTTCGCCTGCGCAACCTTCCGCGGTGCCGTGTACGGCCAACTGCTGTACGCCGGCGATGACGTCAGTGCATCGGAGTGGGACCATCGCCACTGGGACCGCCAGGTCGGTGCACGCGACCGCCTGCTCGAGCTCGCGCTCGACGCCGTCGTTCGGCTCTGACGCACGGAACGCCCTGACGTCGGCGGCGAGGTGTCAGGGAATGTTCTCGGGCACGATCTCCTCGACCCGGAACAGGGTCGCGATGCCGTGCAGACGCAGTTCCTCGCCGGGCATCAGCACCACCGTCTCGCCACGCTCGATGACGTCGGTGGCGCCGTCGGCGCACAGCACCAACTCGCGGCCGGTGGCCGTGTGCGTGAAGGTGCCGGCCACCTCGAAGCGCCACAGGCGAAACGGGGTGCCCGGGGTGTCGTAGCGCCAGCAGTCGGCGCCGTCCTCGCGGCCGAAGGTGAGTGGGTCGTCGAGCGGCTCGATCACGACGACATCGAGCAGCTCGTCGACGTCGACATGCTTGGTCGTGAGGCCGCCCCGCACCACGTTGTCACTGGCGCTCATGATCTCGACGCCGGCACCGTGCAGATAGGCGTGGAGGTTGCCGGGGCCGAGGAAGAGCGCTTCACCGGGCGAGAGCACGACGCGGTTCAACAGCAGGGTGACGACGACACTCGGGTCGCCGGGGTACTGCCCTGCCAACTGCGTCACCAGGGCGGCTTCGGGCGTGTCGTGGGCGGCGCAGACCTCGATGATGGGAGCCGGGTCGAGGCTGCCGCGGTACAGCGCGTCGACCGTGGCGGCGAGCCCATCGGTACGCAGCGATGCGGCGAGGGTGAGCGCGCCGAGCTCGTCACAGAGCGCGATCGTCGCTCGGACGGGTCGGAAGCCGCACAGCGCGTCGAACGAGGTGAGCGCGCAGAGGAGCTCGGGCTTGGGTGAGCGGTCCCGGTAGATCCGGTCGGGTGCATCGATCGGGAGACCTGCCGCCGTCTCTCGTTCGAACCCCGCCTCTGCCTGCTCGCGTGACGGGTGCGTCTGCAGCGACAGCGCATCGTCGGCGGCGAGCACCTTCAGCAGGTACGGCAGCTCGCCGCAGTGGTCGCTCAGGGATCGACCGTCGGCCAACCTCGACGGTGCCCCGGGGTGCGTGCCGAGCCACCACTCGGCCCACGGCGCACCATCGGGCTCGCACTCGAGCAGGCGCGGGATGTAGTCGTGATCACCCCATGCGTAGTGCTGCACCGAGCCGACGACCCACTCCATACCGCACAGTGTGGCGCACCGGTGCCCGTGTCGGGTCGACCCGGGTCCAGCGGCGCGCACCCCTGAGCATCAAAAGAGACGCAGCTCGTCGGGCCGCATGCCGCGCAACTCGTCGTAGTCGACCTCGACGACCCGGAACCCGCGCGCCTCGGCGAGCACCCGGGCCTGCGGCTTCACGACCTGGGCAACGAAGACGCCGCGCACCTGGCCGAGCGACGAGTCGAGGTGCAACCGCTCGATGTACCGGGCGAGTTGTTCGACGCCGTCGATGTCGCCACGGCGCTTCACCTCGATCGCAACCACCTGCCCGCCGGTGTCACGGCACACGAGGTCGATCGGCCCGATGGCCGTCGGGTACTCGCGGCGCACCAGGGTGAGGCCGATCTCGATGGCGTGCGGTGAGGCGGCGAGCAGTTCCTGCAGGTGCGCCTCGACGCCGTCCTTCTGCAGGCCGGGGTCCTCACCCAGCTCATGGCTCGAGTCGGCCATCACCTCGTGGAGGTTGATCGTCAGCGTCTCGCCCTTGGGGTTGGTGACGGTCCAGTGATCGCCGTGGTCGACGAGGGTGTTCGGTGCGTTCATCCAGTTCAGCGGCTTGTACGCACCGCCGTCGGCGTGGATCGCGACGCACCCGTCGTTCTTCACCATGATCAGCCGGTTGGCCTCGGGCAGGTGGGCGGTGAGTCGACCGGCGTAGTCGACGGAGCAGCGGGCGATGACGAGACGCATGACCCGACCACGGTAGACGAGATGGCGTCCGACCCCCGAAGCACCTGCGTACCCTGCTGAACGTGTCGGATGATGTCCATGAGGCGGCGGTCGATCCGGGTGAGTGCCCGACGCCGGTGACGCGCGCGGTCATGGTGCAGGGCTGGCACGACCTTGCCTCGCTGCACTGGGGCTACGACCCCGAGGTCGTGCAGCGCATCCTGCCGCCCGGGCTCACGGTCGACACGTTCGACGGCGCCGCGATGGTCGGCCTCATCCCGTTCACGATGTACCGGCTCGGCGTGCCGCATCTGCCCGCAGTCCCGTACCTCGGCACGTTCCCCGAGGTGAACGTGCGCACCTACGTCGTGCGCGACGGCGTACCGGGCGTGTGGTTCTGCTCGCTCGACATCAACCGGCTGCTCCCCACCCTGGTGGCGCGCACGACGTACTCGCTGCCGTACTGCTGGGGCCGGGCATCGCACACCCGGGTCGGCGACCGCCTGATCACGACGGTCGATCGGCGCTGGCCGCACCGGGGACCGGCCACTCGCATCGAGGTGTCGATCGGCGAACGCATCGAGCAGCCCTCGCCGCTCGAGCACTTCGTCACCGCTCGATGGGGGCTGTATTCGTCGGCATGGCGGGGGAGGCTTCGCTATGCGGCAGTCGATCACGTCGCCTGGCCGTTGCATCGCGCCACGATCGACCACGTCGATGATTCGCTGGTGACGGCGGCCGGGTTGCCCGCCCCGGAGGGCGAGCCGCTGTGTGTCTACTCGCCGGGCGTGCAGGTGCGAGTCGGGCTGCCACGCACCCTCGCCTGAGCATCGGATTCCGGGCTCATCGAGGGTTTCGGCGCACCCGCTCCGCACCAGAACCCTCGGGTGTGTCCGAGACCCTCGATCGACCGGATGTGACTCGGTTGAACCCGGGTGGGTCAGCGGGCGACTTGGTCGCGCATGCGCTTGCTGATCAGGTCGCGGCGGGCCTGCAGCTCGCGGTAGGTGAGCGACTCGGTGGCGGTGTCGACGCCGAAGCCGGCCTTCACACCGTCCATGTTCAGCTCGACCGCCGTGTGGTCGATGCCGAGCTCGCGGCCGAGGCGCTCGCCGTGGCGCTCGGCGAACATCATCGAGATCTTCGCGATCTCGCCGATGAGGTCGAGGTCGGGGGCGAGGCGCGCCATGGCACCGTCGAGGAACACCATGTTCTTCACGTAGAGCATCAGCTCTTTCGGCATGCGGGCGCCGTAGCCGAGCAACGCCTTCACCACGCGCTGCATCTCGTTCACCAGCTCCTCGCCGGTGAGCGAGGTGGGGTCGATCGGGGGCAGGTCGAGGCGCAGGTCGCGGATGACCGCAGCGAGGTCGGTGTCGGGCGGCAGGGCGCCCAGGTCGCGCATGGCGGCCATCTGACCGGCGACGTCGTTGGTGGTGGCCGCCAGCATCATCCGCAGGAACGCCAAGCGACGTTCGCCGCTGAGGCGGCCGACGATGCCGAAGTCGAGCAACGCAGTGCGCCCGTCGGCCAGCACGAAGAGGTTGCCGCCGTGCAGGTCACCGTGGAACACGCCGTAGACCATGGCGCCCTCCATGAGCGCCACCATGGCGGTACGCACGACCTCTTCGGTGTCGATGCCGGCGTCCTTCATGCCGACCACGTCGTCGAAGTTGAACCCGTGCACGCGCTGCATGACCAACACCCGCCGGGTGACGAGCGTCGGGTGCGGGCGGGGCACGACGTACCCGGTCTGGCCCAGCTCGTTCAGCATCGAGGCGACGTCGATCATGTTCGCCGCTTCCATTCGGAAGTCGAGCTCTTCGACGATGGTCTCGGCGAACAGCTCGACGAGCGCCGGCGGGTTGGCCAGCGCTGCGATCGGGATGCGGCCGACGAGGTGCGGCGCGAGCCACGCCATGACGCGCAGGTCCTTGCGGACGAGCCGCGAAACGGCCTCGCGTTGGACCTTGACGACGACCTCTTCGCCCGAGGCCAGCACAGCGCCGTGCACCTGGGCGATGGATGCGGCAGCGATCGGCTTCGGATCGAACGACAGGAACAGGTCCTCGAGACGGCCACCGAGATCGGCCTCGACCACGCGGCGGACCGTCTCGAACGGCTCTGCGGGCACCTGGTCGCGGCAGAGCTTGAACTCCTTGACGAGCTCGGCGGGGAACAAGCCCTCGCCGCTCGAGATGATCTGGCCGAGCTTGATGTAGGTCGGGCCGAGTCGCTCCGCGGCGATGCGCAGGCGGCGCGAGATTTCTGCCCGGCTGGCCTCGGGGGTCGTGTAGCGGCCGCGCTTCTTCCGTGCGAGCCACGGCAACACCGCGGTGGACAGGGCGCTGACGACGGTGACCACGCGGGCACCCGGCGGAACCTTGGTGGGCTTCGTGAGGTCGGGAACCTCTGCCCGAGCTGCGTTGCGCAGTCGCTCGGCGAGGGGGAGCCAGCGGATGGCGTCACGCTCGAGCACCCAGGGTGTCTCGTCGGTGAAGGCGCCCCACGCGACGTCGGCCGGGGAGGTGTCGGCCGATGCGGTCTCTTGATCCATCCCTGCATGATCGCAGCCAAACGGGCGGAACGGCCACGCGTGCCCGGCTGCAGCAGTGCGAATCCCGGCACAGCCGTCGGTGTTCTGGTAGCGATCCTGTGCGGCGGCCGGACGAGATGGCGACCACTTGCCGGGGAGGGCCGCCAGCGTGGCTCCGGGGGGATGACTACAGTGCGGCCCAGCACCCACCGTCGTTTGCCGGGTGCACGTCTGGGGGGACGAGATGAGCGACCGGTACTACGTCACCGACACCGACCTGTCGGCCCGCTTCCCGCTCTACACGCGGGCCAACGTGGGGGAGGTGTTCCCCGACCCCGTCACGCCGCTCACCAGCGACACGGCGCTGTGGTACGCCGAGCTCGGCTGGCGAGACGCATGGGTGCGGATGGGTGCCTTCGAGGCCGACGAGTTCCCCGACGACCAGTTCTGCCAGTTGGGTGTGCAGGGCGGGTATTGCTATCTGAACGCGTCGCTCATCCGCCTCTTCGGCGAGCGCGCGCCCGGCCTGTCGTGGCAGACCATGGACGACACGTTCTTCGGTGCTCAGCCAGGCATCCCGCCGTACGACGAGATGCCCGGCGACGTCAGGCCGGACCTCTCCGAGCAGATCGGCGCGACGTTCGGTTGGGTGTTCGCACAGACGAAGCTCGGTGACCTCACCGAGCTCACCGACGACCGCGAGCGCACGATCGAGCTGCGCCGCAACCGACCCGATCTGAGCACCTTCACCGACCGTGAGCTGTGGGACCGGTACATGGCGCTGGTGCCTGAGCATCGGGTGTATTTCGCCCACCACCTGTTCACGACCTACATGGCCACGGTCCCGGTCGGTGTCATCACCGCGGTCGCGACTGCTGTGGGCCGTCCCGACCTGATCATGCCGATCATCGCCGGTATCGGCGAGGTCGACTCGGCGATGCCGAGCCATGCGATGTGGGCGATGTCGCGCATGGACCACGACTCGGCGGAGTTCGAGGCCGCGCTCGAACAGTTCATGTTCGACTTCGGTAGTCGCGGCCCGAACGAGTGGGAGGCGCGGTCGCCCACCTGGGAGACGCGGCCGGCGTTGGCCCTCGCCGCGATCGACCGCATGCGCGGCGCCCCCGATAGCGCCGACCCGGCGCTGCACCTTGCGGAGCGCGCCGGTCAGCGCGCCGAGGCATCGGCCGAGCTGCTGGCCATCGTCGAAGCAGACCCGGCCACGCACGGCCAGTTGGCCGCCGCAATCGCGTGTTCGACCGCATGGCTGCCGGGCCGCGAGCGCACGAAGACGAACAACATCCGCTGCATCCACGAGATGCGGATGTCGATGCGCGAGCTGGGCCGGCGCATGGTCGAGCGCGGCGCGTTCGACGAGATCGAGGACTTCGGCTTCGTCCGCCTCGCCGAGGTCGACGCGATGCTGGCCGACCCGGACTCGCTGACGGCGGTCATTCGGGAACGACGCGCCGAGTACGAGACGTTGCAGCAACTCGTTCCGCCGTTCGTGTTCGTCGGCCGCACCGACGGCCCTGAGACCTGGGTACGGCGAGATGCGCCGGCCGAGGGGATCCTCGGCGACGGCGACGAACTGGTCGGCCTGCCCGGTTGCCCTGGTCAGGCCGAGGGCATCGCTCGCGTCATCCTCGACTCGAACGACCCGACGGCGCTCGAGCCGGGCGACGTGCTGATCGCCCCGATCACCGATCCGTCGTGGACCCCACTGTTCGTGCCGGCCGCAGCGGTGGTGGTCGATGTCGGCGCGGCGCTGAGCCACGCCATCATCGTCAGTCGCGAGCTCGGCATCCCGTGCGTCATCTCCGCCACCGACGCGACCAGGCGCATCCCCGACGGGGCCCGCGTGCGCGTCGACGGCAGCACCGGCGTCGTCACCGTCATCAGTACCGACATCAGCGCCGGCTGAGAGAGGGGCGAGCGATGCTGCCCGACCACTGGATCACCGATTGGCCGATCGACCCGCAGTTCCCGCTGCTCACCCGGGCCAACGCCGGCGAGGTGCTGCCCGACCCGTGCAGCCCGCTCGGGTGGACCCTCACGTGGGAACCGCCCGGCATGCTCGCGGGCTGGCGCGATTCGGCAGTGCTCGACTATGGGGCGGTTTCGGCCGACGAGATGTCCGAGGTGCACCCGCAGGCGGTCGGCCACGTGGGCGGATACCTCTACATCAACGCAACGGCGGTCCGTCTGTTCGGCGTGCGCGGTCCCGGCCTGACGCCGGAGGCGATCGATCGCGTGTATCTCGGTGACCACCCCGATGCGCCGCCGTACGTCGCCGAGCCGTGGCACGACGACGCTGCCGCCACCGAGCGCCTCGGCGCGTGGATGGGCCAGGTCATGACCACGACCGACCTACCCGAGTTGCGAGCCGACCAGGCGGTCGCAACCGCGGCGCGCGCCTCGCGACCCGATCTCGGTGCGCTCACCGACGAGCAACTCGTCGAACGGGCGCGGGGTTTCGTGCCCACCATCCGTCAGCTCTTCCGTCGCCACCTCACCGTCACCGCCGGGTCATCGATCGGACCAGGGGTCCTGGCGGCGGTGGGGGAGGCCCTGGGCGATCCATCGCTCGCGCTGACCCTCATCACCAGTGTCGGCGACGTCGACTCGGCGGCGCCGAGTCGCGCGATGTACGACCTGTCGCGCATCGAAGACGGTGCCGATCTCGACGCCGGCGTCGATGCGTTCCTCCACACCTATGGCAGCCGCGGTCCGAACGAGTGGGACATCCGCAGTGAGGTGTGGGAGACCGACCCCTTCCTCGTGCGCGTGCTCGTCGACCGGATGCGCGCGATGGGCGCCGAATCACCCGACATCCGCAACGAGCGCAACACGGTCCTGCGCGAGCAGGCCACTGCGCGGGTGCGTGCCGCTCTGGCCGACGACCCCGACACCCTTGCCCAGTTCGAGTCCGGTCTGCGTTCGGCACACGTGTTCCTGGCGGGCCGTGAGCGAGCGAAGACCAACGTCATCAAGGTCCTCCACGAGATCCGGATGGCGCTGCGTGAACTCGCCGACCGTCACGAGTACACGATGTCCGAGCTCTGCATGCTGCTCGACGACGAACTCGACGCGTTCTTGGCCGGGCCCGACGAGATGCGCCCTCGGCTCGTCGCCCGCGAGGAGCAGTACCTGCAGTTGTTCGACCTCGAGCCGCCGTTCATCCTCGATGGTGCTGCGCCGCCTCTGTCGCAGTGGGCGAGGCGTGGCTCCGAGCACGTCGTGCCCTGCGTCGCCGGCGACGTGCTCACCGGCGTGCCGGGTAGTCCGGGAGTGGCCGAGGGGCGAGCGTGCGTCGTGCTCCACCCATCCGATCCGTTCGCGCTCGAACCGGGTGATGTGCTCGTCGCCCCGATCACCGACCCGGCCTGGACGCCCCTGTTCGTGCCCGCTGCCGCCGTGGTCGTCAACGTCGGCGCCCAGGTGAGCCACGCCGTCATCGTCAGCCGTGAGCTGGGCATCCCCTGTGTCGTCAGCGTCCAACACGCCACCACGCGCATCCCCCACGGAGCGCTCGTCAGGGTCGACGGGTCAACTGGTACCGTCACGCTGCTCGACGGCTGAGGCGCCGTTGGTTGCCTTCCTGGGGGAACGACGATGACGAAGTGGATCACGGACACGCAGGCCAGCACGCGCTTCCCGGTGTACACCCGCTCGAACGCGAGCGACGTCCTGCCCGAACCGGTCAGCCCGCTTGCGGCCACCATCTCGTGGCTCCCCGGCGTCGTCGTGGGCTGGCGCGACGGCAACGTCCACAACGGCGCGTTCGAGATGCACGAGCTCAGCTCCGAGGGCTTCATCCCGACGGTCGGCTTGTTCAACGGCTACCTGTACATCAACGCATCGGTCGTGCGCGTTTTCGGTGAGCGCAGCGGCGCCGGTTCCGCCGGCATCGATGCGGCGTTCTTCGGGAACCGGCCCGACACCCCGCCCTACGTGCCGCACCCCGACGACGTCAACGACGTCGCCGGCGCCCGCATCGGTGAGCGAGTCGGCTGGGTGCTCTCGGCCACCGAGTGGCCCGAGATGGAAGAGAGCAAGCGCATCGCCGACGAGGCCCGCGCCACCCGCCCCGACCTCACCACCCTCGACGATGCTGCGCTCGTCACCCGAGCCCGCTCGTTCATCCCACTGCTCGTCCGCTTCTTCGACGATCACACCATTTCGTCGTCGAACTCGGCGATCGGGCCGACCATCCTCGGCGGCATCGTGCCCGACCTGATGGTGCGCCTCATCAGCGGGGCCGGTGATGTCGACTCGGCAGCGCCTTCTGCGGCGATGTGGCAGCTGTCGCGCCTCGACCCGTCGTCGGACGAGTTCGTGGCCGGGTTCGAGCAGTTCCTCTTCGAGTTCGGCAGCCGCGGTCCGATCGAGTGGGACGTCTACAGCGAGGTGTGGGAGACGAGGCCGGCGCTCGCGCTGGCGATGATCGACTCGATGCGTGCCACGGGCGCCGACGCCGATCCGGTGCGGCGCCTCGCTGCCGCCGTCGCCGACCGCGAGGCTGCCACCGCCGAAGCGCTGGCCAGGGTGGCCGGCAACGACGAGGCCACCGGCATGGTGCATGCCGCGCAGGCCGCCGGACTGCGGTTCAGCGTGTGGCGAGAGCGCACCAAGGCCACGTGCATCAAGGCGATCAACGAGCAGCGCGTCGCCCTGCTGACCCTCGGACGTCGGCACCTCGCCGAGCCCCGCGACGTCTTCATGTTGCTCGATGACGAACTCGACGCGTTCGTGGCCGACCCCGGTTCGTTCACCTCGACCATCGCCGACCGCAAGGCCGAGTGGCTCGCGCTGTGGACGCTCGAGCCCCCGTACTTCATCGAAGCCGACAAGGACGTTCCCGAACTGGAAGCGTTGCGGCGGCGCACCGACGTCACGGTCACCATTGCGCGGTCGGGCGACGTCCTCACGGGTGATGCCGGTTGTTCGGGTATCGCCCGCGGCCGCGCTCGGGTCATCCTCGATCCCTCGGACCCCACCGCGCTCGAGCCCGGCGACATCCTCATCGCACCCAACACCGATCCGGCATGGACGCCGTTGTTCGTGCCGGCCGGCGGCGTCGTGGTCGACGTGGGTGCGCTGAACAGCCACGCAATCATCGTCAGTCGCGAGCTCGGCGTGCCCTGCGTCGTCAGTGTCGTCAACGCCACCAAGCGCATCCCCGACGGTGCGCTCGTAGAGGTCGATGGGGGCGCTGGTACGGTCACCGTGCTGTGACCGCTACTGCGCCCACGATCGACCAACACGCCGCCGGGAACGATCCGGTCGACGTCTTCGGCTACCGCATCCCGTACAAGTACGTCGTCGCGATCGTCTACGTCACGGCGCTGTTCCTCGACATCCTCGACATCACCATCGTGAACGTCGCGATCCCTGCACTCGGGCAGGAGTTCGCCACCGAGAACGCCGAGTGGATCGTGCTCGGCTACACCCTCAGCCTCGCCGTGTGGATCCCGGTGTCTGGTTGGCTCGGCGACCGGTTCGGCACCAAGCGCGTGTTCATGTACGCCTTCGCAGCGTTCGTCGCCGGCTCGTTGCTGTGCGCGTCGGCCCAGTCGATCGACCAGCTCATCGCATTCCGGGTCATCCAGGGCATCGGCGGTGGGATGCTCACACCGGTCGGCGTCACGATGCTCTTCCGGGCGTTCCCGCCGGCCGAACGGGCCCGGGCGAGTACGTACATCATGATCCCCACGCTGGTGGCGCCCGCGCTCGGCCCGATTCTGGGGGGCCTGCTCGTCACCCATGCCAACTGGCGGTGGATCTTCATCATCAACGTGCCGATCGGCATCGTCGGCCTGCTGTTCGGCATGCGGTTCCTGCGCGAGCAGCGCGAGCCGTCGGTCGGCCGCCTCGACATCCCCGGATTCCTGCTGTCAGGTTCCGCGTTGGCGTTGGTGGTGTACGGCCTGAGTGAGGGTCCGCGCACAGGCTGGACCGACCCGGTGGTGCTCACCACACTGGTCCTCGGCGCAGTGCTCGGCGTGGCGATGGTGTGGGTCGAGACGCACGTCGCCGAGCCGATGCTGGCCCTGCGCCTGTTCGGCAACCGGATCTTCCGGCAGTGCAACGTGGTGAGCGCGCTGTCGACGATGAGCTTCCTCGGTCTGTTGTTCGTGATGCCGCTGTACCTGCAACTCCTCCGCGGGCTCTCGCCGCTGCAGAGCGGCCTCACCACCTTCCCGCAGGCCTTCGGCGTCATGATTTCCTCGCAGTTCGCCGGACGCCTCTACAGCCGCATCGGGCCGCGTCGGCTGATGGGCGGCGGCCTGCTGGCGGCCGGTTTCGTGATCAGCTTCTTCATCGGCCTCGACGAGAACTCGAGCCTGTGGCTCATCCGGGGGATGATGTTCGTGCGTGGCCTCTGCATGGGCTTCGCGTTCGTGCCGATGCAGGCTGCGAGTTACGCCAGCATCAAGCCTGCCGACAACGGCCGTGCCTCGGCGATCTTCGCCACGCAGCGCCAGGTCGCCGTGTCGATCGGTGTGGCGGTGCTCGCCAGCGTGCTTGCGTCGTACATGTCGCTCAGCCAGCCCCCGAAGACTGCGGCCGAGATCTCCCGAGCCCTCACCGGTTACCACCTCGCGTTCGGGCTCGCCGTCGTGTTCGCCCTCGCCGCCGGTGTGGCCGCCCTGTTCATCCGCGACAGCGATGCCGAGGCGACCATGGTCGCCCGCCGCGCATGACCGAGCACGCGGCGACCGTCGGCACCGCAGCCGCCACCTCGGGTCCGCTCGCAGGCTTTCGCGTCGTCGAGCTCGGTGTCTGGGTCGCCGGTCCGGCGGCAGCGGGCCTGATGGCCGACTGGGGTGCCGACG
>JBBDMO010000094.1:0-17757 GCA_040878255.1 Ilumatobacteraceae bacterium
GAGCGTTACCGGGGACTGCGTGCGCCGCACAAGCTGAAGCTGGCGGTCAGCGGTTGCACCCGCGAGTGTGCCGAGGCCCAGTCCAAGGACGTGGGCGTCATCGCCACCGAGCGGGGCTGGAACCTCTACGTCGCCGGCAACGCGGTGCTGCCGCAGAGCGGTCACAACAACCTCACCCTCACCGCGATGGCGTTCGGCCTGCGGACCGCCGACCGGATCGTCGCCGCCCACTCGGCGGCCCGGGCGACGCCCGACCCCACTCTCGTTGCACCTCCCCGCGGAGGTCGCAACCACATGCAACGAGAGTGACGCACGAAGGCCGAGATCGGGCGCGGGGGGTTTCCACTATCGCCATAGGGGAAATACACTGCCCGCTGTGACCGCACCGACTGCCCCCGAGCTCTTTCGGGTCGACGACCTCCACGCACGCCCGGCCGAGACCGACGCACCGACGGCCGAGATCCTTCGTGGCCTGTCGATCAGCATCGCCGCCGGCGAGGTGCACGCCATCATGGGGCCGAATGGCAGCGGCAAGAGCACGCTCGCCAACGTCCTGCTCGGCTCACCCGAGTACGAGGTCACCGCCGGCAACATCCACTACCAGGGCGACGACATCACCGACTGGCCCACCGACGTTCGTGCGAAGTCGGGCATCTTCCTCGCCTTCCAGTATCCGCAGGAGATCCCCGGCGTCTCGGTCATCCAGTTCCTCCGCCAGGCGCTGTCGGCCCGCAAGGGCATCGACCTCTCGGTCCTCGAGCTCCGCCTCGCCACGATGGACTGGATGAAGCGGCTCGGCATGGACAGCTCGTTCGTCGACCGCTACCTCAACGAGGGCTTCAGCGGCGGCGAGAAGAAGCGCAACGAGATCATGCAGATGGCCATCCTCGAGCCCGAGCTCGCGATCCTCGACGAGACCGACTCGGGCCTCGACATCGACGCACTGCGCATCGTCGCCAAAGGCATCCGCGAGGTGCGCACCCAGCGGCCCGGCATGGGCGTCTTGCTCATCACGCACTACCAGCGCCTGCTCGACGAGCTGCAGCCCGACCACATCCACATCATGGTCGGCGGTCGCATCGTGGCCAGTGGAGGCATGGAACTTGCCGCACAGCTCGAAGAGCACGGCTACGAGGCGTTCAGGAGCTGACGATGTCACTCGACACGGCCGTCATCCGCAAGGAGTTCCCGATCCTCGATCGCCAGATCGACGGCCTGCCCCTGGTGTACCTCGACTCGGCGAACACCTCACAGAAGCCCCGCGCCGTCATCGACGCGATGAGCCGGTTCATGGAGACGTCGTACGCCCCCATCAACCGCAGCGCCTACCGCCTCGCCGCCGAGGCCACTGACGCCTTCGAAGCCGCACGCACCTCGGCGCAGCGCTTCATCAACGCCCCGAAGGCACACGAGGTCATCTTCACCAAGAACGCCACCGAGGCACTGAACCTCGTCGCGTTCTCGTGGGGTCGCGCCAACCTGCAGCGCGGCGACGTGGTCGTGCTCACGCACATGGAGCACCACGCCAACATCGTGCCGTGGCACATGCTTGCCGCCGAGCGCGGCATCGAGCTGCGGTGGGTGCCGCTCACCCCCGACTTCCAGCTCGACCTCACGACGCTCCCCCAGTTGCTCGACGGTGCCAAGGCGTTCAGCTTCACGGCCATGAGCAACGTCCTCGGCACCATCACCCCGGTCGCTCAGCTCTGCAAGGCAGCGCACGACGCCGGTGCGATCGCCATCGTCGACGGCTGCCAGTACGTGCCGCACAACATCACCGACGTGCAGGCGTGGGACGCCGATTTCCTCACCTTCAGCAGCCACAAGCTCTGCGGGCCGAGCGGGCTCGGCGTGCTGTGGGGCCGCGAGGCACTGCTCGATGCGATGCCGCCCTTCCTGGGTGGCGGCAACATGATCGCCGACGTCCGCCTCGACGGGTTCACCACCGCCGAGCTGCCGGCGAAGTTCGAAGCCGGCACCCCGCCGATCATCGAAGCGATCGGCTTCGGTGCAGCGATCGAGTTCCTCAACGGCATCGGCATGGCCGACATCCGCCAGCACGAGATGGACATCGCCACCTACGCGCTGCGCACCCTCACCGAGCGTTTCGGCGACGACATCACCATCCACGGCCCGACGAACGTCGAGCTGCGCGGCGCCACGTTCAGCTTCGCCTTCCGCGACATCCACCCGCACGACCTCAGCCAGGTGCTCGACCAGCGCAACGTGTGCGTGCGCGCCGGCCACCACTGCGCCAAACCGCTGATGCGACTCATCGGCGCCAACGCCACAGCGCGCGCCAGCTTCTACCTCTACAACGACGAGTCCGAGGTCGACGTCTTGGCAGATGCCCTCGACAGCGCGACCGATATCTTCGGGTTCTGAACGAAAGGCACCCCATGCCCGGCCTCGACGACCTGTACCGCGAGATCATCCTCGACCACTACCGCAGCCCGCGGAACCGTGGCGAACTCCCGCCGCCCGCGGCGCACGCCGTGGGCCACAACCCCCTGTGCGGCGACGAGATCGAGGTGTACCTCGACGTCACCGACGGCATCGTCACCGACATCAAGGTGGGTGGTCAGGGCTGCAGCATCTCGCAGAGCTCGGCGTCGATGATGAGCCAGGCCGTCAAGGGCAAGCCGGTCGACGAGGTACGGGCGCTGGTGCACCGGTTCAAGTCGATGATGTCGATCGAAGAGCTCGACGAGTCGGCCCCCGAGGTCAAGCTCGGAGACCTCGAGGCACTGCAGGGCGTCGTGAAGTTCCCGGTGCGCATCAAGTGCGCGGTGCTCGCGTGGAACACACTCACCGATGCGATGGCCGAGTCACTGGCCAGCGAGTAACCGCCAGCACCGCGCTCGCATAGCGCCCACCGACGGGGTGCCGCGTACGCTCGCTGCCCATGGGGACGATTCCAGCGCAGGTCGCAGACATCACGGTCGATTGGCTCAACGAGGTCCTGGCGGGCACCGCCGGTCACATCGAGAGCTTTCAGCTCGACCGCCTGGGTGAGGGCGTGGGCATCCTCGGCGAGCTCGCCCGGCTGACGCCGACGTACGCACCCGGTCAGACCGGCCCGGCCACCATGATCGCGAAGTGCCAGTCGCCGGCGCCGGAGAACCAGTTCCTCAGCCAGGTGATGGGGTTCTACCTGCGTGAGGTGAACGTCTACCGCGAGGTCGCGTCGCAGCTGACGATCCGGGTGCCAACGCCCTACTTCGTCGATGCGGCGCCCGACGGCCTGCCGTTCATCCTCCTCATCGAGGAGATCACCGGCGCCCGATGCCCCGACCAGATCGCCGGCCTCACGCCCGACGACGCGACCAAGATCCTCGACGTGGTGGCCCGCCTCCACGCGTCCTACTGGAACAGCCCGTTGCTCGACGAGATGCCGTGGCTGCCACCGATGAACAACCCGCTCTACAAGGGCGGCCAGGAGATGGCGCTCGCCCGCTTCCCTGCCTTCGCCGACCGCTTCGGCGAGCGCATCGGGCCGGTGATGATGGCCACCATCGAGCGGGCCTGCAACCACTACTGCGACATGCTCGACCACGTGGCGACGCAGGGCCACGTCACCTTCACGCACACCGACTGCCGCGCCGAGAACTACCTGTTCGGCGGATCGGCAGGCGACGACGTCGTCACCATGATCGACTTCCAGCTCAGCACCAAGCACTTCGGGCCGTTCGACGTCGCCGGCCTGCTCGGCGGCTCGATGACGCCCGAGGTCCGACGTGGGTGCGAGACGCAGCTCGTCGAGGGGTACCACCGCACGCTCGTCGAGCAGGGCGTCGAGGGCTACACCCTCGAGCGCTGCTGGCACGACTACCGGATGAGCCTGCTGCAGAACTGCACCGCGTCGGTGATCGTCAGCGACCTGCAGGGCGGCAACGAACGCGGCGCCGAGCTGCTCGAGAACCTGTTTCTGCGGCCGATCATCGCCGCCACCGACCACCACGTCGGCGACCTACTCGAGGAGTTCTGCTGATGGCATTCGAACCACGCGCTGAGGTGTTCGACGACATCGCACCCCACCCCGAGGGCGTCGACGCCGCCGACGAACTGATCCACGAACGCGCCTACGTGGTGCGCGCCTACCGCAAGGGCACCGACACCTTGGTGCTGCGCGGGTCGGTCCGCGATCAGAAGCCGCCGGGTCTCTACGTGCCCAGTGACCCCGAGCCGCTCACCGTCCACCACATGATCGTCGATCTCACCATCGCGGTGCCGTCGCTCGAGATCACCGCGGCAAAGGCCGTGCTCGAGACACACCCACACGCGACATGCCCACGCATCGAGGACCACTACGGCAACCTTGTCGGCCTGTCGATCGCACGCGGCTTCACGCACAAGGTGCGCGAGCTGTTCGGCGGCCCGCGTGGTTGCACGCACACCACCGCGCTGCTGCAGGCGATGGCACCGGTGGCTGTGCAGTCGATGTGGTCATTCCGGGTTGCTCAGGCGAAGGAGAACGGCAACGCCAGCGCCTTCTCGTCACCCGAGTCGCGCCAGGGTGCACTGATGATGAACCTGAACACGTGCCACATCTGGGCCGAGGACGGCGAACAGGTTGCGTCCATCCGCAACAACGAGCCGATGGAGATCCCGGTGTGGATCGAGCAACGATTCGCGAAGCTCGGTCTCGACCCGACGAGCTGGCGCAACAGTGACTGACGCCCGCCGCATCATCATCGACACCGACCCGGGCATCGACGATGCCATGGCGATCTTCTACGGGCTCGCCTCGCCCGAGCTCACGGTCGTCGGACTCACCACGGTGTTCGGCAACACCTACACGCCGGTCGCCACCGGCAACGCGCTGCGCCTGCTCGAGATCGCCGGGCGCACCGACATCCCTGTCGCGCACGGTGCCGAGCGGCCGCTCGCGATGGACTACCGCGGCCCGGTCGACTTCGTCCACGGCGAGGACAGCCAGGGCAACATCCACCTCCCGCCGCCCACCACCTCGCCGATCGAACAGCACGCCGTGCAGTTCATCATCGAGCAGGTGATGGACGCGCCCGGCGAGATCACCCTGTGCCCCATCGGACCGCTCACCAACATCGCGCTGGCGATGCTGATGGAGCCGACACTGGCGTCGAACCTGGCCGGCATCGTGCTGATGGGCGGGAACGCGTTCTGCGGCGGCAACGCGTCTCCGGCTGCCGAAGCGAACATCCTCAACGACCCCGAGGCCGCCGACATCGTGTTCGGCGCCGACTGCCCGATCGTGATGGCCGGTCTCGATGTCACCGAAGCCACCTTCCTCACCGGCGAGCAGATCGACGCGATCGCCACGGTCGACAACCCCCGGGCCCGGCACGCATCGGCGATCCTGCCGCTGTACCGGTCGTTCAACCAGACCGAGGCGGGCCAGGATGGCATCTTCGTCCATGACTCAACTGTCATCAGCTACCTGCTCGCGCCGCAGCACTACCGCAGCGTCGACCTGCCGATCCGCGTCGACACCAGCCACGGCGTCGGCCGCGGCAAGACCTGGCCGTCGAAGAAGCGGCACCGCCTCGGCGCGTGGGAGGGCCGCCGCCCGGTCACCATCCTCACCGAGGTCGATGCGCCCGCCGTCGTCGCCCTCGAACTCGAACACCTCGGCCTCACCGCCTCGTGACCGACCCTCCCCAGCGACCTGTGCCGCAGCACGGTTGCTGACAACCGGATCACGGCAAAGGTCGGGGTGGCGGTGCGTTCAGCCGGCGGCGTACGCCTGCCAGTCGGCCTCGGACCAGTGGGGCCGCAGCTCGGCTGTCACGAAGTCGGACGTCCAGCGCACCATGTCGAACCACGGCAGATCGACCGACGCCATCTCGGTGAATGCCATCCCGTCGAGCAGGAGTGCCGCATCATCGATGCCGATCGTGACCGTGGTGGTCTCGTCCGACCCGGCGCCGACGTCATCGACGCCCAGCACGATCCCGAGCCGCGCCTCGAGCGCCATCAACCGCTCGACATCCCACATCGGCGGACCGTCGCCGCCGAGGACCTGATCGGTCATGATCGCCACGATCTGGGCGAGCGCCCCACGGGCGTCGCCGGTGAGGGTCAACTCACGTTCCAGGTGCATCCCGCCATGCTGCCACCCGGCCCTGGAGCAGGCGAACCGTGGGCGTGTGCCACCCGTGCGGAGGGCGGGCCAAGCGTCGGAGGTGGCGCCGAGTAGCGTCCGGGCACCGAGCAGGAGGTCGTCATGGGTGAGTTGAGCGGACAGGTCGCGATCGTGACGGGGTCGTCGAGCGGGATCGGGGAACGGACGGCGCAGCGGCTGTCGGAGCTGGGCGCGGCGGTGGTGGTGAACTCGTCGAGCAGTGTGGCTGCCGGCGAGGCGGTCGCCGCATCGCTGCCGGGCGAGTCGCTCTACGTGCAGGCCGACATCGCCGACCCCGAGCAGTGCCGCCACCTGCTCGACGCCACGATCGAACGGTTCGGGCACCTCGACCTGCTCGTCAACAACGCCGGCTGGACCACCGTGGTGCCCCATCACGACCTCGACGCCCTCACCGACGAGATCTTCACCAAGACCTTCGAGGTGAACGTCATGGGCACGTGGCAGCTGACCAAGATGGCGATGCCGCTGCTACGCGCATCGGGCGACGGACACGTGGTCACGATCACCTCGATCGCGGGGGTGCGCCCCGTCGGCTCGTCGATCGCCTACTCGATGTCGAAGGCGGCGCTGAATCAGATGACCCGGCTGCTCGCCAAGAGCCATGGGCCGGTCCGATTCAACGCCGTCGCGCCCGGCCTGGTCGCCACCCCGTGGACGCAGGATTGGGACGCGCAGCACAAGGCCGTTTCTGCGATCGCACCGCTCAAGCGGTCGGCCACACCGGACGACTGCGCCGAAGCGGTGCTGGCACTCGTGCGCAACCGTTACGTCACCGGCGAGATCTTCGTCGTCGACGGCGGCCTGACGCAGCTGAGCTGATACGCGCCGCCACGGGCGGGTCGCCCAGGTACGGTCGACATGTGGACAGCAGCGGCGACCGGACGAAGCACTTCCCCGCGATCGAGCGCAAGCACGGTGGGCCGATCTCGCTCTGGATCGACCGGCTCACCGAACTCGGCGACGCCAAGTACCCCGAGCAGATCGCCTACCTGCGCGAAACCCACGGCTTCAGCCAGGCGCACGCGAACGCGTTGGTGATGTACGTCCGCGGGTCGACGACGTCGAAGCGGTTCGCCACACCGACCGCGTTCTTCGACACTCTCGACCCGATCGCAGCTCGTACTGCCCAGGCCATCTTCGCGGCGATCACCGAGACGCATCCCGACCTCGAGCTGGTCATCGCGTGGAACCATCCGATGCTGCGGGCACCGGACGGTCGCTACGTCGTGGGCATCTCGGTTGCCAAGAACCACATCCTCCTGAACCCGTTCAGCGGCGACGTGCTCGAGCAGTTCGCTGACCGGTTGCACGAGTACGAGGTCAACAAGCGAACCTTCAAGGTGCCGCTCGACTGGACGATCGACGAGAGGCTCCTGTGCGCCATGGCGGACTTCCGACTCGCCGAGCCGCACTGACCCTCAGGCAACGCCGGCGATGTGAGGCGCGCCGACAACACCTATCCGGGACAGGACAGACCCGCCAGTTCGACTCTGTTCCGGCCACCACGCTTGGCGCGATAGAGCGCCTCGTCTGCTGTTCGCAATGCCGCCGCAGCGGAGAAGCCGGGTTGAAGGAGCGCCACGCCGAACGAGGCGGTGACGCACACACTGGGGGAATCGTCGAACCGGAGGTATTCGATCTGCGCGCGGATGTGCTCGGCTGCCACTGCAGCAGAGGACTCGTCAGTGGCGCTGAACAGCAGCGCGAACTCCTCACCCCCGATCCGGCCGATCACGTCATGATCGCGAACCGAATCGGCGACTGCA
This sequence comes from Ilumatobacteraceae bacterium, assembly GCA_040878255.1. Classification (GTDB taxonomy): domain Bacteria; phylum Actinomycetota; class Acidimicrobiia; order Acidimicrobiales; family Ilumatobacteraceae; genus VFMC01. Next base: position 7,891 of record JBBDMO010000094.1, read on the forward strand.
CCTGCGACCCGGCGAAGGACCTCGTCGCCGACTCCATGACCGTAGGTGTCATTGACCGTCTTGAAGTGATCGATGTCGAACAGCACCAGGCAGACAGAGACGTCCGATGCTTGCGCCAGACGCTGTTCCAACTGGCTGACGAAATGCCGACGGTTCCCCACGCCTGTCAGTTCATCGGTCGCCGCGATCCGATCGAGCGCTTCGAGTGCCGATGCCAATCGAAGGCTCAAGTCCGCCTCGACGAAGCGGCCTTCGCTCATGTCACGGATGATGCGGTGGAGCCGCACGCCGACGATCTCCAGCGAAAACCAGACGATGAAACAGCCGATCGCCAACCACGTTGCGAACGCAGTTCCCTCGGCGACCAGATGCACGATGAACAGCCAGATCGCGACCGTGCTGAACGCATGAAAACTCGCCGGTACCGCTGACGAGGAGAGCAGCCCGACGCAGATCGAGATGGAGGTGAAGAGCAGGCACACCGTGGCGGCGAGCCGCGGATCGGAGGCGTCGAGCGCCGGACGAATGAGGATGCCCATCGAGAAACCGAATGCCAGGTAGGTGCAGACGAGGCCCGCCCGCGTGACCACTGCCGACGGGGACGTTGCATTCGAATACCACCAGACCAACACGCCCGCAGCAACGGTGGCGCACAGGTACACCCCGAGGGAGATCCACGGCCATGCGCTCGCCGGGTTGACGACCATCATCACTGCGGCAAGCAGCGGAGCGGTGAAACCGCACCACCGGACGATCCAGACCAACAGCAGTCCCACGCGCCGGCGCCCGCTCTCGGCGCCGGCGGTGGCGCGAATCTCCTCGAGCGTGACCTCGAGCCCTGCGAGCGCAACGCGATCGAGGGGGGCAAACAGGCCACACCGCATAGGTGAATTGTCGACCGAGTTGGGTCCACACTTGAGTACGCAAAGGACGACCACCCGGGGGATTTCTGACCTACCGGGTGGCACAAAGCCATCTCGCTCATGATGACGGCGGGCCGAGCAGGTCCCACCGGTTGCCGACAACCTCCATCAGCTTGTTCGTCACGTCGGCCATGTGCCGCACGCGATTGTCGACCGACATGCGCAACTGACGACGGATCTGGCTGACGTCGACGCCTCGACCGTCCTCGATGGTCGGCAACTGATCCCTGCCGCCAGCCTCCGACGTTGGCCGTCAGGCCTTCTTCCGGTCAGTGACTGCTCCGCAGATGCGTCGTGTGTCCGAACAGTGGCATGCCGCCGATGGAGTTCAGGCAACGTCGGCGATGTGGAACGTGGTGACAACTGGCCGCTCGCCGAGCGGCAAAGGAAACTCTTCGAGATACAAGGCTGTCGCTGCAGCAAGATTGCTCAGAGCCTCAGCCTGCGTCTCGCCTTCGGAGGTGGTGCCCGTCTCGGGATTCAACGCGGTGAACCCACCTTCAGGCGCGGCCCACAGGATCGCTGTCAGTTCGACCGCTTCACCTGGAGCACGCACGGCTTCGACTAACCGGTCGTCCCGACGGTTCGCAAACATCTGTGGCCTCACGTCGTGCGATGGTCATCGTTGAGCCTGAGCAGCAAGCGGATGTCGTGAGGTTGGTCGAACTCGAGGCTGCCTATTCCGCGAAGACGCGGGGCGGCACGAGAAGTTCGCCGACGTGACGTGGCCCGACCGAGAAGGCAAGGCCGGACACGCGCCGAAGGTTGCGCTGAGGTGCACGTCGGGAGCTATTCGGCCAACGATGGCGCCGGAGAAGCTGCCACCCACGATCGTGGTGCTCAACCCCGACGAGGACTGCTCCCCTGCCGCGTGCCGTGAGATCCTCGACGAAATCATCGATCATCCCGACGAGCCGAGCATCGAATCGCTGAACGCAGCCGAGGTCCTCCGCAAGCTGCGCTCGCCCGACGCGTGACCTCACCGATCGTCATCGACGCTTCAGCGGGGGTCGAGATCGTCACCTCGACCGAACGCGGCAGGCAACTGGCTCGACTCGTTCCGCCGGCCACTGAGCTCTGAGTCCCGGAGCACTGCTGCTCGGAGGTGTCCGGGAGCATTCGACTCCTGTCAGTTCGACGGCGTCTGCGGCATGCGCTCAGCGCGACGGCAGACCTTCGACAGCCACGGTCCGGTACGGATCCGAGAGTCGTGCCATGTCATTCGGATCGCCGGTCAACACCACGCCGCCGCCACCCTCGACCGCGACGGCGACGACGTGCGCATCGGCCAGATCCTCTGAGCCGGCACCAGCTGCGGAGAGAACTCCACCGACGAGGCGTGCCAGCACACGGTCGGTGTCTCTCAGCACCAGCGCCAGCTCCTCTCGCGAGAGCAGAGCATCGATCAACTGGTTGCGACCGCCACCGCGATACAACTCAGCCAGGACGACCGTTGGGACGACCACGTCGCGTCGGAGCCTCGATGCCGCGACCATCGCCTGCCGAACACGACGCTTCGCCGGTCCATCACTGCCGGCGAGGGCGTCGAGCGCTCGTTGGTCGAGCACAACTCTCAAGCGATGCCGCCGAGCAGCCGCATGAATCGCAAGATCTCGGCTTCATCATCGTCACCGTCGAGCGGTCCGTCCGATTCGTCGAGATGTGCGAGCAACATCCCCAGCGCACGTTGCTGTCGCCGACGCTCCACCTCAGCCCTGACGGCATCGTTGACCTGGGACGACAGCGCCTCGTCATCGCTCGCCAACTCAGCGATCAGTTCCTCATCGAGCGACAGTGACACCTTGCGCTTCGTCGTGGTCATACCAAGATCGTACTCCGGTGCGAAACCATGCGGACTCCCTCCTCGGACAGAACGGCACAGATCTCGACCGGGTCGAAACTCATCGAACTCGCGGCGGGTCGAGAAGACGGACCGTTGCCCGAATCTCCATCAGCTTGTTCGTGACGTCCACCATGTATCGGACCCGGTCCTCGACTGACATGCGCAGCTGACGTCGGATCTGGCTCACATCGACGCCTCGACTGTCCTCGAGGGTCGGCATGTGGTCCATGCCGCCGGCATAGGGCGACCTCGTCAGCCCGTCTTCAGGTCAGGCGACCACGCCCTTGTTCGCCAACGGGAACTCTTCGAGATACAACGCCGTGGCCTCGGCCAAGTTGCGCAGTGCTTCCGCCTGGGTCTCACCCGCCGACGTGGTGCCCGTCTCCGGGTTCAGCGCACTGACCCCCCTTCGGGGGCGATCCACAGGACCGCTGTCAGTTCGACGGCGTCACCGGTGGCAGGCATGAGCACATCTCATCGCCCGACACCCCCGATCGCGAGGCTCGTAGGATCCGCCGATGATCACCATCGGGCCTGCTCTGCAGCACGACATCGCCGACCTCGTCGAGCTCGAGACGGCTCTGTTCCGAGAGGACGCCGGAACACACGAACGCTTCGCCGATGTCACGTGGCCCGAATGGGAAGGTCACGACGACTTCGTACGACTGATCGGCAACCCGTCGGCGACAGTTCTCGCCGCCAGGGAACAGGGGGCCATCGTCGGGTTCGCAGTTGGGTATCTCCAGCAGTCGTCACCGACCAGACTCCCTGTCACGTACGGCGTGCTCCGCAGTCTGTTTGTCGATCCCGCGTCTCGCAACGCCGGGATCGGCGGCCAGCTCACCGAAGCCTTCATCGCATGGGCCCGCGCCCACGGCTGCGCAGAGGCCCTCGTCGGCAGCTATGCAGCCAACGAAGGCGCCCAGCGGTTCGACGCTCGTCACCGGTTCGAAGCCGTGAGCGTGTCGCGAGCGCTCGCTCTCTAGCCGCGCTTGAGGTCGACGACCAGGCCCTCGCTCGCTTCGACGAGGCGGTGGGGTTCGATGCCGAAGACGTCGTGCCAGGTGCCGGCGGCGGCCCACACCTCGGGGTACTGCAGCAGGTCGGAATCGATGAACACGCACAGCGGGTTCTTGTGACCGAACGGGGGCACGCCGACGTTGGCTTGTGAACCTGGCTTTCAGCGCTGGTCGAGTTCGTCCCGCAACGATTCCAGATACGGCAACGCCATCTGGTCCTTGGGGCGATTGGCGGCCCGCTTCGAGTCGATGACATCGGCGAGGCTGGCGATCACGACGATCACCCCGTCGCTCACTTCCTCCTCGGTGGCACCCAGCCGCCAGCCGTCATAGCCACCGGCGCTACCCGCTGGAACGAACGTGAGATCCATCTCGCCGAAGTCGGTCGTGAGGTTCAGCATCATCGGCATGTTGGCCAGGAAGGGTCCGTCCAGCGGTGCAGGAACGGGGTCGCCGTCGGTGCGGATCTGTGCGCCCATCCGGTGAAGTGCACGGCCGAGCCGGTCGAGGTTCTCCGACGAACGCGACGGGACGATGTCGATGTCTCGGGTTGGAAGCGACGACCCGCGAACGACCGCTGCGAAACCGCCGACCACGACGTAGTCGACCCCCTCCGCGTTCAGGATCGTGCAGATCCGAACGGGGTCGAACATCAGCCGGCCTCGGCACTGCGGGCGCGGCGAGCGTGCTCCTGCACGCTCAGCAACACGTTCGCCGCATCGACCATGACCCGCACGCGGTCCTTCACTGGCAGGCGAAGCTGTTCGCGGATCTGGCCGACATCGACCCCGCGCCAGTCTTCGAGCGACGATGCGGACTGCACGACCGAAGTGTACGTCGGAGCGGCTCAGCTGCGCTTGAGGTCGACCACCAGGCCATCGCTCGCTTCGACCAACTTGTGCGGCTCGATGCCGAAGACGTCGTTCCACGTGCCAGCGGCCGCCCACACCTCGTCGTACTGCAGCAGGTCGGGGTCGATGAAGATGCGCAGGTGCGTGGTGTGTCCAAACGGTGGCACACCATTCTTGGTTAAAGAAACCCAGTGAGCTTGCAGCAATAGTCCCTCATCAGTTCACGATGCAGGGACTGAAATTTCAAAGTCGCTGATGGTGGAAACCAATAAAGCTGATTAACCAAGAGCCTGCTCTACAGCTGCCCGGGCGTGGATTGCAGTTGTCGCAAAGTAGTCGACCTCGACATCGTCAGGACCAACTAGAAGCTCAATCTCCGTGCATCCAGCAATGATGCCCTGCGCGCCGCGTTCCTCGAGTCGACTGATCACACCTAGATACGCACGCTTTGACGACTCAGAGAAAATGCCGCGTACAAGTTCGTTGTAGATCACCTCATGAATCAGAGTGCGGTCAGGCTCGTCGGGAATGATGACGTCAACTTTGTGGCTTTCGAGGCGACCTCGATAAAAGTCCTCCTCCATGGTGTAACGGGTGCCGAGGAGACCCACCTGGGTAATCCCTTTCGCGCGGACTGCGTCGGCAGTTGCGTCGGCAATATGAATGAACGGCACAGTAAGTGCAGCCTCAATCGTTGGAGCGACAACGTGCATCGTGTTAGTGCACAACAGAATCAACTCGGCGCCGCTGTGCTCGAGGAGTTGTGCGTCTCTCGCGAGTAGCTCACCGGCCGCGTGCCAGTCACCAGCTTCTTGCAACGCTTCGATGGCCGCAAAGTTGTAGCTACGAACGATCAGATCCGCAGAGGCAGTCCCACCGAGGCGTTCACGGACACCCTCGTTAATGAGTCGCTCATACTCGATTGAACTTTCCCAACTCATGCCACCGAGCAGACCGATTCTTTTCACAGTGTTTACCTCGTTCGTATCTACCAATCAAAATGTTGATGCCCTCAACATACAAGTAAGTCATCCCCACACTTCATGGCGATACGAACAAGCGATACCGATAACCGGAGCGTGCGACTCCGATCAAACCCTTCACACCCACTTTAAGTCGGTGACCACGCCGCCGGCGACACGCACGATGTCTGCCGGCGCTGCACCAAAGTTGTCGTTCCATGTTCCGGCTGCGGCCCACACAATGTCGTACTGCAACAGGTCCGGATCAACGAACACGCGTAGTTGCGTGCTGTGACCAAACGGAGGTACGCCACCGTTGTGATGTGAACCTGTGGACTCAGTCATCTCGTATCTGAGAGAACCACTCCTGCACCAGCGGGACCGCCTCGTACACCACCGAACCATGGTCGAACTCGCCGACCTCGACCACCTCGACGTTCCCACCCCGTCGACGCATCTCCTCGGCTCCGAGCAGGGCGTCATCGGGACTGACGTCGACGTCGGCGCGTCCGTAGAACAGACGAAGCGGAGCGCAAGGCGCCCACCCGACCGCCTCGTTCTCCTCCAGGGCACGTCGGAACCACGAGACGCCGCCAGCGAGGTATCCGTCCACCCACCCCTCACGGAACATCGGGCGCGGAGTCGGAGGGAGCCGACTCGCGATGTCATCTGCCGCATGCAGACCGTCGAAGAGTTCGGTCACCAACGTGGCCGCGTCGTCGGTGAGCAGCGATTCGAGGGGTTGGCCGTAGGCGCGGGCGTAGGAGTGTGCAACGTACGCGAGGTAGGTGCTGTGGCTCGGCGCTCGCCCCTCCAACGCCCACGGAAGAGTGACGTTGGCGAGGTCGAGAGGCGGTGCGATGCTCGCCACGGCCAGCACGTCGGCCTCGTCGATCGGAGCGGCCTCGAGCGTCCGCTGGAGCACCGCCACTCCGTGCGCCCCCTGCGAATAGCCCACCAACATCAACCGACGGCACCAGCCGATGCCCTCACGTTCACAGTAGGACGCCACGGCACGAACGAAGTCGGTCGCCGCATCGACGGTGGACGCCGTGTGCATGTACGGGTGGTATGTGTCCGACGTGCCGAGACCGATGTAGTCGGGCGCAAGCAGGAGGTGGCCGCTGCCGGCGAAGACTGCGGACACCAGGAGCCCCACGAGACCGCCGGCCGACGGAGCTTCGGATCGTGTCGGGTTGGTGCCGTTCAACCACATCACCGACGTGCGCGCCTGTCGCCGCCGCGGGATGCCGAGGAGCCCGGTCGCCAGCTGCGGCTGCCCACCGAGTTCGGTCCAATACGTGACCCGGTGGAGCACGATTCCGTGATTCACCGGGAACCGCCGCGGGATACGGGCCGCTCGTTGGGCCATCCGCAGCTTCAACGCCGAGTGGGCCCCGAGCCGCTCCACCGACACCAGAACCCCTCGCGCACGTTCGTCGGCCGCCATGATCCGAATCTATTGGGTGGCCCGAGGTCTGGAGGCCGCTGCGGCCTCGACTCAGCCGCGCTTCAGGTCGGCGACGAGACCGCCGCTCGCCTCGACGAGCTGGTGCGGCTCGATACCGAAGACGTCGTTCCACGTGCCAGCGGCCGCCCACACCTCGTCGTACTGCAGCAAGTCGGGGTCGATGAAGATGCGCAGGTGCGTGGTGTGTCCAAACGGTGGCACGCCGCCGATCGGGAAGCCGGTCGCCTCTCGCACCGCGTCGGCGTCGACCCGCTTGCACTTCGTTCCCCCGGCCGCAGCAGCGAGCTTCTTCTCGTCGAGCTGGTTCGCACCACTGACGTAGGCGAGCACGACGGCGCCGTCGACGGCGAAGATGAGGCTCTTCACGATCTGACCCACGTCGACACCGATCGCAGCGGCAGCGTCGAGCGCGGTCTTGGTGCCGTCAGGGAACCGGCGTGGCTCGATCGCGAGACCACGTTGGGCGGCGGCCTCGACGACCCTGACGACGTTGGGATGGAGATCAGTCACGACGGGTCCTTCGACGAGATGAGAGCCCGACGTTACCGGTCCGGTTTCCTGGCCGAAGCGTGCTGCGTGTTGTGATGCCGGTATCCGGCATCTAGGGTTTCGGTTGAAGGGGAGTATCCCTCAACACCATGCTCGTCAGTACGGCCGCCCCCACGGTGGCCCGGGCACGGTGGTCCGTGTCGCCTTGCGCCCCACGGACGGGAGAGACCTTCGGGCCGGCACCACCATGCCACCGAAGGAACGCTCTGCTGTGATGACACACCCCGCTCGCACCGATCTGGTCGACGCACACCGTCTCGATGGCGATGCTGTCGCCGATGCCCTCGGCGTCCGCCCCGAGCAGGGGCTCGTCGCCGAGCAGGTGACCGAACGGACCGCTGAGGTCGGCCGCAACGAGCTCGCCGAGGCTCCCCGCACACCGACCTGGAAGCGAGTCGTCGCACAGTTCAGCGACCTCCTCATCCTCATCCTCATCGCCGCGGCGATCGTGGCCTACGCGGTGTCGGGCGAGATCAAGACGCCCGCCGTCGTCCTGATCGTCGTGCTGTTCAACGCCGTCATCGGTTTCGTGCAGGAGAACCGTGCCGAGAAGTCCCTCGACGCGCTGAAGAAGATGCTTGTCATCCAGACCCGCGTGCGCCGTGGTGGCCAGTTGGTGAACCTGCCCGCGGCCGACCTGGTGCCAGGCGACATCGTGATGATCGAGGCGGGCGACCGTGCACCGGCCGACGGCAGGCTGCTGTTCGCGAACAGCCTCGAGGTCGAAGAGGCGGCGCTCACCGGCGAGAGCCAACCGTCGACCAAGAGCATCGATCCGATCGACGTCGACGCCGTGTCGCTCGGCGACCGCAAGAACATGGTCTACATGAACACCACGGTCACTCGCGGCCGTGGCGAACTGGTGGTCACCGCCACCGGCATGCAGACCCAGATCGGGCGCATCGCCGGCCTGCTGCGCGCCACCGAGACAGAGCGCACGCCCTTGCAGAAGCAACTCGACGGACTTGCCCACAGCCTGGCCAAGCTGGCCGCCGGCATCGTGATCGCCGTGTTCGTCATCGGGCTGATCCGCGGCGAAAGCGTCAGTGACCTGCTGCTCACCGCGGTCGCGCTCGCCGTTGCCTCGATACCCGAAGGCCTCCCTGCGGTCACCGCTGTCACCCTCGCCCTCGGCGTGTCGAAGATGGCCAAGCACGGCGCGATCGTGAAACGGCTCGCATCGGTCGAGACACTCGGGTGCACCAGCGTCATCTGCTCGGACAAGACCGGCACGTTGACCCTGAACCAGATGACTGCGGTCGATCTGGTGCTCCAACTCGGCTCGCACCGCATCACCGGCGACGGCTACGAGCCGAAGGGAACGATCGAGCACCTCCCCACCGACGAGCCTGCAGCGCGTGGCGCAGCGCTCACCGCGATGGCGCTCTGCAGCGATGCGGTCGTGCGACAGGGCGAGTCCGGCTGGGAGCTCGTGGGCGACCCGACCGAGGGTGCGATGGTGGTGCTGGCCGCGAAGGCGGGCACCGACATCGACTGGGTGCGGGCCAACCACCTGCGCATCGCCGAGGTCCCGTTCGATTCGGCCAACAAGTTCATGGCGACTGTCCACGAGATGGTCGACGGCAGCGGACATCCCATGATCACGATGTTCGTGAAGGGTGCGCCCGACGTCCTGGTCGCCCGGTCGTCGATGGTCATCGACCACCACGGACGGGCCTCGCACATCACCGAGCACCTCGATGACCTCCGCGACCACAACGAGCGGCTGGCATCGGATGGGTTGCGCGTCCTCGCCGTTGCCCAGCGCGAGCTGACCCCTGAGGTATGGGCCGAGTTCACCGACGGCGGCGGCAACCCGATCGAGCTGGTCGGCGAGCTGACGCTGCTCGCCCTGATCGGCATCGTCGACCCTCCTCGGCCGGAGGCAAAGCTGGCCATCGCCGACGCACACATCGCCGGCATGTCCGTGAAGATGATCACCGGCGACCACGCTGCGACGGCCAAGGCGATCGGCGACGAGCTCGGTCTGCGCGGCGAGGCGGTCACGGGCGCCGATCTCGACCTGATGGACGACGACGAGCTCGCCCGCCGCATCGACGACATCGCCGTCTTCGCGCGGGTGGCACCCGAGCACAAGATCCGCCTGGTGGCCGCACTGCAGCGTAAGGGCAACGTCGTTGCCATGACCGGTGACGGCGTCAACGACGCACCGGCGCTGAAGAAGGCGGACATCGGCGTGGCGATGGGCATCACCGGCACCGAGGTCACCAAGGAAGCCGCCACCATGG
>JBBDMO010000095.1:0-17371 GCA_040878255.1 Ilumatobacteraceae bacterium
CGCTCGATCGCTGCGGCCTGGTTGGCATGGACGACGTACACCGGGCTCAGGCCGGCGCGGACGGCATCGAGCACGCTCTCGGAGACCGAAGAGAGCCGCCACTGGTGGTACAGCGGGGTGGGCCGATCGACCGAGGTGACGCTGCTGACCGGCCGACCCGATCGTTCGCGCAGGTCGGTCGTGTGGCCGTCATGTCGCCCAGGGTGGCCGAGGCGAGCAGGAACTGGCAGTTCGTCAACTCGAGCAGCGGCACCTGCCAGGCCCAGCCTCGGTCTCCGTCGGCGTAGTAGTGGAACTCGTCGAGGCAGGCGAAGCCGACGTCACTGGCGGCGCCCTGGCGGAGCGCCTGATTCGCAAGGATCTCGGCGGTGCACACGATGACGGGCGCATCGGAGTTGATCGCCGCGTCACCCGTGGCGAGGCCCACCTGATCGGCGCCGAGCAGGCCGACGAGGTCGAAGAACTTCTCGGCCACCAAGGCCTTGATCGGGGCGGTCCAGTACGCCCGCTTGCCCTCGTTGCGAGCAAGCAGGATGCCGGCGATCGCGACGAGGCTCTTCCCCGACCCGGTGGGCGTGGCGAGTACCACGTGCTCACCTGCCGCGAGGGCCAGCGCGGCCTCCTCCTGATGCGAGTACAGGGGCCGGCCGCCCTCGGTGGCCCATTGCGCGAACGCATCGAGCACGGCCGAGGGGTCGGAGCCGGGTGGGGGAAGAAGGTCGGCGAGCGAGGTCATCTCGACCCCAGTGTGGCCGACAACGGCGGGACGCGGGTCTGCTGCCGCATCGTCGTGCTGGTGACGGGTCTGCGGCGGATGGCTCAGGCCGGATCGGGCGACATCGACCAGCGGATGACGTTCGTGACCAGTGAGCCGGCGGGCCGCACGAGCAGGGTCTCGCTGACGGGAAGGAACGGCAGGCGCAGCGGCCAGCGCGTCCACGCCGGCAGGAGCGCGATGGCCGCAGCGGCAAGCATCGTGTACGGGGCCCGGGCAGCCAGCGGCAGCGGCGGTTCGAGCAGCAGGAACCGCGCGGCCTCGCGCGCCTCGACGGTGCCGGCCATCTCGGGTCGGAATTCGCGCATCTCGTCGCGGAGTTCGCGGACGGTGCGGGGCGGGTCGTTCACGCCGAGCTTGCGCGCGACCAGTGCGCTGTCGCGCACGTACGAGTCGGCTTCGTCCTTGCTGAGTGGAGCCGACCCGTACCGCCGGTAGGCGGCCAGGAAGCTGTCGATCTCGCACACGTGCACCCACCGCAGCAGGTGCGGATCGTTGGCCGAGTAGGGACGGCCGTCGGATGCGGTGCCGACGACACGGGTGTGCACCCGCTTCACGATCTCGATCGATCGCTCGGCCACGGGGATGGGTCCGAAGGTGGTGGCCGCCAGGAAGTCGGCGGTGCGCTGCAGCCGTCCCCACGGATCGGCCCGGTAGTCGGAGTGCTGCGCGACACCCGCCATGGCGAGGGGATGGAGCGACTGCAGCAACAGTGCGCGCAGCCCACCGACGAACATCGACGCGTCGCCGTGGACCCGCCGGATGACGCTGTCGTCGGCGAACCAACGCGGCCCGGGTGCGGTCATGATCGCGGCCGCCTTGGCGTCGGGTTGGTCGCCGATGACCCGCGCTCGGATCTGGTCGGCCAACCACGTGCGTGCAGGATCGAGTGCGCTGGTCATTGGAGGAGTCCTCACATCATCGGTACGACGACGAAGCTGATCGCGGCGAGGTGACATCCGGCACCGATGACGGTGCCGAGGTGGAACACCTCGTGAAAGCCGAAAACCGTCGGCCACGGATCGGGTCGCTTCATCGCGTACACGACTGCGCCGAGGGTGTAGCTGAGGCCACCACCGAGCACGAGCCCGAAGCCGACCGGCCCGAGGCCGCGGTAGAGCTGCGGCAGGGCCAGCGCCGCCGACCAGCCGACGATCACGTAGATGGTGGTGAACAGCCAGCGCGGCACGCTGACCGGCAGCCATTCGAGCGCCACGCCGATGATCGCGCCACCCCACGCCATGGCGAGCACGGCGGGTTTCTGCCAGCCCTCGAGCGCCAGCGCGGCGATCGGCGTGTACGCGCCGGCGATCGCGAAGAAGATCGTCGAATGGTCGAGCCGCTTCATGATGCTGTAGGCCCGCGGCTGCCACCGCACTCGGTGGTACATCGCCGAGACACCGAACATGGTGAGCGTGCCGAGTACGTAGAGCGACAACCACATCCGCTCACTGGCCGACGCGTGTGACGCCGCCACGAGGATGAGGATGCTGCCCAGCACCGCGACCGTGATGAAGGCCACGAGGTGCGACCACCCTCGAAGGAGCGGCTTCATGTCGACGGTGTGCACGTTGAAACCGTACCGTCGATCAGGCGTCGACAGCGTTCGCCCTGAGGTCGGCCAGATCGCTGTACTCGAGTGCCGAGACGTGCGTCGAGGCGAGCCGCACACCCGGTGCTGCCCCTGCCTCGAACGCCTCCTGCCAGCGGGCTGCGCAGAGGCACCACTGGTCGCCGCCCTTCAGCCCGGCGAAGCCGTACTGGGGCATCGGTGTGCTGAGATCGTTGCCGACGCTCTTGCTGAACGCTAGGAACTCGTCGGTCAGTACCGCACACACCACATGGAGGCCGGGGTCGTCGCCGCGGTTCTCGCAGCAGCCGGTGCGGTAGTAGCCCGTCAGCGGATCGAACGAGCAGGACTCGAGCTCGCCGCCGAGCACGTTGATCTGGTTCATCAGCTCACCTGGACGCCGAGCGCCTTGCCGATGCTGTAGGTGACGACACATGCGACCAGCAGGATGATCACCTGGCGGGCAGCCGAGCGGACACGATTGCGTTCGGCAAACTGACCGATCGACCAGCCGAGGGCAGCCGCAGCGAGGACGCCGATGATCACGGAGGCCACCGTGGCCGAGGTGCCGGATCCGCCGAGCCACGGGATGACCGGCAGGACGGCGCCGACGATGAAGCACACGAACGACAGCAGCGCAGCCTGCATCGGCGAGGGCAGGTCGTGCGGGTCGATGCCGAACTCTTCGCGAGCGTGCACCGCCAGGGCACGGTCGTGGTCGCGCATGACATCGGCAGCCGCCTGTTGGGCCGTCGCGGTCTGCATGCCGTGCTCGATGTACATCTCTTCGAGCTCGCGCTGCTCGGATTCGGTGTTACGCCCGAGCTCGCGCCGCTCGACCTCGAGCTCGCGGGTGACGAGCTCGTTCTGGGCCGAGATGCTGATCCATTCGCCGGTACCCATGCTGACCGCACCGGCCACCGCCCCGGCAATGCCGGCCAGGCGCACCACGCTTGCGTCGACACCACTGCCGGCGAAGCCGATGACGAGGAGCACGTTGCTGGTGAGCCCGTCACTCATGCCGAACACGGCGGCGCGGGCGAGGCCGCCGCCGACCTGCCGGTGGCCCGGATGCACCTCGGCCTGTCGTCGGAAGGTGTGGCGACTCATGGTGTGAATCTACCCGTGCACGTCAGGCGCGCGAGTTGCTGCGGGTGCGGTCGGGCACCCTGCCGCCAAGTGGCACACTGGCGACGTGGCACTGAACCTGGCCGGCAACGACGCCGGCGACACCGGTGGTCCGAATTCGCCCGCACCCATGGGTGCTGCCGCCGATGGGGAGGTGTCGGCCGATTGGCTCGCCGCGACACGCGCAGCGCTCGGTGGAGCCGCTGCGCTCGTCGATCGCCTCGCTTCGGTGCTGCCGGCGGGCTACGACGAACTGAACCGACCGCTCACGGCTGCAGTCGATCTGCCCCGAGTTGCGGCGCTCGCCGACGGCCGTGCCGGCGACGTCAGCACGGCCATCACGAAGTTCGCTGCGTCGCCGCCCGGCGAGCACCGGTTCCGCGTGTACCGGCGCGGCGGCTCGATCCCGTTGGCCGATCTCCTGCCGATGCTCGAGCACCTCGGCCTGCGGGCACTCGACGAGCGGGCGTTCACCTTTGATGTGGCCGAGGGCGTCGAGGTGAACCTGCACGACGTCGGCGTGCAATTGCCTGCGGGTGCCGTCCTCGACGAGTCGCTCTCGGCCGAGCTGCGCGCAGCGTTCGAGGCGTCGTTCCGCGGCGAGGTCGAGGCCGACGGGTTCAACCGGCTCGTGGTCGCAGCACGACTCGAAGTCCGTGAGGTCGAGGTGGTGCGCGCCTACGCCCGCTATCTCCGCCAGATCGGCTTCCCGTCGAGCCAGGAGTACATCGTCGCGACGGTGGTCGCGAACGCGACGATCACGAGACTGCTCGTCGCGCTGTTCGCGCAACGGTTCGATCCTGCGTCGCAGCGCGACAGCGCCACCGAGGACGCGCTCCGCGCTGACATCGCGACGGCCCTCGACGCGGTACCGAGCCTCGACGACGACCGCACGTTGCGTGCCCTGCTGGCGCTGATCGATGCAACGCTGCGCACCAACGCCTTCCGGCCCGGCACCTCGTCGCGTGGCTTCCGGCCGGTGCTGGCGTTCAAGTTCGATCCGGCCCGCGTGCCCGACCTGCCCGCGCCGCGGCCGATGTTCGAGATCTGGGTGTGCTCGCCACGGGTCGAGGGCGTCCACCTGCGCGGCGGACGCATCGCGCGCGGTGGTATCCGCTGGAGTGATCGGCGCGAGGACTTCCGCACCGAGGTGCTCGGCCTGGTCAAGGCGCAGATGGTGAAGAACGCCGTCATCGTGCCCACCGGGGCCAAGGGTGGCTTCGTGCCCAAGCGGCCCACGGCCACGCCCGAGGCGTTCCGTGCCGAGGGGCTCGCGTGTTACCGCGAGTTCATCGCCGGGTTGCTCGACCTGACCGACAACCTCGTCGGCGGGACCATGGCTCACCCGCCCGACACCGTTCGCCTCGACGGGGATGACCCCTATCTCGTGGTGGCAGCCGACAAGGGCACCGCCACATTCAGTGATGTCGCCAACGAGATCTCGGCCACGTACGGCTTCTGGCTCGGCGATGCCTTCGCATCGGGTGGCAGCGCCGGCTACGACCACAAGGCGATGGGCATCACCGCCCGCGGTGCGTGGGAGAGCGTGCGTCGCCATGCGCAGGCGATCGGCAAGAACGCCGACAGTGATCCGCTCACGGTGGCCGGCATCGGCGACATGTCGGGCGATGTGTTCGGCAACGGGATGTTGCGCTCGCGCCACCTCCGTATCGTCGCGGCCTTCGACCACCGCCACATCTTCCTCGACCCCGATCCCGATCCGGCCGAGTCGTTCGCCGAGCGTCAACGCCTGTTCCACCTGCCGCGCAGCAGTTGGGCCGACTACGACACCACGCTGATCTCCGACGGTGGTGCTGTCGTGCCACGCACGGCCAAGAGCGTCGACCTGTCGCCACAGGTGCAGAGAGTGCTCGACCTCGACCGTGCCACGGTCACCCCGAACGAGCTGTTGTCGGCCATCCTCCGGGCGCCGGTCGACGTGCTGTGGAACGGCGGCATCGGCACCTACGTCAAGGCCGGCGCTGAGTCGCACGCCGAGGTCGGTGATCGCGCGAACGACGCCATCCGCGTGAACGGCAGTGAGTTGCGCTGTCGCATGGTGGGTGAGGGTGGCAACCTCGGGATGACCCAGCGGGGCCGCATCGAGTACGCGCTCGCCGGTGGCCTCGTGAACACCGATGCGATCGACAACTCGGCGGGTGTCGACTGCAGCGACCACGAGGTCAACATCAAGATCCTGCTGAACGATGCGATGTCGGCACCCGACGGCGGGCCGGTGATGACGATCGCCGAGCGCAACGCACTCCTCGCCTCGATGACCGACGAGGTGGCCGAGCAGGTGCTCGACGACAACCGCGCCCAGACGCTGGTCCTCGCCATCGCCCGCCGCCAGGCGCTGCCGATGGTGAACGTCCATGCGAGGTACCTGAACCTGCTTGAGGCCGAGGGATGGATCGACCGGTCCCTCGAGTTCCTGCCGTCCGACAAGCAGATCGCCGAGCGGCAGGCCACCGGCACGGGCCTCACCACCCCCGAGTTCTCGGTGCTGCTCGCCTACACGAAGACGTCGAACATCGAGCTGCTCGTGCGATCGAACCTGCCTGACGACCCGTACCTCGAGCCGGAACTGGTGCGGTACTTCCCGACCCCGCTGCGCAGCCGGTTCCCCGAGCAGATCGAACGCCATCGCCTCCGTCGCGAGATCGTGGCCACGCAGCTCGGCAACCAGATGGTCAACATCTCGGGCATTTCGTTCGACCACCGCATCACCGAGGACACCGGGGTGGGAGTGGTCGAGATCAGCCGTGCGTGGGTGGCGGCCCGCGACATCCTCGATGCGGTTGCGATCTGGGAGCAGATCGAGGCGATCGGTGACGACGTGCGCGTCGACGTGCAGGTCGACCTGTTTCTCGAGGCTCGGCGGATGATCGAGCATGCGGTGCTGTGGCTGCTGCGCCATCGCAGGCCGCCGGTCGACATCGCCGTCGTGGTGGGCGAGCTGCGCGAGCCATTGCGGCGCATGGTCTCGGGCCTCGACGACGTGCTCGGCGGTCGGATGCGCGACCTCACCTTCGCCCGCGAGGCCGGCCGCTTGGCTGCGGGCGTGCCCGAGCGCCTCGCCCAGCAGTCGTCGCAGTGGCCCGTGGTCCACACGTTCTTCGACGTGATCGACGTTGCGAGCCGCCGGTCGACCGACCCGGCCGACGCAGCCCGCACCTATTGGCAGCTGTTCGACGTCGTCGACGTCGGCTGGCTGTGGGACGCGATCGGCTCGCTACCCCGCAGCAACCGCTGGCAGACCCAGGCCCGGTCGGCGCTTCGTGACGACCTCCTCGCAGTGCTGGCCGACCTCACCGACGACGCGCTGGGCCTCGGCTCCGTCGATCGGTGGCGCGTCGCGAACGATCGTGTCATCGTTCGCACGGCCACGATGTTCACCGAGTTGCGGCGCGTCGACGTCCACGACGTCACCACGCTCACGGTGGCGTTGCGTCAGCTCCGCAACCTCGCGCTGGCCACCCAACGACAGGACTGACCGCTAGCGTTCGCGAGGTCATGGACGCCCCCCGCTTTCGCATCGCGCCATCGCCCACGGGCTTCTTCCACGTCGGTGGTGCCCGCACCGCGCTCTACAACTGGGCGCTGGCCAAGCGCCTCGGCGGCACGTTCGTGCTGCGCATCGAGGACACCGACGCAGAGCGGAACCGGTCCGAGTGGAACCAGGGCATCATCGACGCGTTGGCCTGGATCGGTATCCATGCCGACGACCCCACGTTCGAGGGCCCGTACTTCCAGAGCCAGTTCGCCGACGAGCACGTCGCCGCGGCGCATCGTCTCCACGAGGCCGGCAAGGCGTACTACTGCGACCTCACCGGCGAGCAGGTGCAGGAGCGTGCGAAGGCCGAGGGGGTCCAGGGCTACGGCGGCTGGTCGCGCAACCTCGGGCTCGGGCCCGGGCCCGGCCGTGTGCTCCGGTTCCGTGTTCCCGAGGGCCAGACCGTGGTGCGCGATGCGGTGCGCGGTGAGGTGGTGTTCGACAACGCCACGATCGAGGACTTCGTACTGCTGCGCGGCAACGGCTCGCCGATGTTCCTGCTCGCCAACGTGGTCGACGACATCACCATGCGCATCACCGACGTCATCCGAGCCGAGGAGCACTTGCCGAACACGCCCAAGCAGCAGATGCTGTGGGAGGCGCTCGGAGTGGAACCGCCGCGATGGGGTCACGTGCCGCTGCTGGTGAACGAGCAGCGCAAGAAGATCTCGAAGCGCCGTGACAAGGTGGCGCTCGAGAGCTACCGCGACGAGGGCTACCTCGCCGACGCGATGACCAACTACCTCATGACGCTCGGCTGGTCGCCCGGTGATGTCGAGATCGTGCCGTGGGCGTCGGTCGAAGCCGACTTCCGCCTCGGGGACGTCTCGCATTCGCCCGCCTTCTTCGACCTCAAGAAGCTCGCTGCGTTCAACGGTGAGTACATCCGCCGGCTCAGCGTCGACGAGTTCGTCGTCGCCTGCGAGCCGTGGCTCGCACAGTGGCGCGACACCCACCCCGACGCGGTGTGGGACCAGGCGGTGTTCGTCGCCATCGCGCCGCACGTGCAACTGCGCGCGGTCACGTTGTCGGAGGCCCCCGGCGTCGTCGATTTCCTGTTCCTGCCCGAGCCCGTGCTCGACGAGGCGAGCCTCTCGAAGGCGCTGTCGACCGAGGGTGCCGCCGACGTCGTGGCCCAGAGCATCGACGCCTTCGGTGCGTGTGAGTGGACGACCGAAGCGATCAAGTCGGCGTTCGAGGCGGTGGCCGAACGCAACGGTCTGAAGCTCGGCAAGGCGCAGGCACCGGTGCGGGTGGCTGTCACCGGACGCACGGTCGGACCGCCGCTGTTCGAATCGCTCGAGCTGCTCGGCCGCGACCGCACGATCGAGCGCCTGCGCGCGCTGCCCGCGGGTGTCCAGGTGCGATGACCGATCCATGGGCCGTCACACGCCCGGGGGGTGATTCACCGGCGAACGGACCGGTTCGTGACCCGACGCCGGTGGGCGGTGTGCCGATCGTGTCGCGGCCGCCGCCGCCTCGCCGTGGGCCATGGCTCCGGCGCATCGCGTGGGCCGTGGTCTTGGCGTGCATCGCGTTCGGCGCGTACTACGCAATCAGCGTGTTCCAGGTGTGGCAGACCGGCCGCAGCGATGAGGCCCGCCCGGTCGACGCGATCGTCGTCATGGGTGCGGCCCAGTACGACGGAACGCCGTCGCCGCAGCTGCAGGCTCGACTCGACCATGTGCTGCAGCTCTGGCCGCAGGGTCTGGCTCCGGTCGTGGTCGTCACCGGTGGGAAGCAGCCGCTCGATCGTTTCACCGAAGCCGATGCATCGGCGCAATACCTCATCGACAACGGCGTGCCGCCCGAGGCGATCCTGCGCGAGACGGAGGGTCAGAACTCGTACGACTCGCTCGCCGGTGTGCAGCGCCTGCTCGCCGACGTGGGCCTCAGCCGAGTGCTGTTGGTGAGCGACCCGTTCCACTCGCTGCGGATCAGGCTCACTGCCGAAGAGCTCGGCATGGAAGCCTTCGTGTCCCCGACCCGTACGAGCCCGGTGCAGGGCCGGGCAGCGTTCGTGAGGGAACTGAAGGAAGCCGCCGGCGTGGCGCTCGGCCGGGTGGTGTCGTTCCGCCGCCTGCTCGAGATCACCGGCTGAGGCCGGCGAGCTCCATCGATTCGGCCACGAGCGAATACGACCGCAGGCGCTCGGCCGAGCCGTGCACGTTCGTGGTCAGGAACAGTTCGTCGGCGCCGGTGGCTGCGGCCAGCCGCAACAGACCCTGACGCACCGTCGACGGCCCGCCGATGACGTGGCTCGCGGTCCACGAGCGAACGGTCTCGCGCTCCATCGGCGTGTACGGGTAGTCGGCGGCCTGCTGCGGCGTGGGGTAGACGTCGGGCCGACCCTGCCGCAGCCGGAGAATGGCGAGCCCGCCCGATCCGGCGAGCCACTGCGCTTCGTCGTCGGTGTCGGCGCAGACCACGTTGACGCCGAGGCCGAGGTACGGCCGCTCGAGGTGGCGCGACGGTCGGAACGCCGCCAGGTAGGCCTGCACGGCCATCGCCGTGTTCCCACCGGCGAAGTGGTGCGCGAACGAGAACGGCATGCC
Source organism: Ilumatobacteraceae bacterium (assembly GCA_040878255.1). GTDB lineage: Bacteria > Actinomycetota > Acidimicrobiia > Acidimicrobiales > Ilumatobacteraceae > VFMC01. The sequence goes on from JBBDMO010000095.1 coordinate 9,585, forward strand.
GAGGTGACCGGCGAGATGGGCGCTGTAGTCGCTGCTGCCGAGCAACCAGATCGACGGCCGGTTGCCGCGCGCGGGGACGGCATGGATCGTGCCGAACGGGTGGCGGTCGGCGAACGAGCCGTCGAAGTAGCCCTCGAGCTCTGCCAACTGGTCGGGAAAATCCTGGTCGCTGTTGCGGCCGCGACGCAGCGCCGACGCCGTGAGGCGGTCGCTGCCCGGTGCCCGCCCGAGACCGAGATCGATGCGTCCGGGGTGTAGCGCCTCGAGCATGCCGAACTGCTCGGCGATGACGAGGGGGGAGTGGTTGGGCAGCATGACGCCACCCGAGCCGACCCGCAGCGTGGTGGTCGCCTGGGCGAGATGGGCAATCAGCACCGCTGGCGCCGAACTGGCGATACCCGGCATGTTGTGGTGCTCGGCGACCCAGAACCGCTGGAAGCCCAGGTGCTCGACATGGCGGGCGAGATCGATCGACGAGCGCAGCGCATCGCCCGATGTGAACCCGCTGCTGACAGGTGCGAGGTCGAGGACCGACAGGACGGGATGTTCCATGCCGTCATCTTGCCCGCTCGTGCCACGGTTCAGGCGAGTGGGTGGGGCGACGCAGGGGTCCTTGCTACACTTTCGCTTCCACGGGTCACCCCGCTGGGGAATGGTGTAATTGGCAACACAGCAGGTTCTGGTACTGTTATTCAGGGTTCGAGTCCTTGTTCCCCAACTCAGGTTCACCGAAGGCCGACGTGCATCGTCGGCCTTCGGTCGTTTTCCGGCTCGTTCCGTGCTGTCGTCCGGTTGGCACGCTGTGCGCCGGTTGGTAGTGTGCGGGGGCTACTTGGCCCCATCGTCTAGTGGCCTAGGACACCACCCTCTCAAGGTGGCGGCACGGGTTCGAATCCCGTTGGGGCTGCTCATCGGACGCACTGCGACGACCCCGGTCCGACCGCTTCAACGAGCGACTCGGCCGGGGTCTTTGCGTTTCTGCCGAAGCACGTCGCCGCCGGATCGCCGTGCAGCGAGATCGACCTTCAGGCCGCGGCAGGCGCTGCCGCCAGGGCGGCGATCTCGCTCGCCATCGACGGAAGATCGGACAGCGAGCGACGCGCGACGTCCACCCGACGCACCAGGTCCGCTGCGAAGGTGGGATCGGTCATGACGCGGTGGACGGCCTCGCGCAGGGCATCCGGGTCCGACGGGGGCACGAGACCGGGATAATCGCTCCCCACGTACGCTTCGATCGACGGATGCGCAGTGGCGACCACCGGCCGCGAGTACTTCATGGCCGACAGCATGACGCTCTGGCCGCACGCCCCGCCGCCGGGCAGCAGCGGGATGGCGACCACCGCCGAGCGCCGCAGCAGATCCTCGTAGCGGTCCCACGGGACATCGAATTCGACCACGACCTCCGGCCCCACGGTGACATCGGCGCGATTGCTCTCGGAGATGACCATGTGCACCGACCAGGGGGCTGCCGCCACTGCCGTCGAGAACGTTGCGTAATCGCGGTGCGAATACCCGGCCGTGAAGACGAACGGAACGGAATCTGCAGGGGTGGCCGACCCGGCGTCGAGCAAGGGAACGAGATCGTGCTCGCGGCGGTACACGACCCCTATGACCTGGCTCTCGAGAAAGACGTTTCGTTCGACGAGCTTCGTGCGATCACCTTCGGAGAACGCCACGGCTCGCCACCGCCGGGAGCCGAGCGAACGGAGCAATCGGAAGACGATCTGTTCGATCCGCTGGTTGTGCGCGAAGACCGCGACGAAGACGATGGACTGCGGTCGTGGAGCGAGATGCATGCGCTGCATCGCGAGTACCGGCAGGGAGTACCAGCCGAACACGACGAGCAACGCGCCTGGTCTCATCGCTGCTCGTATGTTCCGGAGGGCTGCCGGCCGGATGATACGAGTCATGTACTGCCGTTTCGACAGCACGCGGTGACCATCATGTGCTGGATCGAGTTCGACGATGACGGCGTCGTGGTCGGAGACGAGGCCCTCAAGGATGTCCGGGTAGCTCTGGCGCGAATCGGTGAGGACGGTCAGCCGATCCGGCTGGTCAGTCTGCGTCATCCCACTGTCACGGTCTATTCGCCTCCAATGACGGCGTGGTGCAGCCGGGCCGATCTCGAGGACGTCGTTCACAGCGTGACTCCGGTACCGGGCGACACCGTGGATGAGACAGGATGCGTGATGCTGTTGACTCTATACCGAATCCTGGATCCGGCCGGTGTCGGCCATCGTTGCGTTGCCGGGGACTGGGCACGCGTTCTCGGCGCGGAGGCGGCTGCGCAGGGCCCATGCGAGCAGCACGATCGAAGCCGCGGCGAGCAGCGGTTGTACGGGCTCGAACCACCGACGGGCACCGGTGGTGCCCAACGCCACGATCACGATCTTGTTGCACACTGGGCAACCCACGGCGAAGAACGACAGGAGACCACCCACGCTTGCAGTGCGTGGGGTCGGTTCGGCCAGGTCGGCGGTCGTGGGATCAGCCGTGGCCGGGTCGCGAACGTAGGTGGCAACGACCAGGCCGGCCAGCACTGCGGTGACCACCAGGACCGGATAGGACCACCAGGTGACGGGCACTGGTCGCCCGAACACCGGATTCGGGATGACGTCGGTCGGCAGGCCGATGAGCAGTGCCGTGCCGACGGCTGCTCCGCCTGCCACGAGCCATCGGCGCGCCGGCCACGTGAGCATGACCGCCCAGCTACTCATGGCGCAGTGACGATCGAGAGTCCGGTCGCTGCTGCTGCTGCATCGATCGAACCGAGGTCGGTGACGGTGTCGAAGCCTTTGGATCTCATCAGTTCGACGGCGATCGCCGAACGACGGCCACTGCGGCAGTACACGATGTACTCATCATCGGCGTCGAGGCCGACCAGCGCTGCCTCGAGCGTGCCGTCCTCGACGTTGTGGTTCAGCGCACCTTCGAGGTGACCCTCCGCGAACTCGTCCGGTGTCCGCACGTCGATGATGATCGTGTCGTCTGCCACGGCAGCATCGGGTGCGGCTGCCGTCGGCTCGGGGTCGGCCCCGCAGCCGGTGGCCATCAGAAGGGCGGGCACGGTGAGGAGGACGAGAAGGGCATGGCGCGTCGTCATGCCCGAAATATACCCCATGGGGTATCGCTGCGCCAGGCGACGCACCGCGACGGCCGGTGTGCGACTTGAATGGGTGGCGTGAATGATCGTGGCGAGGTGTGGTCGGCGGATGTGGTGATCGTAGGCGGGGGCTCGGGCGGGGCCGTGGTGGCCGGCCGGCTCGCCGAGGCCGGTGTCGACGTGCTGCTCGTCGAGGCGGGGCCCGACTACGGGCCGTTGGGTGACCCCGGCTGGCCTGCTGACCTGATCGATGCACGGGCGCTCGCGACATCGCACGACTGGCAGTACGCGAGCGGTCGCTGGACCTTCGAGCGGGCTCGGGTGATCGGTGGCTGCTCGTCGCACAATGGGGCGATCGCTGCGGTGGGGCATCGCCGCGACTACGACTCGTGGGCGATGCCGGGCTGGTCGGGCGATGACGTCGAGCCGCTGTTTCGCGACGTGCTCGAACGGATGCGGGTGCGCACCTACGACCGCTCCGAAGCGGTGCCCTTCCACGAGCACTGCCTGCAGGCCACCGAGGCGCTCGGCTGGCGGATGGCGTCCGACCTGTGCGACCTCGATGCCAACGACTCGTTCGGGCTCGAGACCGTCAACGTGGTCGGGACCACGCGCTGGAACACTGCGTTCGCGTACCTCGACCCGGTCCGAGGCGGCAGCCACCTCCGCATCGTCGACCGCACGCTCGTCGACCGGTTCGTCGAGACCGCTGACGGGGTGACGCTCCACGGTGTCCGCCTCGGCGCGCCGATCACGATCGTGGGCAGCACGCTCGTGCTCGCCGCCGGTGTGTACGGCACGCCGGCGATCCTGCAGCGGTCCGGCATCGGTGACCCGACGCGGTTGCATTCCGTGGGCGTCACGCCGGTGGTCGACCTGCCCGGCGTGGGTGCCAACCTCCACGACCACTCGATGGCCCATGCCGACCGGGCGATCGGTGCCGAACTGCAGGCCGACCTCGACGCCGCGGCGGCAGCCGGCTTCCTGCCGGAGGAACAGACGTTGGGCAAGGCGATCTCGTCGCTGGCAGCGGACGGCTTGTACGACCTGCACCTGTTCCCGGTGTGCGCCTCGAACCAGACGAGCCTGTTCCACGGGCGCGTGCTGGTCGAGGTTGCCTGCATGACGCCCGAGAGCAGGGGCCGCGTCGACATCACCGGCACCGACCCGAATGCTGCACCGACCATCGACCACGCCTATTGCACCGACGCCGAGGGCCACGACCTGGCGTTGCTGCGCGAGGGGATCGCGATGGCCGACGAGATCCTCGACCACCCCATCCTGGCCCCGCTGCTGGGTGACCGGGTGACCGACACCTCCACCGACGAAGCGGTCATGCGCATGGTGGCGCACTACTACCACCCGGTCGGTACCTGTGCGATGGGTGCCGGGCCCGATGCCGTGTGCGATGCCGACGGGCGTGTGCACGGCCTCACCCGCGTGGTGGTGGCCGACGCGTCGCTGATGCCGCGCATCCCGAGAGCGAACACGAACCTGCCGACGATCATGATCGGCGAACGGATTGCGGCCTCGCTCCGGCACGGTTGGTAGCGTCGGCCGAACCATGTCGTCACCGGAACCGACCACCTCGAACGCGTCCGACTTCGTGCGTGACCTCGTCCGCTCCGACATCGAGCAGGGCACCTTCGGGGGTCGTGTCCAGACCCGGTTCCCACCCGAACCGAACGGGTACCTGCACATCGGTCATGCCAAGGCGATCTGCGTCGACTTCGGTGTCGCCGCCGAGTTCGGTGGTCGGTGCAACCTCCGCTTCGACGACACGAACCCCGACACCGAGGACACCGAGTACGTCGACGCGATCATCGACGACGTGCGCTGGCTCGGCTTCGACGTGCCCGAGCCGATCCTGTACGCGAGCGACTACTTCGAGCAGATCTACGGCTGGGCCGAGATCCTGATCACCAACGGCCTCGCCTACGTCGACGATCAGGACGGCGAGACGATCAGCCTCCAGCGCGGCGGGTACGGCAAGCCGGGTATCGAAAGCCCCTTCCGCGACCGCACGGTCGACGAGAACCTCGATCTGTTCCGCCGGATGCGTGCCGGCGAGTTCGCAGACGGGGCACGCGTGCTGCGCGCCAAGGCCGACATGCAGCACGAGAACATGCAGTTGCGCGACCCGGTGATGTACCGCATCCGCCGCCAGCATCACCATCGCACCGGCGACCAGTGGGTGATCTACCCGACGTACGACTGGGCGCACGGTCAGAGCGATGCGATCGAGGGCGTCACGCATTCGCTGTGCACGCTCGAGTTCGACAGCCACCGGGCGCTCTACGACTGGTACCTCGAACACCTGCCGCTGCCCGGCGACCAGCCGCGCCAGACCGAGTTCGCCCGGCTCGAACTCACCCACACGGTCACGTCGAAGCGCAAGCTCAAGCAGCTCGTCGACAACGGTGTGGTCGACGGGTGGGACGATCCTCGTCTGCCGACGCTCCGGGCGCTGCGTCGCCGTGGCTACCCGCCGTCGGCGATCCGTGAGTTCTGCACGTACATCGGTATCGCCCGCACCAACAGCCGGCACCAGATCGAACTGCTCGAGTCGTTCATCCGCACCGAGCTGAACCGCACGGCGTTGCGCCGCATGGCGGTGTTGCGCCCGCTGCGCCTCGTCATCACCAATTGGCCCGACGATGCCGATGGCAACCCCGTGGTCGAGCATGCCGAGCTGGGGAACAATCCCGAGAACCCGGCCGATGGCACGCGCCCGGTGCCGTTTTCGAAGGTGCTCTACATCGAGCACGACGACTTCAAGGTCGAGGCACCGCCGAAGTACTACCGGCTCACGCCCGGTGCCGAGGTGCGTCTGCGCGGGGCGTACTTCCTGCGGTGCACCGGCTACACGCTCGGCCCCGACGGCGAGGTCGAGGAAGTGCAGTGCACCTACGACCCCGACACGCGTAGCGGCAACGCACCCGACGGCCGCAAGGTGAAGGCCACCATCCACTGGGTGTCGGCTGACCATGCGCTCGACGCGACGGTGGTTCTCTACGAGCGCCTGTTCCGCGCCGAGGTTCCCGGCGAGGCGACCGGTGATCCGTTCGACGACCTCGACCACGACTCGCGCGAAGTGCTCACCGGTTGCAAGGTCGAGGCGGCGCTCGCCGACACACCACCCGGCAGCGTGGTGCAGTTCGAGCGCATCGGCTACTTCGCCCACGACCCCCGCGAGTCGCTGCTGTTCCACCGCACGGTGGGCCTGCGCGATGAGTGGGCCAACATCCAGAAGCGGAGCTGACATGGGTGTCATCGATCAGCTCGACCTCACCCGCCGTCTCGACCGCGACAGCTACGAACGCCGGCTCGAAGACGAGCAGCGGCGGCTCTTGCAGTTGCGACTGCACCTCGGTGGTGAGATGGGGCCTGGCATGGGGCCCGGCCTCCTGGTGCTCTTCGAAGGACCAGACGCCGCTGGCAAAGGTGGTGCGATCAAGGCGATCGTCGGGCACCTCGACCCGCGCCACTACACGGTCGTCAACTACGCGGCGCCCACGCCGCGCGAGAAGCGTCATCACTTCCTCTGGCGCTTCTATCGCGAGCTGCCCGGGCACGGCGGAATGTCCGTGTTCGACCGCAGCTGGTACGGCCGTGTGCTCGTCGAGCGAGTCGAGGGCTACGCCACGGACGAGGAGTGGCAGCGCGGCTACAAGGCGATCGTCGACTTCGAGGAGTCGTTGGCCACCGAGGGCATCATCGTGGTCAAGTTCTGGCTACACATCAGCGACGACGAACAGCTACGCCGCTTCCAGGCGCGGGCGCACGATCCGCTGAAGCAGTGGAAGCTCACCGAAGATGACTGGCGCAACCGCGAGAAGAACCGGGTCTACGACGCCGCTGCCGAGGACATGTTCGCCCGCACCTCGCACGACCTCGCACCGTGGGACGTCATCGCAGCCGAGCAGAAGCGCTACGCCCGCATTGCCGTACTCGAGACGCTCAACCTTCGGATCGAAGAGGGGATGCGGCGTTGGGGGATGGATGTTCCAACGGTGTCCGACCTCGACATCTTCGATGACTGAGCCACGCATGACCACACCACGTCGCACCGTCGATCCGGGCTATCAGCAGCAGCTCGACCAAGGGTACGTGTTCGGCAGCGTGCTCACCTTCGCCCAGCGGCCGCTGGTCGCGAACCTGCAGCAACTGATCGAGTGGCAGCCGGACGTGGCGGTGCTGGGAGCGCCGTTCGACCTGGGCACGACCAACCGGCCCGGCGCACGTTTCGGCCCGCGAGCACTCCGCACGCAGGCGTACGAACCGGGTACGTTCCACGTTCCGCTGGGCCTCGAGATCTTCGAGCACGTCGAGGTGGTCGACGTCGGCGATGCGTACTGCCCGCACGGCCAGGTCGAACAGTGCCTCGACAACATCCGCGCCAAGGTCGCTGAGGTGGCGAAGCTCGGCATCATCCCGGTCATCATCGGCGGCGACCACACCGTCACGTGGCCGGCCGCCACCGCGGTGGCCGAGCGGCATGGGTTCGGGCGTGTCGGCATGGTCCACTTCGACGCTCACGCCGACACGGCAGAGAGCATCGACGGCAACCTCGCGAGCCACGGTACGCCCATGCGACGGCTCATCGAGAGCGGCGCCATCCTCGGCCGCAACTTCGTGCAGATCGGCCTGCGTGGCTACTGGCCCGGCCAGGAGGTGTGGGACT
>JBBDMO010000096.1:0-17238 GCA_040878255.1 Ilumatobacteraceae bacterium
ATCACCATCACCGACGACCGGACCGGAAAGACCGTCACGGTCCCGATCACCGACGGTGTCTTCCCGGCCTCTGCCGTGCGCGAGCTCGATCCGTCGCTGTACATATACGACCCGGCCTACATGCAAACTGCTGCGTGCAAGAGCGCGATCACCTACCTCGATGGCGAAGCAGGAATCCTGCGCTACCGCGGCTACCCCATTGAGCAGCTGGCCGAGAAGAGCACCTACCTCGAGGTCGCGTACCTGCTGCTCAACGGCGAACTGCCCACCCCGGCGCAGCTCGAGCAGTGGAATCACGACGTCACGCACCACACGTTCATCCACGAGAACATGCGCAAGCGCTTCGTCGACGGCTTCCACTACGACGCACACCCGATGGGCATGCTCATCAGCTCGCTCGCTGCGCTCGGCACGTTCTACAACGATGCCAAGGACATCCACGACAAGAGCAGCCGCGACAAGCAGATCCTGCGCCTGATCGCGAAGACTCCCACGTTGGCGGCAATGTGCTACCGCTTCTCGGTCGGGCTGCCGTTCATGTACCCGAACAACGATCTCAGCTTCCCGGCCAACTTCCTCAACATGATGTGGAAGGTCGGCGACTACGAGGTCGACCCTCGCCTCGAGCGGGCGATGGACGTGCTGTTCATCCTGCACGCCGACCACGAGCAGAACTGCGGCACCACCGCGATGCGAGTCGTCGGCTCCAGCCACGCCGACCCGTACTCGGCGGCTGCGTCGGCTGCATCGGCGCTGTACGGCCCGCTGCACGGCGGCGCCAACGAGGCAGTCGTGCGCATGCTCGCCGAGATCGGCAGCATCGAGAACGTGCCCGCGTTCATCGAGGACGTGAAGAGCGGCAAGGGCAGCCGCCTCATGGGCTTTGGGCACCGCGTCTACAAGAACTACGACCCGCGGGCCACCATCATCAAGAAGACGGCCTATGACGTGTTCGAGGTGACCGGCAAGAACCCGCTGCTCGACATCGCGCTGAAGCTCGAGGAGACGGCGCTCAGCGACCCGTACTTCATCGACCGCAAGCTCTACCCCAACGTCGACTTCTACTCCGGCCTGATCTACCAGGCGCTCGGCTTCCCGGTCGCGATGTTCACCGTGCTGTTCGCGATTCCGCGAACCGTTGGTTGGCTCGCCCACTGGCAGGAGCTGCTCGAGGACAAGGACCAGAAGATCAGCCGCCCCCGCCAGTGGTACGCCGGCTCGGCAGCACGCGACTACACACCCATCGACGCTCGCTGACCAATCCATCGGCCCGTCGGCTCCGTACGAAGGTGACCATGCCCGACGACCCGCACAGCCCCGAGATCGATCCATCCGCACCGAGCGGCGACGCTCGCTCGGCCCCGGGCTGGGCCGGCCCGCTCAGTGGGTTCGTGGCCGGTGCGGCTGCCATCGCCACAGGGCTCCTGGTCGCTGCCGTCATCGACGTCGCCACACCGCTCGATGCCGTCGGCAGCGAGTTCATCGACAACACCCCGAAGTGGCTCAAGACGCTGGCCATCGACTGGTTCGGCACGAACGACAAGACGGCCCTGCGAGTCGGCATGGTGATCACCATCGCGCTGCTCAGCCTGATGGTGGGGTGGGCCGCGCGCCGCCGGCCGGTCATCGGGCCGATCGCCATGGCGATCTTCGGTGCCGGGGGCGCACTCATCGCGGTCGGCCGACCGGGTGACGGCGCATCGGCAGCGGTGCCGGCACTCGTCGGGGCGGTCGTCGGCGCCACCTCCATCTGGTACCTGATCGCACTCGTGCGACGCGGTGATGCTCCCACCGAGGTGCCCGGGCCGTCACGTGCGCCGAACGGCTGGGATCGCCGGCGGTTCATGGTCACGACGGGGGGTGCGGCGGGCGTCACCGTGGTCGCCGCCGCAGTTGCCAAGCGCATCGAGAACGTCCGGCTCGACGACGTGCTCGACTCGGTACCGGCCACGCTGCCGCCGGTGGCCACCGAGGCGGTTCTGAGCGAGGTGGTATCGGCGGCCCCCGATGTGCCGGCATCCGCCACGCTGAGCCCGATCTCGCCGTACCTCACACCGAACGACGACTTCTACCTGATCGACACCGCACTGTCGGTGCCACGCATTCGCCTGTCGGACTGGCGGGTCGAGATCGGCGGCATGGTCGACCGGCCACTCACGCTCACCTACGCCGACCTTCTCGCACGGCCGCAGGTCGAGCGCATCATCACGCTGTCATGCGTCTCGAACGAGGTGGGTGGCAACCTCGTCGGCAACGCTGTGTGGCAAGGCGTGCTGCTGTCGGACCTGCTCGACGAGGCCGGCGTGCAGACCGGTGCAGAGCAGGTGTTCAGCACGTCGGTCGACGGGTGGACTTGCGGGTTCCCCGTTGCCGCTGCGATGGACGGTCGCGACACCATGATCGCGATCGGGATGAACGGCGAGCCCCTCCCCCTCCGTCACGGCTTCCCGGCGCGCCTGGTGGTGCCCGGCCTCTACGGCTACGTCAGCGCCACGAAGTGGCTGCAGCAGATCGAGCTCACCACCTGGGATGCCGCCGAGGGCTACTGGGTGCCGCGCGGTTGGTCGAAGGACGGCCCGATCAAGACGCAGTCGCGTCTCGACGTTCCCAAGCGTGGCGACGACGTCATCGCCGGAACCGTGGCCATCGCAGGCGTTGCGTGGGCGCCACACCGCGGCATCATCAGGGTCGAGGTGCGCGTCGACGACGGCCCCTGGCAGGAGGCCCGACTGGGCGACGACGTGTCGAGCGATGCGTGGCGGCAGTGGGTCCTCGAGTGGGACGCCACCTCGGGCAAGCACACGTTGCAGGTGCGCGCCACCGATGGCGATGGCAACACCCAGACCGAGCAGGTGTCGCGACCAGACCCTGACGGCGCCACCGGCTGGCACACCCGCACGGTCACCGTCACCTGACTCGAGGCCCGGTTCATGCCACTGCGTGCGACCACGTCTCGCAGCGTGAAGTCGTCGGTCCCATGCTCGATCAGCTCGTCGTGCGCTGCATCGAGGATTCTCTCGTCGATGAGTACCGGCGCTGCACTCCGGGGCGAACGCCGAGGAGCCACCGCCGACATCAGAAGCCCTGGACGGGTTGCGGGGTGTAGGGCGCCTCGAGCGCGGCGATCTCGTCGGCCGTCAGCACGATGTCGACCGAGGCGATCGCATCGTCGAGGTGGTGCTCCTTGGTGGCGCCGACGATGGGGGCGCTGACCGCAGGGTGCTTGGCAACCCACGCGAGGCCGATCTGGGCCCGCGAGACACCACGACGATCGGCGATGGCGGCGACGGCTTCGATGACCTCACGGTCAGCGCCGACATAGAGCGTCTTGCCGAACTCGTCGGTCTCCTGGCGGGATGTCACCTCGGCCGGATCACGGGTGATCAGGCCGCGCGCCAGAGGGCTCCACGGGATGACGCCGACGCCCTGGTCGACGCAGAGCGGCAGCATCTCGCGCTCTTCCTCGCGGTACACGAGGTTGTAGTGGTCCTGCATGGTGACGAACGGCGTCCACCCGTGCTCCTTCGCGACCTGTTGAGCCTTGGCGAACTGCCAGGCCCACATCGACGACGCACCGATGTGGAGCGCCTTGCCTGCCTTCACCACGTCGTGCAGTGCCTCCATCGTCTCCTCGATCGGCGTACGGCGGTCCCAGCGGTGAATCTGGTACAAGTCGACGTGGTCGGTGCCGAGACGGCGCAGGCTGGCGTCGATCTCGTGCATGATCGCCTTGCGCGAGAGGCCACTGCCGTTCGGGCCCTTGCGCATCTGGCCGTGCACCTTCGTGGCGAGCACGATCTCGTCACGCCGCCCGTACTCGGCGAGCAGTCGGCCGACGATCTCTTCGCTCGTGCCGTCGGAGTAGACGTTCGCTGTGTCGAAGAAGTTGATGCCCTCTTCGATGGCCCGGCGGATGAACGGCCGGCTCTGCTCCTCGTCGAGCGTCCATGCGTGCGCACCGCGATCGGAGATGCCATAGCTCATGCAACCGAGACAGATGCGCGAGACGTCGAGACCGGTGGAGCCGAGCTTGGTGTACTTCATGGGTCCCACTCTACGAGGGTGCCCCGAGCGCCTGTCAGTGGTGTTGGAGCGGCACGCGGATCGCCACCGTGGCCCCGCCACCGACGTTGTTCCGGGCCTCTGCACTGCCGCCGTGGGCCACCGCGATGGCGCGCACGATGGCCAACCCGATGCCGGCCTCGCCCCGGCGGTCGCCGCGCTGGTACCGCTCGAACACCCGTGGAAGCACGGCCGGATCGAACCCGGGCCCGTCGTCGACGATCTCGATGATGCCGTCGTGCCGATCGGTGCGGGTGGTGATCTCGATGTGCTCGGCGCGGCGGACCGCGTTGCGCACGACGTTCTCGACAGCCTGGCGGAGCAGCGCCATGTCGGCCGCCACGACCACGGGATCGGAGGGCTCGGCGACGACGGTGGAGGCCTCGGGCCGCACCGATGCTGCGACCTCCTCGGCCAGCAGATCGAGACGGAGCGGCCCGACCCGCGGCATCATCTGGCCGCTCTCGAACCGAACGAGGTCGAGCATCTCGTTCACCCCGGTGGACGCACGCTCGGCGGCCGACCGAATCTCCGACAGGGAGCGAACGTATTCCTCGGTGCCCCGCGGCCGGGCGAGCGCCTGGCTGCTCGACGCCATGATGACGGCGAGCGGGGTGCGCATCTCGTGCGCCGCGTCGGCGAGGAAGCTCTGCTGGTCGCCCATCGCCCGGCGCATCGGCCCGGTCGCGAGCGCCGACCCGATCAGCCCGAGGGCCACCGAGGCGCCCACCACGAGCACGGTGAGCACCAGGGTGCGGCGGCGCAGGTCGTCGAGCGCGCGGTCGCGGTCACCGGTGGGCGCGAGCGTGACGTACCCCACCCCGTCGGTCATGGGCCTGACGTAGCCGCGGTAGGTCTCACCGTCGTCGAGCGAGTACTCGCGAAAGTCGGGCTCACCCCCGCTCTCGCGCACCCATGTGAAGAGCGGCGGCTCGAGCTCGGTGTCGGTGAACGGATCGGTCCAGCCGTCGTTGGCACTCACCTGCCACGTGAGCTGGTCTGTGGCCCGCTCACCCACGAGCTCACCATGCAGCACGTCCTCCATCTGCGCGACCAACTGCGTGTCGAGCGCGCCCCGGATGGCCTCGGCCCGGGTGCCGTTCCAGAGCAGCAGCGGCGCCAGCGCCATCACCCCCGCCATCACGGCGAAGAGCAGCGCAACCGTCCAGCGGACACGCGACGCCTTCACTGCGCGGCGACGCATCACTCGCCGATCCGGTAGCCGACACCGCGGACGGTCTCGATCGGTGCCGGGTCACCCGGTAGCTCGAGCTTGCGCCGCAGGTTGGCGACGTGCACGTCAACCACGTTGGAGAGGCCGTCGTAGTGGGCGTCCCATACTGCGTCGAGGAGCGCTGCGCGCGTGACCACCTGCCCGGCACGGTCCATCAGGAAGTGGAGCAACGCGAACTCGCGGGCCGTCAGCGGCACCGTGACACCCGAGCGACGGACGGCGTGCGCAGCAGGGTCGAGCTCGATGTCACCTACCTCGAGCAACGGCGAGCGGGCGTGCTCGGGGCGTCGCAGCAGGGCGCGCACGCGCGCACCGAGCTCGGCGAAGTCGAACGGCTTGGTGAGGTAGTCATCGGCGCCAGCGTCGAGGCCGAGCACCTTGTCGCCGGTGTTGTCCCGCGCCGTCAGCACGAGCACGCGAGGCGGGTCGGCGGTGCGGTGCAGCTCGCGACACAGCGAGAGTCCGTCACCGTCGGGTAGACCGAGGTCGAGCACGACGAGGTGGTACGCACTGACGGCGACGGCACGCCGCGCTCCGCTGAGGGTCCGCTCGAGATCGACGGCATGGCCGTCCTCGACCAGGCCGCGCTGCAGCACGCCACCCAGCGAACGTCGTCCTCAACCACCAGCACCCGCACGATCATCCATCGTTCCACACCGATCATGAACCCGACGTGAAGACGGCATTCACGATCGGTTCATGATCGAGGGCGCACGATCACGCCATGGCTAACGACATCGCACAGCGCGCCCACGTCCTACGACGGCTCACCATGGCGCCCGCGCTCCGGCAGGCGGCCGAGCTCGACGGCACCTCTCCCACCGACCTGGTCGAATCGCTGCTCGCCGCTGAGCCGTGGTCCCCCGACGAGCTGGTGTTGGCCGACGACGACGACGGCTACAGCCTGCTGCCGGCCTGGTGGATCGAGGTGATGCTCGACGATCGCGCCGGCCTGCACGAACGCATGACCTGGTTCTGGCACACGCATCTGACGAGCGGCTTGAACAAAGTCAAGCCTGCGCTGATGTACCGCCAGCACAGGATGCTCCGTGAGCATGCGATGGGCAACGTCCGCGAGCTGCTCCAGGCGGTCACGGTGGACGCGGCAATGCTCTTGTGGCTCGACGGCGCGGGCAGCTCGGCCTCGTCGCCCAACCAGAACTTCGGGCGCGAGGTCATGGAGCTCTTCGCGCTCGGCCACGGCGCGGGCTACACGCAGGCCGACGTCGAGGCGGCCGCACATGCGCTGTCCGGCTGGTGGGTCGACGGCGATCAGGGTGACGAGGTGCGCTTCGACCCGGATCGGGGGCCGCAGCAGGCGGCCGACCTGCTCGGCCGGTCGGTGTCATCGGCGAGCGAGGTGATCGACGCCATCTGCGACCACCCGGCATGCGCGCCGTGGATCGCCGGTGCCGTGCACCAGGGTCTCACCGGGGCGGCGCCCGACGAGGGACGCCGGGCCGAGCTGGCTGCCGTCCTGATGGCGAACGACCTCGACATCGCCCCGCTCGTGGCGGACATCGTTCGGCACGCCTCGTTCCTCGAGCAGCGGATGAACCGCCCCCGATCGGCCCTCGAGTGGTTCCTCGCCGTTCGACGCCTCTACGAGGTGGAGCTCGACTGGTGGCCGCTCGACGGCCTGGGGCAGGTGCCGTTCTCGCCGCCCAACGTGGCGGGATGGCCGGGCGACGCACGGTGGGTCTCGGTGGGCGTCCAGCTCGGCAAGGCGCAGCTGGCCATGGACTCGGCGTGGGACACGGCAACCCTCGACGAAGCTGATCCCGTCGGCGACGTGCTGACTCGGGCGTGCCTGCACGAGGTCTCCGACGCCACCACCACCGTGCTGCGCGAGGCTGCAGCATCGGTCGACGACCGGCGAGCGCGATCGTCGCTGTTGCACGCGCTGGTCGCCGTCTCGCCGGAGTTCTCGATCGCATGAGCGCGTCCGTCTTCTCTCGGCGCGAGCTGCTGAAGTGGGCCGCCGCCGGTGCGGGTGCCGCAGCGGTTGGCGGCATCACGTACACCTACGGACGCGGCAGCACGGGGCAGGGGCCGCTCCCAGTCGCCGATTCCGGCGTCAACGGCGCCCAGCGAGCGCTGGTGCCTGCGGCCTCACCGGTCACCGAGCTGACGACTCCCGTGGCGACGGGCGACGTCGGCAGCCGCATGCTGGTGGTGGTCGAGCTGGGCGGCGGCAACGACGGGTTCTCGATGATGGCCCCCTACGGGATGGGCCGGTACTACGACCTCCGACGCACGACGGCAGTGGCCGAGAGCGACGTGCTCGCCCTGGACGATGAGGTCGGCTTCCACGGTTCGCTGCCGAAGCTGCACGCTCGAGGTGCAGCGGTGATCCAAGGCGTTGGGAGCCTGACTCCCGACCTGTCGCACTTTGAGATGATGTCGCGCTGGTGGAACGGGTCACCGCTGTCGGGCCAGGCATACGACACGGGTTTCTTCGGACGGCTCGCGGACGCCATCGGTGACCCTGCGGCAGCCGCGGTGGCGGTGTCGGTGGGCAGCGCGTCGAGCCCTGCGCTGCTGTCGCGCCGCGTCGGCACGCTGGCGGTGCCGAACCTCGGTGCAGCGACGTCGGTGTTCGGCGCCGGCGACGACGACCCAGTGCGCCAGGCGTTCCAGTACGGCTTCGCGGCGTTCGGTGACGGCGACGGAGCGAACGAGCTCGACGCCCGCATCAGGGCGGTGGCGGCCCAGTCGACGCGGTTCGCGCAGACACTGTCGGGCGCGACCCCGAGCGACCCCGAGTCGTATCCTGGGTCCGGGCTGGCAGGTGGGTTGCGCCTCGCTGCACAGCTGCTGGCACAGGACGCCGGCGTCCGGATCGTGCACGTGCCGGCGCACCAGGACTACGACACCCACGAGAACCACAACGGTCGCTATCCGACGTTGATGCAGGACCTCGACGACGCGCTGCAAGCCTTCTTCGACGACATCGCCACCCGCGGCATGGCCGATCGCGTGCTCGTCATGACCACCAGCGAGTTCGGGCGCGCTGCAACCGACAACGACTCCGGCGGCCTCGACCACGGCACGGCGTCGCACGCTCTGCTGATGGGGCCGGTGCAGGCGGGGCGCCACGGCGAGCACCCGTCGTTGACCGATCTCGACGCCGACGGCTCCATCCGCGCCACCGTCGGGCTCGACGAGTACTACGCCACTGTGGCCGAGCACTGGTTCGGCGTGCCGGCGAGCGAGGTGATCGACGGCGGTGCCTCGCCGATCCCCGGCATCATCAGCGGATCGTGACCACGATCTTGCCGGTGTTGGCGTTGGCCTCCATATGACGGTGAGCATCGGCGATGCGCTCGAACGGGAAGGTGCTGTCGATCACCGGCTTCAAGACACCGGTGTCGAACAGCGGCAGCATCTCGGCAGCGAAACGACGGGTGACCGCCACCTTCTCCTCGATGGGGCGGGTGCGCAGCGTGGTACCGATCCACGTCGACCGTTTCGCAAGGAGGAGGCCGACGTTCACCTGGGTGGAGCCGCCTCCCATCAGGCCCACCTGCACGATGGTGCCGCGCAGGGCAACGGCTTGCAGGTTGCGGTCGACCTCGTCGCCGCCGATCACGTCGAGCACGGTGTCGAATCCCTGCGGCACGGCGCCCAGTGCAGTCGCGAGCCAGTCGTTCGGTGATCGTTCGAGCACGAGGTCGGCACCGAGCGCCCGGCAGGCGTCGGCCTTGCCGGCCGAGCAGGTGACCGCGATCCGTGCACCGATCGCCTTCGCGATCTGGATCGAGGCCGTGCCGACACCGGATGCACCAGCGTGCACGAGGGCCCAGCGTCCGCTGGTGAGCCCACCCTGCAGCACCAGCGCGTCCCACGCCGTCAGGAACACCTCGGGGATCGCTGCAGCTTCGTGCAACGACATGCCGGCCGGCACGGCCATGAGTTGACGCTCGTGGGTGGCGATGCGTTCGGCGCAGGCACCACCGGCCTCGATGCCCATGACGTGGTCGCCGACCTGCCACATGCGGGCGCGGTCGCCGACGGCGCTGACAGTGCCGGCGAACTCGAGGCCCGGCACCTCGGGCTGGAGGCCACGCGGGTCGGGGTAGAGGCCGCGTCGCTGCATCAGGTCGGCCCGGTTCAGCGCGGTGGCAGCGATGTCGACGACCACCTCGTCGGGGCCGGGAACCGGGTCGTCGACGTCCTCGATCGTGAGGACCTCGGGACCACCATGGGAACGGAGCACGAGGGCACGCATCGTCGGAGTCTCACACGTGACTCGGGACCCGCACCTCACCCGCCCACGTTGTCAGTCGAGCTCGAGGGTGAGCCCGAGCCCGAGGATGCCGTCCCAGGTCTCGTCGAGGTCGGGCCGACGGACGAAACCGAGTCGTTCGTAGAGGCGCATTGCCGCTGGCATCGACTCGAGCGTGTGGATGGCCAGGCGGTGGCGGCCGAGGCGGCGCGCCTCGTCGATGCACCACCGCACCATCGCGTCACCGACACCGCGACCCTGCGCCGAGGGGTCGACGCCGAAGTAGCGGAAGCTCGCGGCATCCGGGTCGGTGAACTCGGCATCGGGATCGTCGATGCCGCGCACGAACGTGAGGCACGCAACGACATGCCCGTCGAGCACGCCAACGATCACCTCGGCGTGGTGGGCACGGCCCGCCACATCGGCGATGACCTGGTCGTAGTCGCGATCGCGTGGGTAGTCGGGCAACGCGAAGTACGCGGCGCGGACGATCTCGCCGATGCTGACGTGGTCGTCGTCGGCAGCGAGCCGACGAACGGTGACGCCCGAGCTCACGCCATCGAGGTCTGGAGACGCCGATCGATCGCGTCGAGGAAGTCCTCGGTGGACAACCACGGTGCGTCACGGCTGATGAGCAGCGCAAGGTCCTTGGTCATGTCGCCGGCCTCGACGGTCTCGACACACACGCGCTCGAGGGTCTGGGCGAACTCGACGAGCTTGTCGTTGCCATCCATCTTGCCGCGGTAGGTGAGGCCCTGGGTCCAGGCATAGATCGACGCGATCGGATTGGTCGACGTCTTGTTGCCCTTCTGGTGCTCGCGGTAGTGGCGGGTGACCGTGCCGTGGGCAGCCTCTGCCTCGACGGTCTTGCCGTCGGGCGTCATCAGCACGCTGGTCATCAGGCCGAGGGATCCGTAGCCCTGGGCGACGGTGTCGCTCTGGACATCGCCGTCGTAGTTCTTGCAGGCCCACACGTAGCCGCCCTCCCACTTCATCGCGCATGCCACCATGTCGTCGATGAGGCGGTGCTCGTAGGTGAGGCCGGCGGCGTCCATCTCAGCCTTGAACTCGTTCTGGTACACCTCGTCGAAGAGGTCCTTGAAGCGGCCGTCGTAGGCCTTGAGGATCGTGTTCTTCGTGGACAGGTAGACCGGCATGTTCCGGTTGAGGCCGTAACGCAGCGAGGCGCGGGCGAAGTCGCGGATCGAGTCGTTGTAGTTGTACATGCCCATGACCACGCCGCCATCGGCGCCATAGTCGGCGATCTTCATCTCGACCGGCTCGCTGCCGTCGGCTGGCACGTAGGTCATGGTGATGGTGCCGGCGCCCGGCACCTTCCAGTCGGTGGCCTTGTACTGGTCGCCGTGGGCGTGACGGCCGATGACGATCGGCTTGGTCCAGCCCGGCACGAGGCGCGGGATGTTCGAGATGACGATCGGCTCGCGGAAGATCACGCCGCCGAGGATGTTGCGGATCGTGCCGTTGGGGCTCTTCCACATCTTCTTCAGTCCGAACTCCTCGACGCGGGCCTCGTCGGGAGTGATGGTGGCGCACTTGACGGCGACGCCGTGCTTCTTGGTGGCCATCGCCGAATCGATGGTGACCTGGTCATCGGTGGCGTCGCGGTGCTCGATGCCGAGGTCGTAGTAGTCGAGCTCGATATCGAGGTACGGAAGGATGAGCTTGTCCTTGATGAACTGCCAGATGATGCGGGTCATCTCGTCGCCGTCCATCTCGACGACCGGGTTGTCGACCTTGATCTTCGCCATCTCCGAACACCTCTCCTCGTCGCCGATGCAGCCCGGCGCACTTGTATCTGACTTGTACAGGGTAGCGGGTGGGAGCGGCGTGGTGCCGCATCGCCGACTACCTTCCGAACCATGAGCGTGTTCACCGAGGCCGAGCGGGCCTACATCGCATCGCAGCGAGTGGCGCGCATCGCCACGGCGTCGCCCACGGGCGCACCGGACGTTGCCGCGGTGCGGTTCCAACTGGTGGGCGATGCGATCGACATCGGCGGGCGGGTCAACCCGGCCACGATCAAGTGGCACAACGTCGTGCGCAACGGTCGGGCCTCGGTCACCATCGACGACATTGCGTCCGAGGACCCATGGGTCGTGCGTGGCATCAAGATCACCGGCCCCGCCGAGACGATCGAGCGCGAGGGCACGACGGGCCGCATTCTCGTGCATCCCGAGGTCGTGTGGAGCTGGAACATCAACGAGGGTGCCGAGACCTACTTCGCCGACATGATCGAAAAGCGCGTTCCGTGATCGACGTCGAGCCCCTCACCGGGTCGATCGGCGCAGTCGTCCACGGCGTCGACCTGTCGACCGACCTGACCGACGCCGACGTCGTTGCCGTGCGGTCGGCACTGTTGTCCGCTCGCGTCATCTTCTTCCGACGCCAACAGATCTCCCCCACGCAGCAGGTGGCCTTTGCTCGCCGGTTCGGTTCGCTGACGCCAGCGCACCCTCTCCTCGGCGGCCTCGACGACGACCACCCCGAGGTGCTCGTGCTCGACAGCAGCGACTATCCCCTCGGTGTCGGTTCACGTGGCACCGCCACGAGCTACAACGACCGCTGGCACACCGACGTGACGTTCTCGGAACGGCCGCCGATGGGCACGATCCTGGCCGCCAAACAGCTGCCGCCCCGTGGCGGCGACACGCTGTGTGCCGACCTCGTCGGGGCGTACGAGACGCTCAGCGAGCCGATCCGCGCGCTGCTCGACGGGCTCGTGGCCGTGCACGATGCGTCGGCGACGTTCGCCAGGTTCCGCGACGACGACCCCACCGGCGAGCAGAACCAGCGGCTCGCCGCGCTGAAGCCGGTCCGGCATCCGGTGGTGCGGGTGCATCCCGAGACCGGCGAGCGGGGCCTGTTCGTGAACGACACGTTCACCCGCGAGATCGAGGGACTGCTGCCCACCGAGAGCGACGCACTGCTGCGCCTACTGAACCAGCACATGACCCAGCCCGAGCGGGTCGTCCGTTGGCGCTGGAGCGAGGGTGACGTCGCATTCTGGGACAACCGCTCGACCGCCCACTACGCAACCGCCGACTACACCGAACGCCGCGTGATGCACCGCGTCACCATCGCCGGCGACCCGCCATTCGGCCCCTGAGCCCGCCGAGTCCCCGGCGTTTGCGCGATCAGCCACCCGGGGGTGGGGCGGAACTCTCCAGACGGTGGGGTTGGGCGTGCGGGGTACGGTGCCTGGTATGAGCTCATCCGTGATCGAGGTGTTCGCCGACATCTGGTGCCCGTTCGCCCACGTGGGCCTGCGACTCATCCGCGACCAGCGCGACCGCAGCGGTCGCACCGACGTCCCGATCGTGGTCCGCGCATGGCCACTCGAATTGGTGAACGGCACCTCGCTCGACCCAGCGAAGGCCCGGCACCACGCCGGCGACCTGCGCAGCCAGGTGGCCCCGCAGCTGTTCGGCCACGTGGCCGATCCGTTCCCGACGACGTCTCTTCCTGCCCTCGCACTCGCGGCGCGTGCGTATCGGGTCGACGCCTCGACCGGTGAGCGGGTGAGTTACGCGCTGCGCGACGCGCTGTTCGAACAGGGCATCGACATCGGAGACGCAAACGAGCTCACCGTGTTGGCCGAGCACCTCGGCGTGCCGATGCCGGACGAGCAGGATCACGAGCGGGTGCTCAGCGACTGGCACGAGGGCCAGGCGTGCGGCGTGCAGGGCTCACCGCACGTGTTCTGCGGCACGGGTGACGGAGCATTCTGCCCGTCGCTGCGGATCGAGCGCGATACCCAAGCGCACCTGACGATCACGAACGAGCACGACCGTCTGACCATGCTGATCGCAACCCATCTCGCGTCACTGATCGACTGATCCGCCCCACGAACGCAGCGTCAGCCGAGGGGGTTGGGCCAGTCGTGGTCTTCGGTGGACTCGCCTCTGGCCTGGATGGCCTTGCGTTCGGCGGCGAGGCGTTCGGCGAGGGCCTCGATGTCGTCGGGGATCGCTGCAGCCAGGACATCCTTCAGGTGTTTGGCCAACGTGGGGCTGCGGCCCTGCGTGCTGACGGCGACGAGGACGGGGCCGCGGCGCACGACGGCGGGGAGGATGAACGCGCAGCGGTCGGGGTCGTCGACGGCGTTGCAGAAGACCCGGCGCTCCTCGCACTCGTCGAAGATCCGCTGCTGCACGACCGGGGCGTTCGTTGCGGCGACGACGAGCCACATGCCGTCGAGGTCACTCGTCTCGTAGCAGCGCGTCACGAGCGTCAGCCGGTCGGGGTACGCGTCGGCGAGCTCGGCCCAGCCGTCGGCGAACACCGGCGACACGGCGGTGATCGTCGCCCCCGACGAGAGGAGACCCTCGGTCTTGCGCAGGCCGATCACTCCCCCGCCGACGACGAGCACCGGGCGGCCGTCGAGGCGGACGATGATCGGGTAGCCATCGACGATCGGTGTCGCACCAGCGAGCGTCCGTGGGTCAGCCATGGTCGGGCAGCGTACGCGCCGCTACCAGCGCTGCGGCCTCGGTGGCCATCGCCGCGACGGCGCCGATCACCATGACGGCGGGCGACTCGACGGCGGCATCGGCCAGTTGGTCGAGGCGGCCGGTCCACACCCGCTGCTGCGGCGTGGTGGCGTGCATGACCACCGCGCACGGCGTGTCGGCGGCGAGGCCACCCTCGACGAGCCGCTGCGCGATGGCAGCGCGACGCTCGATGCCCATCAGCACCACCACCGTGCTGCGGATCTGGGCGACGGCGCGCCAGTCGACCGATTCGCTGTCGACGGCCTCGTGGCCGGTGACGATGGTGACAGCACGCGACACACGGCGGTGTGTGACCGGGATGCCGGCCGCAGCCGGCGCTGCGAGCGACGAGCTGATGCCGGGCACGACCTCGCACGCGATGCCGATGCGGGCCAGCACCTCGACCTCCTCACCACCGCGCCCGAACAGGAACGGGTCACCACCCTTCAGGCGCACGACACGGCGGCCCGTCTGCGCGTGCAGGACCAGCAGGTCGTTGAGGACGTCCTGGGTGTGACTGCCGCCGGGGCGCTTGCCGACATCGACCAACTCGGCATCGGGCCGGGCGAGAGCGAGGATGTCGGGCGACACGAGCCGATCGAACAGCACGACATCGGCCTCGGCGATGAGGCGGGCTGCCTTCAGCGTCAGCAGCTCGGGGTCACCCGGGCCGGCGCCCACGAGCGCAACTCGCAGGTTCACAGCGCCGCACCGACCTCGGCGCCGACGATCATGCCGGCGCCCACCGTGGCGTTCGTGACCTCGTCGATGACGATGAAGCTGCCCATCGTGCGGTTCACCGAATAGGGGTCGACCGGCAGCGGCAGGGCGGTGATGAACGACACGGTGCCGATCTCGTTGAGCTGCAACTGGTCGGCACCCGGGTGCGACGTGAGCGTGGCGATGTCGAGGGTGTCGTGCAGCTGCGTGACCACGGCCTTCACGGTGCGCGTCGCGTGCTTCACGAGCACGTGCCCACCGGGTCGCAGCGGCTTGTCGTTCATCCACGCCACGCGTGCGGTGATGTTCGGGTGCACCTCGGGCAGGTCGTCGGCGGCGACGATGACATCGCCGCGGGACACGTCGAGCTCGTCGGCGAGTTGCACGCGCACAGCCGGCGCGTTCCCCTCGACCGCAGCAATCCGGCTGCGGGTACCCGATGGCAGCACGATGATCTCGTCACCGACCTGGGGCAGGCCGCTGGCCAGCGAGCCCGCGTACCAGCGACGCTCGGCCAGCGGGCCGGCACCACTGCCCACCACGGGCTTGATGACCACCTGCACGGGCAGGCGCATGCCGTTGCGGGCGGGTTCGGGGATCGGCAGCGTCTCGAGGTGCTCGAGGAGCGTAGGCCCCTGGTACCAGGGGGTGTGCGGTGAGCGGTCGACCACGTTCCCGCCGTCGAGCGCGCAGAGCGGGATGGCGGTCACGACGCCGACGCCGAGCGTGTCGGCGAGACCGAGGAACTGGTCGCGGATCTCCTCGAAGCGCAGCTGCGACCAGTCGACCAGGTCCATCTTGTTGATCGCGAGCACGAGGTGGTCGATGCCGAGCAGTGCCGACAGCGCAGCGTGCCGATGCGACTGCTCCTTCAGGCCGTGCCGTGCGTCGACGAGGATGACCGCGACATCGGAGGTCGACGCCCCGGTGACCATGTTGCGCGTGTACTGCACGTGACCAGGCGTGTCGGCGATGACGAACGAACGCAGCGGTGTGGCGAAATACCGGTAGGCAACATCGATGGTGATGCCCTGCTCGCGTTCGGCGCGCAGGCCGTCGGTGACGAGCGCGAGGTCGAGGCCCTCGCCGCCGCGGCGGGCCGTGGTGGCGGCAACGGCGTCGATGACGTCGTCGAAGAGTGCCTTGGTGTCGTGCAGCAGGCGCCCGATGAGCGTGCTCTTGCCATCATCGACGGACCCTGCGGTGGCGAAGCGGAGGAGCTCCATCAGAAGTAGCCCTCGCGCTTGCGGTCCTCCATGGCGGCCTCACTGAACCGGTCGTCGGCGCGGGTGGCACCGCGCTCGGTGATGCGCGACTGCTCGATCTCGGCGAGCACCTCGACGGCATTCGACGCGTCGGACCGCACCGCGCCGGTGCAGGTCATGTCGCCGACGGTGCGATAGCGCACGGTCTCGACGAACGGCATCTCGCCGGGCAGCGGCGGCGTGAACGGACCGGTGGCGAGGAGCATGCCGTCACGCTCGACGACCTCGCGCCGATGCGAGTAGTACATCGCCGGCAGCTCGATGTCGTTGACGGCGATGTATCGCCAGATGTCGAGCTCGGTCCAGTCGCTCAGCGGAAAGGCGCGCAGGTGCTCGCCCGGACGGACGCGCGGGTTGTACAGCCGCCACAGCTCGGGCCGCTGGTTCTTGGGGTCCCACTCGCCGAAGGCGTTGCGGAACGACAGGATCCGCTCCTTGGCGCGTGCCTTGTCCTCGTCGCGGCGGGCGCCACCGAAGGCCGCGTCGAACTTGTTGCGGGTGATCTCGTGCAGCAGCGGCTGCGTCTGCAGCCGGTTGCGCGAGCCGGTGGGGCCCGGGTCGGCGACGCGGCCCTCGTCGATCGCGTCCTGCACGCTGGCCACCACGAGCTGCACACCGAATTCGGCAACCAGGCGATCGCGGTACTCGATCACCTCAGGGAAGTTGTGACCCGTGTCGACGTGCATGACGGGGAACGGGATGACTCCGGGGGCAAATGCCCGCAGTGCCAGATGCAGCATGACAACGCTGTCCTTGCCACCCGAGAACAGCAGCACGGATCGCTCGCATTCGGCGGCGACCTCGCGGATCACGAAGATGCCGTGCGCCTCGAGTTCGGCGAGGCGGCGGTCGAGGGTGAACGGGTCGTCGACGTCGGAGAGGTCGGAGGGATCTACGGCAAGGCTCATGGTGTCTCCTAGACGTGCAGTCCGCACTCGGTCTTGGCGTGGTCGCTCCATCGGCCGGCTCTGGCGTCCTCACCATCGACCGGCTGACGAGTGCATGGCCAGCAACCGATCGACGGATAGCCCTGGTCGAGCAGCGGGTTCAGCGGCACCTCGTGGATGGCGGCGTAGGTGGCGAGGTCGGCGTCGGTCCAGGCGGCGAGCGGGTTCAGCTTGATCAGGCCACGCTTGTCGCTCTGCACGAACGGGGTCTCGGCGCGCACGGCCGAGTCCGAACGGCAGAAGCGCGGCGTATCGGTGGATGTGGTGACGA
>JBBDMO010000097.1:0-17058 GCA_040878255.1 Ilumatobacteraceae bacterium
GCCGGTCGAGGTCGATTTCGCGGTGCCGTTTCCGGCAGCGGATCATGCGGCATGCGGTCGGTCGTGCTCGACCTGCACACCGACGAGGGGCGCGCGTACATGGAGCGGCTGCTGGCCACCGCAGACGTCTTCGTCACCAACGTCCGTCCCGAGGCACTCGGGCGCATGGGCCTCGCCCACGCCGACGTTCTCGAACGTCACCCCCGGCTTGTCTATGCGAGCCTCACCGGCTACGGCCTCGACGGTCCCGAGGCGAATCGCGCCGGATACGACATCGGTGCGTTCTGGGCGCGCAGCGGTGTGGCGCACACGTTGGTGCCACCCGGTGAGCTGCCGCCGGCGATCCGCAGTGGCATGGGCGACCACGTCACCGGCATGTCGCTGCTGTCGGGCGTGCTGGCGAAACTGCTCGAGCGCAGTCGTACCGGCCAGGGCGGTCTCGTCGCGACGAGCCTGCTGCGTACGGGTATGTACACGATCGGTTGGGACGTCGGCATCGTGCTGCGCTTCGGCAAGCGCGAGAACACCCGGCCCCGCGAGCGCAGCCGCGGCCCGCTGGTCAACTGCTACCGGGCTGGCGATGGCCGTGGCTTCTGGTTGCTGTTGCTCGAGGCCGATCGCCACTGGCCGAAGCTCGTGGCCGCGCTCGACCGCCCCGATCTCGCCGCCGACGAGCGGTTCGCCGACGCCCGCACGCGCATGGCCAACAGCGAGGCTCTCATCATCGAGCTCGATGCCGCCTTCGCCCGATTCGACCGCGACGACCTGACGGCCCGATTCGACGTGCACGACGTGTGGTGGGCACCGATCAACTCGATCTACGACGTGATCGACGACCCGCAGGCGCAGGCATCCGGCGCGTTCATCGACATGACTCCACGACCCGGCGAATCGCCGTACCGTGCGGTGAACGGCCCGGTCGATTTCGACGGCCACACCATGCGGCCCGGCCCGGTACCCGATCTCGGCGAGCACACCGCCGAGGTGCTGGCCGAGTTGGACAACGGCTGATCAGGCCATCCAGGCCATCCAGGCCATCAGGCGCCCTGCGACCTTTGCCGTGATCCGGTCGTCAACGACGCTGCCACGGCAGAGGTCGAGGGGTTGCAGCGCAGGGTCGGCCGAACGGGCCGGGATCAGAAGCCCGAGCCGTGGGCGTGGTCGCAGAGGTGCTCCTCGCCGTCGGCGACCTGTCCGGCACCAACGCCCTCGAGAGCGGCGAAGGGGCCGCACCGGTGGGACGTGATCCACACGTGGATCATCGGTGAGGGGACGAACTTCGCGAGCCCCGCCCGACAGTTGCCCTGGCCATTGACCAGTCCCGCCAACTTCGGCGTGGCGCCCTGCGTGAAGCACAGGTTGTCGTGGATGTGCCACTGCATGAGGGCACCCCCGATGTCGGGCACATCGGTGAGGGCCACGGTGTCCGGCAGCATGTACATCGCACTGACCAACTGCTTCGAGCCGTCGGGCATCGGCTGGTAGACGAGGCTCTCCGGCTGGTCGGGGTCGAGGATCGTGTCGTCGTTGACCCAGTCCCAGTTGATGAAGTGCTCGTGGCCGGTGAGCGCGTCGCCGATGCTCTGGAAGCCGGCTGCTTCGGCGACGCGATAGTCGCTCCACTGCGGGAGGCGGACGACCGTGACGGCAACGAGGTTCTCGGCGGCCGCCTGCTGCTCGGGTGTGACGCCCGGGGTGCCGCTGAGATCGATCGGTTGGGTGGGGTCGTAGGGCTTCGCGACCGGTGCTGCAGCGGGCGCGCTGCCATGCCCGGCGTGGCCGTCGCCGCACTTGTCGACGCGCTGGTCCTCGGGGACGGCGGCCTGTCCGGCCCCGGTGCCCTCGAGCGCGGCGAACACGCCGCACTCGTGGGGGGTGATCCACACGTGCACCATGGGGTTCGCGCCACCCGTGTTGACGCCGCGGGCGCACTTCCCGGTGGCATCGACGACCCCGACCACCGAGGCAACGCCCTGGCCGTTGCGGTCCCAGCACAGGTCACCGTGGTTGTGCCACTGCATCAAAGGACCGGCCCAGTCGGTGAGCGACGGGTCATCGGTGGGCCTGGCGCTGGCGATGAACATCGCTCCAGCGAGCGTTCGAGTGTCGCCGTCGACGTTGTACACGAGCGATTCGGGCGCCGAGGAGTCGAGCATGACGTCGTCCTGGATGATCGAGTACTTGATGTAGTGCTCGCTGCCGGTGCCCGCATCGCCGATGGACACGTACCCGTCGGCGATCGCGGCCGCCGTGTCGGCGTACCTGGGCAGATCGACCAGCGTCTGCTCGACGAGATCGAGGGCTCGGGCTTCCTGATCGGCGGTCACGCCGGGCACACCCGTCAGGTCGATCGGCCTCGTGGGGTCCCAGGGTCGCGGCCACACAGCCGACGCCGTGGTGGCGTCGTCGTCGTCGTGGCCGTGCACGGTGTCGCCGGTTGCCGCAGCGTCTGTGTCGTGGCCGTGCACGGTGTTGCCGGTTGCTTCGACGCCTGACGCCCCGTCGCCTCCACCATCACCGGCAGCTGCGGCGGTGCCATGGTCGTCGTGCGCGGCACCGGCCGTGGCTGCGTCGTGTGTGCCGCCGGCGTGGAGGTGGGTGCCCCCGCTCATCATCGCGGGGACGGTGAGCGCAACGACGGCGAGGCTCGGCAGCCACAGGCGCGGCGCCTGTGCCTGGTGCCAGCCGGCCAGCAGCGCGGCGAGTCCGGCCCCCGCTGCCACGGCGCCGAGCAGCGCGCAGGTGGTGTCGGCGAACTGTGGCGATTCGGCGGCCTGGAGACCATCGATGAACGACACACCGCTGATGCGGGTGGCGAGCCACCCGGCGACGGCAGCGACGTTCACCACTGCGACGGCGAGCGCCGCGAGGCGGTTCGGCCGAACCAGGGCGAGCAGACCGGCGCCGAGTTGCAGCACGGCGACGACGACGAAGATGCGCGCGAGTTGTGGGTGCTCGGCGTGGATACCCGTGGCGGCAGCGTGGATGGCGCCCGCACCGATCGAGCACACCGCTGCCGTGGCGATGCCGGGCAGGCGGAGTGAGGTGGCCGTCGTGTCGGCGTGTCCGGTCGAGGTGATCGCGCTCTCGAAACCTTCGCCGGTCGGTACTGCAGCCGCAGTCATCTCGCCCCCTGATCGGTGGGTGCCCCAGCACCCGTGTCGTCGGGAAGCGTACCCATCGACGACGCAGCTCTCACGGCCGATGGCACAGGTTCCGTGAGGGAATCGATCGTCAGAAGCGGGGTTGGCGCTTGTCCCTGAGCGCGGCGACACCCTCGCGGTACTCGGCGGTGGCAGTGGCCTCGGCGAGCAGGCGTTGCGCATCGGCGATCGACGCCGCAGGGTCGTGGCGCAGTAGGTCGGTGTAGATCTGACGCTTGGTGGCGCGCACCGCCTGCGGTCCGGCGGTGCTGGCGAGACGATGTGCGTAGTTTTGGGCTGCGACCAGGGTCTGCTCGCCGTCGGGTTCGACGCCGTTCCACAGGCCCCATGCCTCGGTCTCGGCGGGTGTGAACACGCGGCCCGACAGCAGCAGGTCGGCGGCGCGCGTGACGCCGGCCAGCCGGGGCAGCTGCCAGCTCATGCCGTACTCGGCGGGCAGGCCGAGCTTCGGTGCGGCGGTGGTGCACTTGGCCGTGGCAGCGCCGAAACGGAGGTCGGCGAACAGCGCGACGGCGAGTCCCACACCGGCGCATGCACCGTTGACGGCGGCGATGATGGGGAAGCGCATCCCGAACTGGAATGCGAAGTCCTCATTGAGCTCGGGTGGCAGGGTGCCGCCGGGCCGCGGCGGTGCGTCGGCGATGCCTCCGTCGTAGCTGCCGCGCTCGGCGTGGCCGACGAGTGCGTCGCTGTCGCCGCCGACACAGAAGGCCGGGGGAGTGCCGGTGACGACCACCACGCGCACGTCGGGCACCCCGTCGAGGTGATCGAGGATCCACCGGTATTCGCCGTGCATGCGCCCGGTCCACGCATTGTGGCGGTGCGGCCGGTGCAGCCACACCGTGGCCACGTGCCCGTCGACGTCGAAGCGGGTGGCCTTCAGTTCCATGGCGACACCGGGTGGTCGAGGGGCATCAGCGTGACCTGCCGCGCTGGTTGCCCTCACCCCAGATGGCGTCGAGGACCGGCTCGGCCAGTTCGGGCCGGCAGATCATGAAGTCCGGCAGCCACGGGTCGCGCTGGTTGTACACGAGCGGTGTGCCGTCGATGCGGCTTGCGTGCAGCCCGGCTGCGATGGCCACTGCTGCCGGTGCCGCCGAGTCCCACTGGTACATGCCACCGTCATGGACGTAGATGTCGGCCTCGCCGAGCACCACGGCCATCGCCTTGGCGCCCGCCGACCCGAGACGCACGGCGTCGCACTCGAGTGCGTTCGCGACCAGGACCGCCGCGTACGGCACGCGGTTGCGCGACGTGATCATGCGGGGCCGATCGCGCGACGGCCGGACCACGGGTGGGGGCGGGTCGGTGGCGAAGGTGATGTCGTGGGCAGGCAGGCTGACCGCGGCGGCGGTGAGGTCGCCGCGCTCCCACAGGGCGACGTGCACCGCCCAGTCGTCGCGGCCCGGTTCGCCGAACTCGTTGGTGCCGTCGAGTGGGTCGACGATCCACACGCGGTCGACGGTGAAACGGCGCGGGTCTTCGCTGCCCTCCTCGGACATCACGGCGTCGTCGGGGCGCGCGTCGTGGAGTGCCTGAGCGAGGAACCGGTGTGCGGCAAGGTCGCCGCTGTCCATGACGTGCCACGGCGGCGCGCCCTGCGATTGGAGTTGTCGTCGCACGTCGAGCAACAGGTGTCCGGCCTCGGTGGCGAGTCGGGCGGCCAGGGCGGCGTCGGCCTCGCTCATCGACGCTCGAGCCGCACTGCGTCGCGCACGAGGGCGCGCACGGCGGCCTCGTCAGCGCCGGAGGCGACGAGCGCCTGGATCTGTGCTTCGAGGCGTTCGGCATCGGCTTCGACGAACACGTCGATGCGATCGCGGTTCGTGACCGCACTGGTGACCAGCAAGGCCAGGACCGCAAGGGCGATGACGCCGCCGATGGTCAGCACGATGCCGTTGTTGTTGCCGGCGATGGAGCTGATGATGAGTCCGGCGATGCCGCACACGAACACCGCGATGCAGGCCCGGGTGATCCAACGTGCAGCCATGGTGTTCAGCGCGCGAGCGGCTTGTACTTGATGCGGTGCGGTTGCTCGGCACCCACACCGAGCTCCTTGCGCCGCCAGGCCTCGTACTCGCTGAAGTTGCCCTCGAACCAGCGCACCTGGCTGTCGCCCTCGAACGCCAGCACATGGGTGGCGATGCGGTCGAGGAACCAGCGGTCGTGGCTGATGACCACGGCGCAGCCGGGGAAGTTCTCGAGTGCCGTCTCGAGGGCGCGCAGCGTGTCGACGTCGAGGTCGTTGGTGGGTTCGTCGAGCAGCAGCACGTTGCCGCCGGTCTTGAGCACCTTGGCGAGGTGGACGCGGTTGCGCTCGCCGCCCGACAGGTCGCCGACGCGCTTTTGCTG
Source organism: Ilumatobacteraceae bacterium (assembly GCA_040878255.1). Lineage (GTDB taxonomy): Bacteria > Actinomycetota > Acidimicrobiia > Acidimicrobiales > Ilumatobacteraceae > VFMC01. Next base: position 5,517 of record JBBDMO010000097.1, read on the forward strand.
ATCGCTGCCCTTGAAGTTGAAGCTGGCGCAGTAGGCGCGGCCGTGGATCTCTCGGCCGCCGACCTTCATGTGCTCGATGCCGCCGGTGATCTCCTCGAACACGGTGGCATCCGGGTCGAGCGCATCGCGGCTCTGGTCGACGTACGACAACTGCACCGTCTCGCCGACCGTGACGGTGCCCGAGTCGGGCGCCTCCTGGCCGGTGAGCATCTTGAACAGCGTCGTCTTGCCGGCGCCGTTCGGGCCGATGATGCCGACGATGCCGGCCTTCGGCAGCGTGAACGACAGGTCCTCGACGAGGAGCCGGTCGCCGAAGCCCTTGCGCAGGTGGTCGACCTCGATGACGGTGTCACCGAGCCGCTTACCGACCGGGATGGTCACCTCCAAGCGATCGGGACCGCGCTCGGCGGTCTCGGCCTCCTGCTGCAGGCGGTCGTACGCGCTGAGGCGAGCCTTGCCCTTGCTCTGGCGGGCCTTGGGCGACATGCGAACCCACTCGAGCTCGCGCTGCAGCGTTCGCTGGCGTGCCTCGTTGCCCTTCTCCTCGCGAGCGACGCGCTCCTGCTTCTGCTCGAGCCACGACGAGTAGTTGCCCTCGAACGGGAAGCCGCGACCGCGATCGAGCTCGAGAATCCACTTGGCGACGTTGTCGAGGAAGTAGCGGTCGTGGGTGATCGCGACGACGGTGCCCGAGTACTCCTGCAGGAAGCGCTCGAGCCAGTCGACGCTCTCGGCGTCGAGGTGGTTGGTGGGCTCGTCGAGCAGCAGCAGGTCGGGATGGCTCAGCAGCAGGCGGCACAGCGCCACGCGGCGCCGCTCGCCTCCGGAGAGCGTGGTGACGTCGGAGTCGTCGGGCGGGCAGCGGAGCGCGTCCATCGCGATCTCGACGTTGCGTTCGAGGCTCCATGCGTCGGTGGCGGCGATCTTGTCCTCGAGGTCGGCCTGGAGTGCACCGATCTTGTCGTAGTCGGCATCGGGGTCGGCCCACATGGCCATGACCTCGTTGTACCGGTCGATGACGTCCTGCACGGCGCGCACGCCGTCCATGACGTTCTCCTTGACGTTCTTGGTCGGATCGAGCTGCGGTTCCTGGGCGAGGTAGCCAACGGTGAAACCGGGGGTGAGTCGCGCCTCGCCGCTGTAACCGTCGTCGAGGCCGGCCATGATGCGCAGCAGGCTCGACTTGCCGGCGCCGTTCGAGCCGAGCACGCCGATCTTGGCGCCGGGGTAGAACGAGAGCGAGATGTTCTCGAGGACCGTGCGATCGGGCGGATAGAAGCGGGCGAGCTTGTAGCAGCTGTAGATGTATTCGTGTGCCATGACGTGGAGCAGGCTAACGGAGCCGCTTCTCGGCTCGGGTCGCGATCAAGGATCGTGGCCGTGCCGTTGGCGTGGTGCTACGTTCGCCCTCGTACGGATTTCCATCAGAGGGGGGTACGGAACGTGCTCGCAGAATACGCAGGGTTCTTCAGTCGCAACGGTTTGGCATTCGGGTTCCGCTGGCTTCACACCTTGGTCGGCATCATGTGGATCGGTCTGCTCTACTACTTCAACTTCGTCCAGGTGCCGGCATTCGCTGCATTCGGCGACGAGGGCCGCGCTCGCAACATCGCGATCGACAAGGTCGCACGGAAGGCGCTGTGGTGGTTCCGCTGGGCGGCGCTCAGCACGTTCGTCACCGGCATCTTGATCACCGGCATCACGCAGGACTACTTCTCCAGCGCCGACCCGAACAACGGGTGGGGCAAGTTCGCCGGCAACATCGGCATCAGCACCGGCATGCTGCTCGGAACGATCATGCTGCTCAACGTGTGGGGCGTCATCTGGCGCAACCAGAAGGTGGTGCTGGCCAACGCCGCCAACGTGCTGGCTGGCGGCGAGGCCGATCCGGCCGCTCCGGCCGCCGGTCGTCGGGCCATGATGGCCTCGCGGCAGAACACCATCTTCTCGGTCGCAATGCTGTTCTTCATGGTGTACCGGGCCCATGCCCCGACGTCGGGCAACGTCGTCGAGGGTGGTGCGATGGCGGGCTACTGGATCATCGCCCTGATCATCATCGCCGTGCTCGAGATCAACGCCCTCGGCCTCATGCCGTGGAAGGCGGCGCCGAACAAGGGCCTCAACGTGCTCTACGACGGCCCCGGCGTGCGCAACCCGCTCATCGCCGCCTTCGGTGTCTGGGCGATCTTCCTGGTTCTGACGGAGATCTTCTTCAACTGATCTCCCGCTTCTTCTGTGTTCGACGAGTCGCCCTCCGGGGCGGCTCGTCCGCGTCATGGGCAGTAGGTTCGGGCGCATCTCATCGATCGACTGGGGGGTCGTTCCATGGCCATCGAGACACGCCGCTCGTTCTGCCGCTTCTGCCATGCCGGATGTGCCATCGACGTCGACGTCGACACCGCCGTGAACCGCGTGGTCGCCGTGCACGGTGTGCAGGACGACCCGATGTACGGCGGGTACACGTGCATCAAGGGCCGTCATCTCGGCGAGCAGCACCACCACGACGGGCGCCTCACATCGAGCCTCGTGCGCGGCCCGGGCGGGTTCGCACCGATCGCAGGCTCGGTCGCGTTCGACCAGATCGCCGACCGTGCCGCCGGCATCCTCGAGCGCCACGGCGCCCGCAGCCTCGCGACGTACTGCGGCACGGCGGCCTATCAGAATGCGACCGGCCTGCCTGTCGCTCGTGCCTTCCACCAGGCGATCGGGTCGACCAGCTTCTACACCTCCAGCAGCATCGACCAGCCGGCGAAGTTCCTCGCCCCGATGCGGCACGGGGCATGGCTGCCGGGCGTGCACGACTTCGAGACCGCCGACTCGGCCATCGTCATCGGGTGCAACACGCTCGTCAGCACCTACGCCTACGCGGGTGGCCTGCCGAGCTACAACCCGCTCGTGCGGCTGCGCGCTGCGAAGGCGCAGGGGCTGTACCTCATCGTGATCGACCCGCGTCGCACCGAGCTCGTCGAGTACGCCGACCTCCACCTGCAGGTGCGTCCGGGCGAGGACCCCACACTGCTCGCCGGCATCATCCGCCAGCTGTTCGCCGACGACCTGATCGATCACGAGTTCTGCGACCGCTGGGCCACCGGCCTCGACGAGCTCGCCGCTGCGGTCGACCTGTTCACACCCGAGCACGTCGAAGCGCGGGCGGGTGTGCCGGCCGAGCTGGTGATCAAGGCGGCTCGTGAGTTCGGCACCCGCCACCGCGGTGCTGCCACGACGGGGACGGGTCCGAACATGGCGCCCCACAGCACGCTCACCGAGCATCTTGCGCTGACCCTGAACACGCTGGGCGGGCGATACAACCGAGCCGGCGACACGCTCGCCAACCCGCCCGGCGGGTCGATGTCACCACCCGCATCCGTTCGGGCACAGCCTGCGCCGCCGGTGCCCGAGTCGGCCTTCACCAAGGGCGTTGCGTCACGCGTGCGCAACCTGCACGCCTTCCGCGGTGAGTCGCCCACCAGTGCTCTGGCCGACGAGATCCTGCTCGAGGGTGAGGGTCAGGTGCGCGCGCTGTTCACCGTGGGCGGCAACCCGGTGGTGTCGTGGCCCGACCAGCGCAAGACGGTGCAGGCGCTCGCAGCGCTCGACCTCCACGTCGTCGTCGACGCTGTGGTCTCGGCGACGGCGAAGACAGCGCACTACGTGATCGCCAGCACGCTCAGCCTCGAGCGGCCCGACGTGCCCACCACCATCGACCGCTGGTTCCCGCAGGCCTACACGAACTACACCCCGGCGGTACTGCAGCCGACCGGCGAGGTGTGGCAGGAGTGGCAGCTCTTCACCGAGGTCGCCGGACGCCTCGGCGTGGGCATCACCCTGCCCGGAGGCACGATCGACCCGGGTGCGGCAGTCAGCGCCGACGATGTGCTCGACCTCATCTACGTGAACGCTCGTGTGCCGATGGCACAGGTGCGCGCCGACGGTGCCGCGATGCGACCCGATCTCGCGACCCTGGTGCTCGAGGCCGACCCCGACGTGACCGCCCGGTTGAACGTCGCGCCCGACGGCATTGCCGAGGAGTTGATCGTGGTGTTCCACGAGCAGTCGTCCGGTGCGGTGCTCGACGGCTTCGACCCGGCGAAGCACACCTTCCGGATGACGACTCGCCGGCTCAAGAGCCTGTTCAACTCGTCGGGTCGTGAGGTCGAGGTGCTGCGCGCGAAGGCCGGTACGAACTTCGCACACATGCACCCCGACGACCTGGTGGCCGTGGGCGCCACCGACGGCAGCACCATCGAGATGGCCTCGCCCCGCGGCGCGATCCGGGCGATCGTGAAGAGCGCGCCCGATGTGCGCCGGGGCGTCATCAGCATCGCTCACGCATGGGGTGGCCTGCCCGACGAGCCGGGTGAGCTCCGCGAGTTCGGCTCCACCACAGCGATGTTGATCGACGTCGAGAGCGGCTACGACCGCTTCACGGGCATGCCCGTCATGAGCGCCATCCCTGTCGAGGTGCGGGCGGTCGCTGCCACCTGATCGCCCGGCTACCGGGGTTGGGTGCGGACCCCGGCCGCCGCCGGCCAGCGATCGATCGTCATGCGCCACGCCACGTCGACGCCCTCGTCGCCGGGCGAGCTCGCGACGTCGATGGTCTCGCCGACCAACTCGTACCCGAGACGCTGGGGCACCCGACGGCTGCGTTCGTTGGCGCGGTCGTGGTGGATCTCGACGGTGTCGATGCCGTCGATCTCGAGTGCGGTGGTCGTGAGGGCCGCCGCGATCTCGGTGGCGTACCCGTTGCCGATGTGGTCGACGTGGACCCAGTAGCCGATGTCGAGAACCGTCGCCCCGCGGCGCCGATGGAGCCCGGTCCCGCCGATCGCAGCGTCGTCGAGGAACACGCCGTACACCGCGTCGCCACCCGATTCCCAGTCCGTGCGGAACTGCTCGATGAGTGCGAGCCGAGCGTCGACCGTGAGCGGTTCGTCGGCGATCCACGGCATGAAGGGACGAAGGTGATCGACACTCGCAGCGATCGCTGCCGACATCGTCGGGGCGTCGTCGGTGGTCCACGGACGCAGCACCAGGCGTTCGGTTCGCACGAGTGACGGCAAGGGTTCCATGTCTGCAGTGTGACGCACCCGCCCGCCCGCCCACCCCGATTTTCGACGATGCGGTGGCGGCGCTGCGAGCGATCGGCCGTTCTGCGAGAAGATCAGCGCGCCACTGACCTGCGACAGTGGGTGTCACCAGACCGAGGAGGGCCATGCAGACCACGCTCGACACCGCAGCCGGACCGATGCCGCTGTTCACCGCGACGCCCGACACCGCGCGCAGGGGCGCGATCGTCGTGATCCAAGAGGCATTCGGCGTCACGCCGCACATCCAATCGATCGCCGAGTTGCTCGCCGCGCACGGGTGGCTGGCGGTGTCGCCGACGCTCTATCACCGCACCGAGCCGCAGGTGTTCTCCTACGACGACCTACCGGCTGTGATGCCGGCGATGCAGACGCTGACGAGCGACGGCATCGTCGCCGACCTCGACGCGACCTTCGCCCATCTTGCGGTGCAGGGAATCGAAGCAGGCCAAACGGGCATCGTCGGCTTCTGCATGGGTGGCACGGTCGCCCTGCACGCTGCTGCCACCCGGGTACTCGGCGCAGCGGTCACGTTCTACGGCGGTGGGCTTGGCGCACCCCGCTTCGGGTTCCCGCCGGGCCTCGATCTCGCGACGCACCTGCAGACCCCGTGGCTCGGCCTCTACGGCGATCGCGATCCGGGCATCCCGGTCGACGACGTCGAGCGGCTGCGCCAGGTCGTGGCTGAGGCATCGGTGGATGCCGAGGTCGTGCGCTACGCCGAAGGCCAGCACGGTTTCAATTGCGACGACCGGCCCTCCGTGTTCGATGCCGACCTCGCGGCCGATGCGCGCCAGCGCATGCTCGACTGGTTCGAACGCCACATCGTCTGACGTGAACCGCTGGGCTCGGGCTCAGCTGACGGTGACCCCGGCAGCAAGCATGGGTAGATGGTTGGTACATGCTTCGGACCAGCCACTACATCTGGTGCCGCGAGTGACGTCGACTGATACCGGTCTCCCCCATATTCGGTGCCGCCCCAGCAGGAGGCCGCACCGTTGGAGTCGGGCGCGCATGCGTGACGACCGTGGCGGTACGCCCCACCCTGGTGACCGTCGGCGTTTGCAACTGCGAACGCTGCTTTGCTGTCTACCCGTTCGAGTCAGGCGGCTCACCGCTGACCACGAGCACGGGTCGGTATGTCTCGCGCACTACGCCCGCGGCCACCGAGGGATCGACCAGTCGTCGCAACGCCGACTTGTCGTGCGAACCGACGACGATCACATCGACGTTGTGGGCCTCGGCCGCCCGGCAAATGACGCTGACCGGATCACCCGACTCATTATGTGGTTCGGCATCAGCGACGCCGGCGGCCTCGGCTCGAGCGACGAGATCGTCCTCGGCGTTCTCGCTCGGCTCGAACAGGGCCGGATACATCACCATTGGTGTGACCATCCCGTAGCCGGGCCCGCCAGCCCACATCATCGGTAGCGTCGACACGCTGATCACCAGGAACTCGACACCCACACCAGCGAACAGTCGGGCTGCTTCTCGGGCTGCCCGTGCGGACACGGGTGAATCATCGAGCGCAATCAGGATCTTCATGCTTCACCCATCAGCGCCTGATTGCCCCAGCGGCTTCGTTCTCCTGAGTTGGCGATTGTTTCGGGGTTCTTCGCGATTCTTCACGTCGGAGATCTGGCGGATGAGGTCTTCGCGCACCTCCACGAAGGCTTGGTGCGCATCGGTGTGGTTCGAGGTGGCGACCAACCGTGATCGGCGTGCGATCCATGCTTCGAGGGTGGTCCGCTGACTCGCCGTGTCTCGTTCCTTGACCGTCAACTGCAACTCGACGCTCCCTGGCCGGAATGACCGCAGGCGTGCGTCGAGCGCACTGAATATCTCCAGGATGTGGGCGCGTTCCTCGGGGGCGAGCCCTCCTCCGAAGCGGAGAGCCTCATCGACGGTTGCGCTACTCGATGCAGTCATACTGTCTCCTGACTCAATACCGCAGGATCGCTGCGCGGGGATGGTTGTCGACGCATCTCTCCGTTGGGTGTGGACAAATACCCGATCGGGTCCAGTTTCAAACGTCTACATCCCAGCGCGCTGCACTCCCTCATCTGAGCGCGCCCCTTCCCGCTGGGTTCGCAGCGAGCGGTGCACGGTCGGATCTCGAAGATTCATCACGCAGAGCGTTCACCTCGGAGTCGGATCTGTTGGCCGCCAGTGGGCAGTTTCTGGTGGCCACTCACAGTCCTGCCTACACGATGTTGCGGTTGATTTTCCTACCAATCACCCATGCTTGCTGCCGGGGTCAGCTGACGGTGAGGATGGCCTTCATGTTGGCGTGGCCGGGGACCGTGCAGATGAGGGTGTACTCGCCTGCGGAGAGCGTGACGGTCTCGGTGGCGACCTTGCCCTTGCTGGTGAGGTCGAGCATGTTGGGAAGCTGTGTGCCGTCGGCCGCGACGATGTAGAGGTTGTGCGGCAGGCTCGACACGTTCACGGCGGCAATCACGACGTCGCCGGCGGTGGCGGAGTAGGACGACTGATCCCACTTGATGCCATCGATCGCCTTGACGACCACGTCGGCATCCGCAGGGATGGTGTCACTGCTGCTGCTGCCGCCGCCGCCGCCGCATGCGGCAAGGCCGAGCGCTCCGGCGAGGACGAGGGGGGCGAGTGAGCGGAACGTCATGCCGGGATTGTACAAGCGCTCACTTCGGAAAAACATCCATGCCGTCCGACACATGCGGGGACCCTCGGTGGCCAGCGAGATGCTGGACGTTCCAGCGCCGCGCAGCACGGTTCCGGCAATGGCTGCCAGGTACCATCGACCACGATGACTGCGATCGATCATGCGGGTCCGGGGTTCGGTGCGAACTCCTGGCTCGTCGATGAGATGTACGCCCAGTTCCTCGCCGACCCCGAGTCGGTCAGCGAGTCGTGGCGAGAGTTCTTCTCCGACTACCGAGGCGCTGCGCCTGCCGATGTGAACGGTGCCGCGACGGCATCTGTTCCGGCGGTCGTCGCTGCCGAACCCGTGGCCGAAGCCGCCCCTGCGGCGACAGCGCCGGCGGTCACGCCGCCGCCTGCTGCACCCGCGGCGACGTCGGGTACACCGGTCGTCACCGACGACGTCGGCGAGCCGATTCGCGGTGCCGGTGTCATGATCGCCTCGAACATGGAGCGCAGCCTCACCGTCCCCACGGCGACGAGCTTCCGCAGCGTCCCGGCCAAGTTGCTCGAGGTGAACCGCAAGGTCATCAACGGCTATCGCAGCCGCAGCGGCCAGGGCAAGGTCAGCTTCACCCACCTCATCGGCTACGCAATCGTGCGGGCCATCGGCGATGCCGTGCCGAACATGAACAACACCTACGCCGAGACCGCGGACGGCAAGCCGCGCCTCGTGCGCAACGCCGCAGTGAACATGGGTCTCGCCGTCGATGTCAGCAAGGCCGACGGCTCGCGCACGCTCGTGGTGCCCGTCCTGCGCGACGCGGCGTCGCTCGACTTCGCCGGCTTCCTCGCCGCGTACGAGGACGTCATCCGCAAGGTCAAGGCCAACAAGCTCGCCGTGGCCGACTTCCAGGGTGCCACCATCACGCTCACCAACCCGGGCACCATCGGCACCGTGCAGAGCGTGCCGCGGCTGATGCCGGGCCAGGGTGTCATCGTCGGCGTGGGCAGCATCGACTACCCAGCCGAGTTCCAGGGCGCCGACGAGCACGCGCTCGGCTCGCTCGGCATCAGCAAGGTCGTCACGGTCACCAGCACCTACGACCACCGCATCATCCAGGGCGCCGAGAGCGGCATGTTCCTGAAGCGGATGCACGAGCTCCTGCTCGGCGAGCACGGGTTCTACGAGGCCGTGTTCCAGAGCCTCGGCGTGCCGTACGAGGCGGTCAAGTGGCGCATCGACGTGAACCCGGTCAACCGCGAGGATGCGATGCTGCACAAGCAGATGCAGATCGCGACGCTCATCCGCGTCCATCGTGTGCGCGGCCACCTCATCGCCGACCTCGATCCCCTGCGCTGGCGCGAGCCCGAGCTGCCGGCCGAGCTCGACCCGGCCACCTACGGCCTCACCATCTGGGACCTCGACCGCGAGTTCCTGACCGGCGGCGTCGGTGGGGTCGAGCGGATGACGCTCGGCGAGCTGTTGGGTGTCCTGCGCGATGCCTACTGCCGCACCATCGGCGTCGAGTACATGCACATCCAGAACACGGCCGAGCAGCGCTGGGTCCAGTCGCACCTCGAGAACGTGCACTTCGAGTTCTCGAAGGACGAAAAGCGCCGGATCCTCGAGCGACTCAACTCGGCTGAGGCGTTCGAGAAGTTCCTCGCCACCAAGTACGTCGGCACCAAGCGCTTCGGCCTCGAAGGCGCTGAGTCGGCGATCCCGATCCTCGACGAGATCCTGTCGCATTCAGCCGACGCAGGCTTCGACGGCGCCGTGCTCGGCATGGCCCACCGCGGCCGGCTCAACGTGCTCGCCAACATCATGGGCAAGAGCTACGACCAGATCTTCAAGGAGTTCGAGGGCTACGTCGACCCCAGCACCGTCCAGGGCTCGGGCGACGTCAAGTACCACCTCGGTGCGCTCGGCAAGTACGAGTCGCCGTCAGGCGCCGACCTCGCCATCGAGCTCGCTGCGAACCCCAGCCACCTCGAGACCGTCGACCCGATCGTCATGGGCATGGTGCGCGCCAGGCAGGACCAGATCGACCCGCCCGGGTCGTATCCGGTGCTGCCCCTGCTGATCCACGGCGATGCCGCGTTCGCCGGACAGGGCATCGTGGCCGAGTGCCTCGCCATGAGCGACATCAGCGGTTACCGGGTCGGCGGCACGATCCATCTCATCATCAACAACCAGATCGGGTTCACCACGGCGCCGCAGTACGCACGCTCGTCGCTGTACTGCAGCGACGTGGCGAAGACGGTGCAGGCCCCGATCTTCCACGTCAACGGTGACGACCCCGAGGCATGCGCCCGCGTCGCGCGACTGGCGTTCGAGTATCGCCAGACGTTCCACAAGGATGTCGTCATCGACATGGTGTGCTACCGACGTCACGGCCACAACGAGGGCGACGACCCGAGCTACACGCAGCCGCTGATGTACAAGGCGATCGCCGAGCGGCGCAGCGTGCGCAAGCTGTACGTCGAGTCGCTCGTGAAGCGTGGCGACATCACCATCGACGAGGCCGAGAGTGCGCTCGACGACTTCCAGGGCAAGCTCCAGGTCGCGCTCGACGAGACTCGCGCCCACGCACCCGAGAAGGTGAAGGTCGCCAAGCCGCCGAGGCCGCAGGGCGTGTTGGCGCACGTGGTCACCGGCGTCGATCGTTCGATGCTCGACACCGTGTTCCACAACCTCACCGCATACCCCGAGGGCTTCACGATCCACCCGAAGCTCGGCCGCCAGTTCGCAGCCCGCGCGAAGCAGTACGACGAGACGGGCATGATCGACTGGGCCACCGCTGAGGCCATGGCGATCGGGTCGCTCGTGCTCGAAGGGACATCGGTCCGCTTTGCCGGCGAGGACAGCCGCCGCGGCACGTTCAGCCACCGCCATGCCGCACTGGTCGACTACGAGAACGAGCAGGTCTTCATCCCGCTGCAACAGCTGCCCGGCGCGAGCGGTGAGTTCTGGGTGTACGACTCGCTGCTCAGCGAGTACGCCGCCCTCGGGTACGAGTACGGCTACTCGCATGCCAACCGCGAGGCGCTGGTCGTGTGGGAGGCGCAGTTCGGTGACTTCATCAACGGTGCGCAGATCATCATCGACCAGTACCTCGTCGCTGCCGAGGACAAGTGGGGCCAGGACAACAACCTCGTCCTGCTGCTGCCGCACGGCTACGAGGGTCAGGGCCCCGAGCACAGCTCAGCCCGAATCGAGCGGTTCCTCACGCTCTGCGCCGAGGACAACATCCAGGTCGTCAACGCCACCACTTCGGCGCAGTACTTCCACCTGCTGCGGCGTCAGGTGCGGCGCGAGGTGCGCAAGCCGCTCGTGGTCTTCGCCCCGAAGTCGCCGTTGCGCATGAAGGAGGTCGCCAGCCACATCGACGACCTCACCCGTGGCTCGTTCGAGGAAGTGCTCGACGACCCGTACCTCACCGATCGCGATGCCGTGACCCGCATCGTGTTCTGCTCCGGCAAGGTGGCCTGGGACGCGTTCGCCGAGCGCGCGAAGCGAGATGCACCCGTGGCCATCGTGCGGGTCGAGCAGCTCTACCCCTTCCCCGTCGAGCAGCTCGTCGGGATCCTCGACCGCTACCCGAATGCGCGCGATCTCGTCTGGCTCCAGGAGGAGCCCGAGAACATGGGCCCATGGAACTTCGTCGAGCACCGCACCTGGCGCATCAAGGAGCGTGGCTACGACCTGCGCCACGTTGCTCGGGTCGAGAGCGGCAGCCCGGCCACGGGCTCGAAGGCCGTCCACGACCAGGAACTGGCCGACCTGATGGACGAGACCTTCCGAGACCTCTGACCCACCCAACTTCGGCCCC